>CAZAVY010000104.1:0-8968 GCA_964488685.1 uncultured Gammaproteobacteria bacterium
ACCCGGCGAACCCGGCTACATTCGTTAATTTCATCAACCCGCAAACGCATAAGGCTAGTCACGACGCGCTGATGAATCCCGCGCAATGGGCCCAGTTTGCTCAGCCCCGGTTTTTCCTGCAAATGGCCGACCCACAGGCGATGAGACAGTGGATGAACCCTGCCAACTACCAGGCTTTGATGAATCCCAATACCTACATGTACTGGATGCAACCACAAGCCATAATAAATGAAATGACCAGTGTTAAACCTGAGAACTTCATGAACCCTGCCAGCTACCAGCAGATGATGAACCCGAACACTTTCATGTCATGGATGAACCCGGCGACCTACACCGACGCCACTGCCCGGGTAACCGGTGCCGCGACCGGCAGCAACTGGTTCAACATGGGTACCTGGAGCAATATGTTTCAGGCCACTCCCAAGGCAACCACGGAAAAAGACGAAGGTTAGTCTGCCCGATCAAGGTCTTTACTGCCGGCATGTATTCCCAGCCGGCATTTTTTTGCCCGCTATCCGGGTAGTAGAAAATTTAATTCAACTGCCACCAGATATTTTAACCACAGATTTCATCCTACGACGCAATATCGAATTTCATGCGTCTATCGCCATAGTTTAAATAGTAGTAGCATGAATGCTTGCTGGAGGATATTAATAGTGAGCGAGTCCAAAAAAGCCCGTGCAATCGGTGTTAATCACGTCGCGCTCGAAGTCGGTGACATCGACGAAGCACTTGAGTTCTATGGTAGTTTCCTTGCGTTCGAATTACGTAGTCGTAGCGACAATGCAGTATTTATCGACCTCGGTGATCAGTTTGTCAATTTTTCCAAAGGACGTAGTCAGGCCCCCGACGACGACCGGCATTTTGGGCTGGTGGTGGATGATCGCAAATTAGTTGCCAGAGCATTGGATGAAATGGGTGTGAGCTTGTTGCCGGGTCCGTTTATGGATTTTCTCGATCCCTGGGGCAATCGGATAGAGATTATCGATTACCAAGGGATTCAATTTACCAAGGCTCCTCATGTGCTGAAAGGCATGGGCCTGGCCAGTCTGGAGAAAACCGAGGAAGCTATTGTTGAGCTTACCGAAAAAGGGATGGCGCCTGACTGAGCTTCGGTTATGGTCAAGTCCAAACCGACACTCAGGGAACCTGAGGTTTTTATCCCGGTCAGAGTATTTAACCCTGTAGTTGGATGTCCGTGAATACTTTGCAATTACGCCTGCTTAGCCAGTTTAGCCTATTACAATTGGCGTTATTCTCCACCGTGGCCATAGCCGCCCAATGGCAGGAACTGGCGGCCATGCCAACCGCGCGATCGGAAATGTCTGCCGTGGTATGGGAAAATACGATATACGTTCCGGGTGGTCTGGGCGGTAACAATAAATTTGAAGCCTTCGATATCCTTTCTGAACAATGGATTTCGTTGCCTGAACTTCCAGAAGGCAGACACCACCTGGCAATCACGGCATACGATGGAAAAATTTATTTGTTTGGCGGAGCCAATCCTCGCTGGCAAGCTACCGATACCAGTTATGCCTATGATATCAGGGTAAAGCGCTGGCAGCTTCTGGCACCGATGCCCGAAGTCCGGTATGCCGCCGCTGCTGTCGTTGTTGGTTCCTACATTTATGTAGTCGGTGGAGATGGCCCAGGCGGTTCTTTACTGAGATACGATCCAGACCAGAATGAATGGAAAAAGCTTCCTGCACTCAATCAAAGGCGCGAACATACTGCCGCGGTTCAGCTTGGGGGGGAAATCTATGCGATTGGCGGGCGCTGGGCGGGTGTTGGGGAAATTGCATCAAGCGAAATCTACGACCTGGAAAAAAACCGCTGGCAAGGCGGGCCGGACTTACAAACTGCGCGCGGCGGCCTGGCCGCCATCAACCACAATAACCAGCTATTTATCCTGGGTGGAGAAATCATAATGAAGGGTCAAAAAACCCTGCCAAGTGTAGAAAGGCTGAAACAGGGCGGGTGGGTTTTTGAAGATGAAATGCCAGTCGCACTTCATGGAGTGGCTGTTGCCAGCCACAACGGGTACATCTATATTTTGGGAGGTTCTCGTCAGGCCGGTGGTATTGTAAACGATGGTCGTGTTTTTCGTTCAAAGCAATATTAACCCGAACATCTGATAAGTCTTCCCTCTGGAAGACTTTTATTTTCCAGCAGTGATCGATCAAACCCTATGGTATCGAAAGAATGAATAAACCGTTGTCCTGATCACTGACAATAATGTTACCGGACGGCAGGAAAGGGTAAACACTCCAGGCACCGGAAAAATCGGTCGCATCGCCGCCCGGGAAAGTATCAAAAAATGCCACTTCGTTCATCTCCTGATTTGCCAGACTATTAAATTCCATCACTCGCAGCCCCGAAGAATAATTAGCTTCGAATACCCGGTTGCCAAGAACGTACAGGTTATGATCGATAGCGACTGTTGGTGCTTCATAGGCGTAGATAAATACAGGTGAATCCAGATCGGAAATATCAAACACAAGGGTTCTCGTCGGCACACCGAAGCCCAGCTCGTCATCTTCATCGCCCGCCAGAAGAAATCGGTGGTCTTCTGTCACCCATCCCTGATGAGTGAAACCAATCTGCGGATATGCCGTTGAAGAAAGCGTCACGGGAGAGGCTTTGTTGGTGACATCGACAATACCGACGTGGTTACCGTTCGCGTTAAAACAGATCTCACTATTTTGATGGGCGACATCCGGACCTTGATAAGTAACACACTGCGCATCGTGGGTAAAAGCCTGGGAATGGCAACCCGCAAATTGCGGATTGACAGGTGTCGTGATATCGATCATATGCAAACCACCGCTGCAGGTATTGGTATCCACGACATAAGCGAAACCGGTATCTTCGTTAATTGCGATGTTGTGTGCGGAGGTGAAATCGCTGTATACCAGATCGGCGGCAAATATTTGCGAAGAGACCTGGCCGCGCAGGCGCGTCAGGTCAAACACCTGCATACCATGTGCACCAGCGTCGTCAGCAACAATATAAGCATAGTCCTGATAGACCTTGATATCACGCCAGACGGAAGCCACGGTAGTCGAAGGCAGTAGTCCTAGAAATACCGGTCTTTGCGGATCGGATATATCGACAAAGGCGGTGCCATTTCTCATCCCCATCAAGGCATATTCCTTACCGGTGAGGGCGTCAAACCAGCCCCACAGGTCGTTCCCTATTTTACCACCCATCGCCTCGAGCGGAATTCTATTGATAAGTGAGATACCGGAACAGGGGAATTCGCCCGCACTGCCACTATTACAGGCGTTGGGGCCGGTACCGAGCGATGAGTCATCGTCATCACTGCTACCAGAGCAACCGGATAAGAGTGACGCCAATACGACAAAGCTAAGCCTAAAAAGCCTGTCTATCATCATCGTAGGCCCTGTTTTACCCTGTTGAATTCAAAAGTGAATAAGTAGAGTTCCATTAAATACGCCCTGTCAATCCATCCATTCCTGTCGGCCATTATAAGTAATCGATTCTGAAATTATCAATGTTACTGAGCACGCTTGAATGTAAACACTCCGGCGGGCATGATTTAAGGCATTAATATTGCGGTAACTCGAGAAACTATTGCATTTTCCCGATCGCCCCTCGTTTTGTCAGGCTATAAAGCCATATTTAACCCATCTGAGTGATGTATTGCATATCCCTGTCATGGTAGCTTTGCGGCCTAGCCTTATAATGATTGCAGACTGTTTAAATGAACAACAGCTTGAGTATGGAGTTCGGACTCATTGATGGTAAAACTTATATCATAGGCAGAGAAGGTCATATCTATATCAATTCCCCCAGTGTCAGCAAGCGTCATGCCGCGATGAGAATTAAAAATGAACGAATCTATCTTCGCGACCTGAAATCAACCAATGGTACCTATCTGGAGATAAACGACAGCCTGGTGGATTTCGAAGAAGGATATGTGAGTCCACATCAGATCATCGTGATCGGTAAGGTCAAGTGCACGTTGCGGGGATTGCTGGAAGACTGGCTTATGTCCAGTCTCCGAAGCCAGTGATCTGATCATTATCGTCTGCAATTGAGACAGCAGGCGCGTAACTTAAGGTACGCGATGCGGCGCAACATATCAGGGACTTACGTCACGCGGTGAAAAGTATCAGGGAACTATATTACAAGCTGAAGGAATTCAGGCATGAGAATATAGTTCGGAGTGAAGCCGGCAACGACTATTCGGGGGATTTCTTGTATAGGTCGTTGTTTTATTTGATTTAAAGCGTCGTTCTTTCTCGATACGCAGAATCAGCTATTTTTCGTATTTCGGGAATATTCGAATCACGCCATCTTTCTTGTTCCATGTTACCCTGTTGTTCAGCGCTCGATTGGCGGACAATCAAAAATGGTTGGCGAAGCTGACAAAGTTTACCTCTACGGCCTTTTTGTTTTATGTAGTGTTTTCATCAGCGCTCATTCGCAGGGGCGGGAAATCGATTTTAGTTACACTTGTGAGAAAGAGGGCGCTACCCGGCATGTGGCGGTAGTGAGTAATCCCGGATATACCTGTCGCGTCAAGTACACCAAATCTTCAGTTACCACCTTTCCGTGGAATGCCCGCAATGACGCTGGCTATTGCCGGCCTAAAGCATTTGAGCTGGTTGAAAAGCTGGGCGCTTCCGGGTGGGAGTGTGACTCGGCAGAGGATGTTAAATCAATATTAATTGCCCAAATCGAACGATATGACCAGTATCTGAAAACTTCGAATTCCGTCGGGAAAATTTGCTATTTTTATCCAACCGAAGCCCAATTCGGAAATCTGTGTGGGGATGAGCGCGCAGAAGCGGCGATTGTTTACACCTGCGAAATCGACCTTGATAACTGGAATCAGTATCTGGCGGTTTTTCTGGAAATCGAATCCGAGCCACTCATCAAAGAGGTCGGTGGCAGCGGATATCGCCAGCTGAGCTCGTATTATTTTGACAGTGACGGATTGACTATGGAAACGGAGAAGGTCGATTTTGCCGGGAACCCGCCTGGTAATCAAAATTCTGTAGAGAAAGCATCGATTCAGTGTCGATATTCCGCTGCTTCCGAATGGAAGTTGATTGAAGAATAGTAAGTGAATTTTACTATTTAATTCAATCTCGAGTTAAGTTTTCCAATCACCGACTATGAAACCAAAGGCAATGAACCTTGAAGCGGAATTCTCTCCCAGTTGAAGATTGTTTAGATATTCTGAAACAGCGTTTGTCCGAAGCTGATGAAGTTGTACTGGTAGCGCCACCGGGTGCAGGCAAAACAACTTTGGTTCCGCTGGCATTGATGGATGAACCATGGCTTGGCGACAATAAAATCCTGATGTTGGAGCCGAGGCGAATTGCCACAAAATCCGCCGCTTTTCGGATGGCGAGCCTGATCGATGAATCCCCCGGCCAAACCGTCGGCTATCGAATGCGGTTGGAGTCGAAAGTTGGCAGGCACACCAGAATTGAAATCATCACCGAAGGCATTTTGAACCGGATGTTACAACAAGATCCTGCGCTGGATGATGTAGGGCTGGTGATTTTCGATGAGTTTCACGAGCGCAACCTGGATTCCGATCTGGCGCTGGGTCTGTGCCTGAAAGGACGAGCGTTGTACGGTAGCAAGGCCGGGGATAATAAAATTCAGTTAAAAATTCTTGTCATGTCAGCCACGCTCGATAGCGAGCCCATCGCACAGATGCTGGGTGATGCGCCGATTGTGAAAAGTGAGGGTATAGCCTATCCCGTGGATATTATTTACAGCCGTGCCAGGCAAGCGAAGGAAAGCATAGTCGAGCGAATGGTCGCTACTATAAAGCAGGCGCTGGAACATAATCCGAATAGTAGTGTGCTCGCTTTCTTCCCGGGCCAGGGAGAAATTCACCGTACCAACCAGGCGCTGTCGACCTGGCTGATCGAGGCAAAAATCAAGGGCATCCATCTGCGCCCTCTGTTTGGCAATTTAACGATTGAAGACCAGCAACGAGCGATTGCACCGCTATCAGGTAAACAGTCAAACGATCAGAAAGTAGTGCTCGCGACCAATATTGCCGAAACCAGTCTGACTATTGAGGGCGTAGATGTTATCGTCGATTCCGGCCTGGTCCGCGAAGCCAGATTTGACCCGGCAACGGGTATGACGGGTTTGTACACGGTAAAAATTTCAACCGCGTCCAGCCTACAACGCGCGGGACGTGCCGGCAGATTGAGACCCGGTAAATGTTATCGGCTCTGGTCAGCCGAACAGCAGCAACAACTCGCGGCGCACGGTACGGCAGAAATTTTAAAAGCCGATCTTGCGCCCCTGGCGTTACAATTGTTGCAATGGGGCGTGGATGATCCTGCCGAATTGAGTTGGCTGGACCCACCACCGAAAGGACCCTGGAAACAGGCGCTGGATTTGCTGCGCTCACTCGGTGCGATAGAAAAGAAAGTAAGGGCCTGGATCCTCACCGCGCATGGTCAGGCCATGGCCTCACTTCCGGTACACCCCAGACTCGCTCATTTACTGGTTCGGGGCGCGGAAGCAGGATTTATCAAACAGGCATCACTGTTAGCAAGCCTGTTGTCTGACCGGGATCCGTTTTACCAGGATAATCCGGATATTGGCCATCGACTGGATATCCTGACAGGTGAGACTCGTTGCCCGCCTCGACACCAGGGGTGGTTAAATCGAACCCGCCAGCTGGCCCGTCAGTTCGAGCAAATGGCGATTAAACTGGATACCCATAAGGCCGGGCTCGAAAATATGCTCGGTGATGATCAACTGCCGGGTTATTTACTCGCCTGTGCCTACCCGGATCGAATCGCCTGTCGTCGAGGTTCCGGTGGTTACCATCTATCAAACGGCCGCGGTGCCAGGCTTGTCGGAGAGCATCATCTGGGTAAAAGCCGCTGGCTCGCCATTGCTGAAATCAACTGTATCGAGGGCGGCAAGAGCGATCTTATTCGGTCGGCTGCAATGCTCGATGAAAAACTTTTCTCCGCAGTGTTGCGTGATTTGGTTTGTATTGAAACCGTTGCGGAATGGGACAGGAAATCCAGACGATTTCTTGCCGAAGACCAGCAAAGAATAGGTGCTTTGATATTGTTCAGAAAAACCCTGGACCAGGTTCCGACAACTGCGAAAAGGAAGGCGTTGATTCAGTACCTGCAAGACCAGGGGCTTAAACCACTACCCTGGACAGCTGAACTGCATCAGTGGTGCGCCAGGGTTTCGCTGCTGCGGTCGATTGAAAGTGAAGATGACTGGCCGGATGTTAGCCAGCAAGCATTGCTTGCCACGCTTGAGAGTTGGTTGGCCCCATTTCTGGATGCCGTAAATTTACTACAGGATTTCAAAAAGCTTGATTTGAAGAGAATTCTTGGTGCGTTACTATCCTTTGAAAAACATCAGCGGCTTAAGAAGCTCACCCCGACACGTTTGAAGGTACCTTCGGGTTCTTCTATCGCCATCGACTATACCGAGACTCCGCCGGTTCTGGCGGTAAAACTGCAAGAAATGTTTGGCTGTGAGCAATCCCCGACCGTCGCAGGGGGAAAGGTACCACTGGTTGTACACTTGTTATCTCCCGCCGGTAGGCCCCTGCAAATTACTCAAGACCTGGCCGGTTTCTGGCGCTCGTCTTACCATGAAGTCAAAAAGGAGATGAAGGGCCGTTACCCGAAACATCCCTGGCCTGATGACCCATTGCTTGCTGTAGCAACGCGAAAGACCAGGCATCGCGGTTAATGCATGTTTATCCAGCGCGCCCTTTAAACGGAATTATGGCCGGCACTTTTTGTTTATAGTCTACATAGGCCTGGCCATATTGAGTAACCAGGCCGCGTTCTTCAAACCAGGTTCCCACCAGTAAGTACAGGCATCCCCACAAGGCTGTTTGCATACCAAATTCACCAACCGCCCCCCCCATCAAATATAGGTAAGCTCCCAGGTACAGGGGGTGTCGTACATAACGATGCAATCCGGTGACGTGTAGCGACTCGATGTCGCCAGCATCGTTGCCGCTACCTATAAGTTGCGTAACACCGGCAAAACGCCCCAGGTCGTATTGTGTCAGGCTGAACAAAATGATAACTACCCCTGTTACCTGACAGGCGGTGGCAACCAGGATAAGGCTGTTGTCCATGTCGAAATTTGCCGAGTTCTCACCAAGCACAATCCGGCCACCGATGATGACGAGCCCGATATGCAGGCTTGAAAACAAGTTATAACTGATACGGTAAGCGCGTCCCAGCAGGGGTTGTAAAATGCGCTTCGCGGACGCACGCGCAAGCATGGAGTGGATCAGTCCGAAACTTAACCATAGCAAGGCATAGATAATAATTTCAATATGGCTCATGCGTGGCGGTTCTCCAGTCAAGACAGAGGATACTGATTTTAATATGATACTCGATTACTCTTCCTCACCGCGGTGTTTCAGATTCACACCGGTATCAGTGCCCTTGATCTCGATCGTCGATGCGTTCCAGTTCAGGCAGGGCCTTGACCGTAATCACCGCGCCGGTCGCACCGATCGGGTGGCCCAGCGAAATGCCGCTGCCGTTCGGATTGGTCTTTTCCACCGGCAGATCGAGCTCGCGGATAACCGACAGCGCCTGGGCCGTGAAAGCCTCGTTGAGTTCAATCAGGTCCATATCGGCGATCGACAGACCGGTTTTTTTGCATCACCGAACGCACCGCCGGGACCGGGCCGATACCCATGATCTTCAGATCCACCCCGCCATAGGTGCCGATGGCGGTACCAACCGCGCTGACAAATGTTACTTCTCTGGCTTTGGTCATGTTCGGATTCCTCTGCAATTATTGGTTCAAATTAAACCAATTATCGATAATACGCAAAATCAAAAATGCTGGCGTCACGGGGGCAGTAGTTTCAACATATACAGATTCAATGCTAACCGGCTTCAGCTTTGGTTGCTTCTTACGATGGAACGATCGACGGGCTCGCCGGTACAAGCAACTATGCGAC
>CAZAVY010000105.1:0-8958 GCA_964488685.1 uncultured Gammaproteobacteria bacterium
CGAGAAAACAAAGTCCTGCGCAATCATCGCGGCAGTTCATGAAATGTCCGGGCTAAATGGCTTGCCATTTAGTGGCGGGGGTTTTTGATTCCGGATGATATTATGCCGCGATGAAATTTATCGATGAGGCTGACATTTTCGTGAAAGCGGGCAATGGCGGAAACGGCATTGTCAGTTTTCGACGCGAAAAATATATTCCGATGGGTGGCCCCGACGGGGGTGATGGTGGTGATGGTGGGTCGGTATATGTCGTCGGCAGCACCGATCTAAACACGCTCTCCGATTTTCGGCATACGCGTCGTTTTGTCGCCAAACGGGGTGCTGACGGGCGCAGTAAAGATTGCACCGGCGCCCGGGGTGGGGACATAACTATTGAATTGCCGTTGGGTACCCTGATCACAACCCGGGATCAGGGTGAATTGATTGCCGATGTCGACTCGCAATCGGAACCCACTCTGATTGCGCGCGGCGGCTTCCATGGGCTCGGTAATACGCGTTACAAGAGTTCGACCAACCGCGCCCCGCGGCAATGCACCAGGGGTAGTGCGGGCGAGCAATTTGACCTCAAGTTGGAACTCAAGGTAATCGCTGACGTGGGATTGCTGGGGATGCCCAACGCCGGCAAGTCAACCTTCATTCGTTCAGTATCAGCCGCCAGGCCCAAGGTCGCGGACTATCCCTTTACCACCTTGCACCCGAACCTCGGTGTAGTCAGCGTCAGCAAACATCGCAGCTTCGTGATTGCGGATATCCCGGGGCTTATCGAAGGGGCGGCCGACGGGGTTGGGCTCGGCATCCAGTTTTTGAAACATTTGCAGCGCACCCGACTATTGCTGCATATTATCGATATCATGCCGGATACCAGCGCCGATAGTGCCGTTGTATCGGCGACCAAAATACTGCACGAGCTGCGACGTTACGATAAAGTGCTTTGTCAGAAACCGCGTTGGCTGATACTGAACAAACTGGATCTGGTAAACGCAGCGGAGCAGCAGCCCGTCTGCGATAAAATCACTACCGGGCTCGAATGGTCAGGTCCTGTGTATGCGATCAGTGCGATCAACGGGCAGGGTGCCGAGCAGCTTTGCCATGACATTATGAGTTTCGTCGAATCTAATGAAACCGTATAAAAAAATCGTCGTCAAGATCGGGTCAACGCTGCTCACCGCTGGCGGTAAGGGGCTCGATCGCGACATGATCACCGCCTGGGCGGAGCAGATGGCAGTATTGCGCAACCGGGGCGTCGATGTGGTCCTGGTTTCTTCGGGTTCGATCGCCGAGGGCATCACCCGGCTCGGATTGAAATCGAGACCCAGTAATATTTCGGAGTTGCAGGCCACCGCTGCGATTGGGCAAATGGGACTGGTGCAGGCTTACGAAGCCTGTTTTCAGGCGCATGGTATAAACAGTGCGCAAATACTTTTAACCCATGCCGACCTGTCGAATCGTCGCCGTTACCTGAATGCGCGCTCCACGCTACGTACGCTGCTTGAATTCGGTGCGGTACCGGTGGTCAACGAAAACGACAGTGTTTCAAATGAAGAAATACGATTTGGCGATAATGACACCCTCGGTGCCCTGGTCAGCAACCTGATCGAGGCTGATTTACTGATCATTCTGACCGACCAGGAAGGCCTGTTCGATGCTAATCCAGCCGATACCAAAAACGCTAAACTGATAGCCCACGCCGATGTGAGGGATCCCAGGCTGCTTGACTATGCGGGCCCCAGCGGCGGCCATCTCGGCAGTGGTGGTATGCAAACCAAGGTCAGCGCGGCGATACTTGCGGCTCGTTCGGGTACCCACACTGTTATTGTTTCCGGTAAACTCGAGAACGTGATTACACGCGTGGTGCAAGGAGAAGCACTGGGCAGTTTCCTCGAAGCCAGCGAAGGGCATCTTGCGGCGCGCAAGCAATGGCTTGCCGGGCACATGCGTTGTACCGGCGAATTGAGCCTGGATGAAGGTGCGGTCGAGGTGTTGATCAACAATAATGCGAGTCTTTTACCGATCGGCGTCAAGGCGGTCAGCGGCGTGTTCAATCGCGGCGAAGTGGTCGCCTGTCTGGCGCCGGATGGTACCGAGATAGCACGCGGTCTGGTTAACTACCCGTCGGATGAATGCAAACAGATTATCGGCAAGGCGAGCCGGCAGATTCCCGAAATTCTCGGTTACCAGGATGATCCTGAACTGATCAATCGTGAAAACCTGATCTTGATGAACGTAAATCCATGACCAAACGAATCGTTGCTTTTGCCGCCAGTAGCAGTAGTCGCTCAATCAACAAGCAGCTGATCGCCTACATCGCCGGCTTGTTGGTGGATGCCGAAGTCGAGATTCTTGACTTGAACGACTTCGAGTTGCCTTTGTTTAGCGCAGACCGCGAGGATGAACTTGGGCAACCGGAACTGGCGCATGCATTTTACGAGAAAATCACCAACAGCGATGGTGTTGTCATCTCCTTTGCCGAGCACAATGGCTGCTACAGCGCGGCCTACAAGAATATTTACGACTGGGCCTCGCGTATCAATCCAAAGGTATACCAGGACAAGCCGATGCTGCTGCTGGCAACCTCCCCCGGTGGCCGCGGAGGCAGTTCGGTGCTTGAACTTGCACAGCGGCAGATCCCGCGATTTGGCGGGCAAATCCTGGCGAGTATTTCGCTACCTTTGTTTATGGAAAATTTCGACAGCGGGCAAGGCATCGTCGTCGACGATGAAATCGCCACTCAAATCCAACAGGCGGTTAGCGACCTGATGGCCGTATGAGTAGTAATGCAACCATTCTCTACATTCCCCATGGCGGCGGCCCGTTGCCGTTGATGAACGACCCCGGGCATGTGGCACTGAACCGGTTTTTAGGCGAGTTACCCGCAACTTTCACAAGACCGGATGCAATCATTGTTATCAGCGCACACTGGGAAGAGCCGGTGATCGCAATTACCGCGTCACGGTCACCGGAGTTATTGTACGACTACCATGGATTTCCTGTCGAAACCTACCAGTACCAGTATCCGGTAGCGGGACATCCCGAGCTTGCCGAGCGGGTGCAGCAGTTGTTGGCGCATGCGGGCATCGAAGCCCGGCTTGATTACCGGCGCGGGTTCGATCATGGCTTGTTCGTGCCGTTAATACTGATGTATCCCGAGGCTGATATCCCCTGTATACAGATCTCGCTTGCCGCCAGCCTGGATGCCGCCACGCATGTCCAGTTAGGGCAGGCCCTGGCGGAACTCAAAAGCGAGAACATTTTGATACTTGGTTCCGGGTCTTCGTTCCACAACATGAAGGCGTTGATGCGCCGGCCCGATGATTCGATCGATCAGTGCAACCAGGAATTTGAAACCTGGCTGGCCGAGACTTGCAGCGATCCGGGGCTCTCTGAAAATGAGCGTGAAGTACGGATAATCAACTGGGAAATGGCGCCACAGGCGCGCTATTGCCATCCGCGCGAAGAGCATTTATTGCCGCTGCAGGTTTGTTATGGTGTTGGCCGGTCGGCCGCGAGAACCGTATTTCAGGAAAAAATTGCAGGATTTCTCAGCAGCGCTTACCAGTGGTGAATTCAGCTATTTTCATTGGCAAGCGAGATATTTGCCGATGGGTAAAGAGCGTTGCGCTTTTCGAGCTGACGCTCACGGTAGGAGATGTACATACTGCTCGAAATGATGATCAGAATTCCGACGATCGTGGTTATACCGGGCACTTCGTTCCAGAACAGGTAGCCGAATACGATTGCCCAGATGATATAACTGAATTCGAACGGTGCCAACGCACTTGCTTCCGACATGCAGTAAGCTTTGGACAGGCAATAAAATCCGATTGCGGCGATAACGCCAATCGCGAAAATCAGCAACATATCAATAGCGCCCGGCATTGCCCAGGCGCGCCCGAAGAATGCCAGCGATGGATGATCCGAACTAATCGAGATCACGCCGCTCACCAGCAGGATGCTCAACAAGGTACTGGCGAGGGTAATTATCAGCAACGTGTTGAATGCCATCGTCAGGGGGTTGTCGTGGTCGCGCAGGAAGCGTGTTATAACGGTATGAATTGCGTAGGAAATTGCCGCGATAAAGGCGAGCACGACCGCGAGCGAATTGAATTCGCCGCTCGGCGATAAAATAATCATGACGCCGATAAAGCCGAAGATGACTGCACCCCAGCGTCGCAACCCCACTTTTTCTCCGAGAACAAGCGCCGACATCGCGGTGACAAATAACGGCATGGTGAAGGTAATAGCCACCACCTCGGCCAGTGGCATCGCGGCAATCGCGAGGTAGTAGGCGATGTACGCGGTAAATCCGAGCAGCCCTCGCGCCAGTATCAATTTCGGTTTCTTTGACAGCAGGGGGGTGGTGTTTCCGGATATCGCCAGCAGAGCGAGGATTAAAATCATTGCGATCTCACCGCGTAAAAGTACCAGTTGCAGCACCGAATACTTGTCGCTGAAATATTTAAGAACAATGTCCTGCAATGAAAACAGAAACAGCCCAAAAACCAGGAAGGCGGCGGCGCCGACCGTTCCAGTCAGGGAGTGAAGAAATCCGGGACGCATTTGTATCCTGATTCAGAGCGGGCTTCAATACTAGGGCATCTAATATATTTGAAAATCAAATTTTTATGCATAGTATGATCGAATTATCCGATAGCCATTACGAATGGAGGATCGCGTGAAAATCGACCATATCCGTACCTTTCTGGAAATTACCAGTTGTGGCAACTTCAATCGTGCCGCGGAGAATCTGCACGTCACCCAATCAACCGTTAGCGCGCGTATCAAGACGATGGAGGATCGATTCGGCAGGATGCTGTTCAAGCGTGGTCATTCCGGAGTCGAGCTGACATCAGCCGGTCAGCATTTTCGCGAGTATGCGCTCAATATTCAACGCCTCTGGCAACAGGCGCAACAACGCATATCATTGCCGGAAAGTTTTAGCCAGGGAATCGGCCTTGGTACCCAGGTCAGTCTCTGGGAAAGTCTGGTTCTAGAGTGGATCCCGTGGATGCGCAACAACGCAAATCATGTCGCAATTCATGTCGAAGCAGATTACTCGCCGAGCCTGATGCGGCAGCTTTCCGATGGATTGCTTGATATCGGTGTCATGTATGAGCCGCGCCAGACCCCAGGCCTCGTAATCGAGGATTTGCTCGAAGAAACCCTGTTGCTGGTTGCTACCGATCAGCGCGAACTGACCGACGGCTGGATCGAAGACTATGTTTTCGTCGACTGGGGCGAAGCGTTTCGCCGTCGTCACGGTGAAGCTTTTCCGAACATGGATACGCCCGCAATCTCAGTAGGCCTGGGGTCACTCGGGCTAGAGTACATTCGCCAAAATGGTGGCTCGGGTTACTTCCCGATGCGTCTGGTGCAACCTCCTCTGGAACAGGGGGTGTTATTTCTGGTGGAGGGTGCGCCGGAAATGAAACGCCCCGCCTACATGGTCTACCCCGAAATTGCGCGGTTCCAGGAAACCCTCGAGCTGGCACTTGGCGGATTACGGGAAATCGCCAGACAATGGGAGACAGCTTAACCATCTCCCGTTACTAGCAAAAATCTGGTTGCGCTCAGGCAAAGCCCGGACTATCAGATCTCGATCATTTCGAAGTCATCCTTGCTCATGCCGCAATCCGGACACAGCCAGTCATCGGGTACATCCTCCCAGCGCGTGCCCGGCGCAATGCCATCCTCCGGCCAGCCTTGCGCCTCGTCATAGATATATCCACATACGATGCATTCCCAGCGCTTCATTGATCCAACCTCAATAATTCTGTTTTAAAAGGGCGTAGTGATCTGCCACGTAACCCAGGTATTCGAATTCGCGCTCGGTCAATGCTCTTTTGCGGATTACCGGGTTACCGAAGTAAAGGTATCCGGACTCGAGAACCTTGCCGGGTGGTACCAGGCTGCCGGAACCGACGATGACGCGATCTTCAATCACCGCGTTGTCGGTTATGATCGATCCCATGCCTACCAGGCACAGGTTACCGATTCGACAGCCATGCAACAAGGCCTTGTGGCCAATGGTAACCTGATTGCCGATGTGCAATTCGGCGCCTTCGGGACTGTATTCACCCGGGTGGGTTACATGTAATACACTGCCATCCTGGACATTGGTGTTGTCACCGATACGGATCTTGTTTATGTCCGCACGGATAACGGTAAGTGGCCACACCGAACAATTTTCGCCGATTTCTACATCGCCGATTACGACCGCGGATTCGTCGATATAGCTGCCAGCTCCGATAATCGGACGGGTGTCTTTGAAACTGCGAATCATTGTTTCGCCCTGCTGAAATAAACGCGTATAGTAACGACTTTTTCCTGGCACGCATCGATTTTTGATGAAATCTAGAGGATTCAGACTTCCTGATCTGCCACCCGGACTGGCTTCCAGGCTTGGGTTATACGCGAGATTGATCCGCTTCGAAAAGCCTATCGGTTTTTACCTGTTGCTATGGCCGACGCTATGGGCGCTGGCGATTGCCGCGGGTGGCTCGCCCGATGGCTGGATTGTGGTGGTATTTGTCTGTGGTGTGTTTCTGATGCGCTCGGCCGGTTGTGCCATCAATGATTACATCGATCGCGATATCGACAGGCAAGTGGCGCGCACCGCAGATCGACCCTTGACCAGCGGAAAGATTGCGCCAGGGGAAGCGCTGGGTGTGTTTGCGGTACTGGGAGCAATGGCTTTCTTGCTGGTATTGAGCCTTAACCGGTTTACGATTCTGCTTTCTCTCGGTGGAATCCTGCTCGCCTCGAGTTATCCGTTGATGAAGCGGTTTCACTACCTGCCCCAGGTGCATCTCGGCGTGGCCTTCGGCTGGGCAATACCCATGGCCTTTGCCGCGCAGACCGGAGAGGTACCGAAACAGGCCTGGTTGTTGTACCTGGCTGCCGTGCTTTGGACCGTCGCATACGACACCATGTACAGCATGGTGGATCGTGAAGATGACTTGAAAATCGGGCTAAAGTCGACCGCGATTCTGTTTGGCGATTATGATCGAATCATGATCGCCGTGTTCCAGACGCTGTTTGTGCTGGTTCTGATATTGCTGGGTCTGGATCTCGATTTTAGCGGCGTATATTACCTGGGACTGGGCGTCGTCGCGCTATTGCTGGGCTACGAGCAATTCCTCATAGCCGATCGGGTTGCGGCGCATTGTTTTGGCGCCTTTTTGCATAGCCACTGGATTGGCGCGGTCGTTTTTGGCGGCGTTATGGGGCACTACTACTCGGTTTAGCTCCAACTGTGGCCCAACCTGACCATCTGGATTTATCCCGGAAAACCGAATTTTTCGACCCTGCAGATGATTCCAAACGGGGCGGGGGCACCATCGAACACCAGGACTGGTATCTGCCAAACCCGGAACCAAGCCGACAGCAATTCGCCGCGATGGACTATCAACGCGATGTCCTGCAACCGGAAGACGTGGGTCTGTGCGAGAGCGTTCAACGAGGCCTGCAGTCGAAAGGTTACACCCCGGGGCGTTTTGTGATCGACCCCGAGCGCAGCGAACTGTCTGAACACGGTGTACGCCATTTCCAGCAACTCTACCTCGACGCTTTGGGCAGTAACATCTAACTTTTAGTTCCCACCCCGGGGCACGGCCATGGGGATGTATTTGCCGGAGCGTCACTTTGCATTCGGGCGGTAGCGGCGTAATATGGCTGCTACGATGAATTTCAAGCGCTACATTCCAGACCATGCGGTGACAACGGTACCCGTGCTCGCGATGTTGATTGCGGTGCATTTTTTCCTGTTGCGCGATGAGCCGGTTGAAACTGGAATTGAGGCGACCAGTGGCGCCCCGGTTTTGTACGATCGGTGGCTGCTAGCCGACAGCACTGCCGAGATTGATATCGATGCCGAACTGCAGCGGCTCGATATCGAAGACAGCAGGCGCGATCTTTTGATTCGCGATTTATTGCGCCAGCAAAAGTACGCGCAGGCACGTACCCATTTACTCGAAGTCGCGGCGGCGGCCGTGTTGCAGGATGACCAGGCCCAGCTTGGCGATACCCTGCTTTTACTGGGTGAAGTCGCCATCCATCAGCAGGAGTTGTCAAGCGCCGAGATATATCTTCAGGAGGCGCTTTACCTGGCCATGTCGGAAGGCAATGCAATGGCCACGGCACGCGCTTACCAGTTGCTGGGGCAATTGAACATTCGCGCACGCGAATTGGCGCGCCTCGCTTCCAATACCTACGATGCGCTATGGCAGGCGCGCAATTCGATAGCCCGCGGTTATTACCAGGAGGTGAACGGGAACCTGCAGCGGGTGATTCAGGCCAACCTCGAAATTCGACGTTATGGTGCCGCCGCGGATGCATGGGAGGCGCTTGCCGCGTTGCACGACAAGATGCACGACGGTTACCAGGCGCAACAGGCCCGTATCGAGGCTGCCAGGTTGTTTGCCTCGACCGGCCAGATGACCCATATGCGTCGCCTCATCGGCGGGCTGGATCGCAGCCTTGTCAGTGAAACAGATGCGAGCCTGGTCGAAGCTGAAATCGATGCGCTGTTCCAGCAGCACCTGCAGGATCTGATACAGACATCGCAAGCGCGTGACTATCAAATGCTCTACCATCACTATCTGCGTAGTGGCGAGATTGAGCGGGCCTGGAAATTCAGAATAAAATCCAGCGAAACACTCGCCGCTACCGGTGAGCGTTCGATGTTCCAGCGCCAGGCCGATATTATCGCGGTGCTTTACAATTCAAATTTCGCGATGGACCGGGCCAGGCGATATCTGCACCGGGCGGGTAGTATTTACCATGATAGCGGGGTCGCGCAGATGCGCGAACGGACCCGGGAAATGGAATCGCTTATCCATTAACCCGGAGCATGCGTTTTTACGAGTTTGACAACATCACCTGGGAAGAAATAAGCGATACCGCGATCATTGCGATGCTGGAACGTTTTATCCACGAGAAAAAACTCGGCAACTATAAAGT
>CAZAVY010000106.1:0-8305 GCA_964488685.1 uncultured Gammaproteobacteria bacterium
ACCAGGAAGCTTTCTTTTCAAATCACAAGGTGGCGCACCTCGGCTATCGACCCAGGGACAGCGCCGAGCACTATCGTGGCCAGATTGAGGCAAAAGTCGATCCGGGTGATCCTTTCGACCCCGCTATAGAATTCGTCGGCGGTTTCTTATGTGCTTACGGGCATCCCGATGAAGAAGAACGAATCGAATCTTAGGTTTTCAGGCCCACCGCCCGCCCGGTTAACACGTCAAACCATCATTCCAGGCTGCCTCACCCCGGTCCATTACAATTAGTCACCCCGATCTATTACATTTAGTCATCCCGGCCTCCGAGCCGGGATCTTGCGAGGGCGGCGCGTTGTCAGATACCCGCTTTCGCGGGTATACCCCGAAAGCCCCTCATCCCCAGTCACTCAGGTAATCATCCAACGGCGGTAGCTCGCGTGACGGTATTCGGAGTTCGGGTGTGCCGAGGTAGATGAAACCGATGATGCGCTCGTTTTGCGCGAGCCCGAGCTCGGTCCGCACAAACGGGTCGTAGGCATTGGCACCGGTCAACCAGATAGAGCCAAAACCGAGCGCGTTACTCGCCAGCAGGATATTGTGCGCGGCGGCGCCCGCACTCAGCATTTGTTCGATTTCGGGAATTTTTTCGCTTTCGATCAAGCTTGCCACCACCACCACGATCAGTGGTGAACGCAGCGGCTTGTGCTTCTGTTTTTGCAGGTAGGCGGGTTCGACATCGGGTTCTCGCTGCTGTATCGCCCGCCCGAACAGATCGGAAAGCCGATAACGAGCCGAACCGCGGATCGCAATAAATCGGTACGGACGCAGACGGCCGTGGTCGGGCGCGCGTAAAGCGACTTCAAGGATTTGTCGCAACTGCGAATCATCCGGCGCCGGATCGACCAGCGCTTTGGCCGGGGTTGAATGGCGATTTAAATGTTTGAGCGAAGCGTTCATCTATGCAGCTATTTAGATTTGGTGTCAAAGCCGCCAATGATACACTTCGCCATCGTTTGATGAGTAGTTTTTGCAGATGATCAGGTATCGGATAACCAGCCACAATCCCAGTAGCCACTATTTCGATGTATCCATCGGTATCGACAGTCCCGACCGGGCCGGGCAGCAGTTACGCCTGCCTAACTGGATACCGGGGAGTTACATGATTCGCGATTTTGCGCGTAACCTGCTCGACCTGCGTGTGTTCTGCCAGGATGGCGAAGTCGGGGTCGAACAGATCGATAAATCCAACTGGCGCGTGGCAGCCTGTACCGGCGAGTTGAGAATTGAGTACAAGGTTTATGCGAAAGACCTCTCGGTACGCGCGGCGCACCTTGATCACAGTCACGGTTATTACAATGGCAGCAGCGTTTTTCTGGAGGTATTGGGTCAGGGCGATCAAGCCTGCGAGGTCATGATCGAAAAACCGGGCCCGGCGGCCTGTAAAGACTGGAAACTCGCCACCTCCCTCAAACGCAAACAGGCCGAAGCTTATGCGTTCGGGTTGTATGAAGCCATCAACTACGACGATTTGATCGATCATCCGGTGGAGATGGGTAACTTCACCTGTATTTCCTTCGAAGCCTGCGGCGTGCCGCACGATATCATCCTGAGCGGTCGTTTCGAATGCGACCAGCTACGCCTGGCGACCGATCTCAAGACCATCTGCGAACACCATATCCGCTTTTTTGGCGAGCCGGCACCGATGGATTATTACCAGTTCCAGGTCATGGTCGTCGGTGAAGGTTATGGTGGACTCGAGCACCGCGCCAGCACCAGCTTGATCGCGAGCCGGGCGAGCCTGCCGCAACCCGGACAATCTGCGGTAGACGATGACTACCGCGATTTCCTCGGGCTTTGCAGCCACGAGTATTTCCATACCTGGAACGTCAAACGCATCAAGCCGGAGGTTTACCGGGATTGTGATTTACAGCAAGAGGTTTACACCGATCTACTGTGGGCATTCGAGGGAATCACTTCCTACTACGACGACCTGGCCTTGCTGCGTTGTGGTTTGATCGAGGCGGATAGCTATCTCGAGCTATTGGCGCAAACCATGACCCGGGTCCAGCGCGGGCCCGGTCGCAAGCGTCAGTCCGCGGCGGAATCGAGTTTCAACGCCTGGACCCGGTTCTACAAGCAGGATGAAAATTCGGTTAACGCCATCGTCAGCTATTATGCCAAGGGTTGTCTGATCGCAGCCTGCATCGATTTGAAGTTACGCCACTTGACGGGTTCGAAACATAGCCTGGACGATGTTATGCATCGCCTGTGGATTGCATGCCGGGAGCGGGGCGAGGGGGTTGTCGCCGATACCATTCAACAGATCGTATGTGATCTGGCCGGGGTCGATCTCGGGGACTTTCTCGATGGCCTGATCTATGGCACTGACGAGCTACCCCTGGTCGAGCTATTGGCTTCGGCCGGCATAGACGTGGTGCAACGTGCGGCGCTGAACGCGCAGGACAAGGGCGGTAAGGACGCCAATGGAGATTTACCCGGGGTTGAACTTGGCGCCGCTTTGAAAGATGGCGAGGCCGGGCTCACACTACTGCGCTTGCTTGAAGCCGGTTCCGCGCAAAGCGCCGGCCTGTCCGCGGGTGACCAGATCGTGGCGATCGATGATCTGAAGCTGAACCTGGGGCAAGTCGAAAAGAAACTCCTGTTGGCAAGCCCGGGCGATGTTTGGCGGGTACACGCTTTCCGGCGCGACGAAATGCATCATTTCAACATCGTTTTACAGCCCGCGATCGAAAACACATACGTGTTAAAGATTGCCGATCTGCAGAAAGCAAACGAGGCCTGGTTGCAAAGCTGATGCCGGCTGAACCGATCGACCAAACCCGGGTCAGGCAGGTCGCCGAAAGACACGGTTTTGACTGGTATTACCGGCATGAAACCGGGTCAACCAATGCCGACGTATTGCAATATCACGCTGATCGTCAATGCGAAGTTGTCGCGGTAAGCGAGTCGCAGAGCGCGGGTCGAGGACGCCGTGGCCGCCAATGGCTGTCACCGTTTGCCTGCAATATCTATTGCAGCATCGGCATCATCAAGGCGATTTCCGCCAGCAGGCAGGGCTTGTTGAGCATCGTAACCGGTGTCGCGCTGTGCCGGGCGATAAAGCGAAGCACCGATGTCAAGGTAAACCTGAAATGGCCCAATGACCTGTTATATGAAGGCCGCAAGCTCGGCGGAATTCTGATCGAATCGCGACCGCTCGAAGATAAGCGCTTCCTGTTTGCGATCGGATTCGGATTGAACATCCATATGACCGCGGATCAGCAGGCTGAAATTCTCCAGCCCGTAACCAGTCTCGATCGAATTACGGAGCAGGTTGATCGAACCGATTTGCTGATTGTCTCGATTGAAACTGTTATTCAATCGATACGCGAGTTTCAACCCGGCAGGGCGCCGGATCTGGTCGTTGAGTTTGCGCAGCTGGATGCCTTTCACGGGCACTCGATCGAAGTGACCTCCGGCAATTCACGAGTGGTCGGGATCAATCGGGGTATTGCCACCGACGGGCAGTTACAACTTGAAACCGGGTTGGGTATTCAGCTTTTTTCGGCAGCCGGAATTTCACTCAGAGCGGTCGCCGAATGATTTTTCTCGATTGCGGTAATCGTTGTCTCAAGGCGCAGTCGCGGGACGCAGGAAAGCTCACATCGAGCTACGTGTGTTCCTATCAGACGAACTGGATTCAACCGTTGAATTTGTGGATGCGCGATGTGCCTGCCGCGCATTGTTATCTGGCGTCGGTACTCGATTCTGATCGACAGCAGCAACTGGAACAATTCCTGGCACAAGGGTTCGGAGATTCGGTAACCCGTTTCACGACCGAGCCAGAGGCGTTTGGCGTGACAAACGCTTACCGACAACCCGAACGGCTTGGCGTAGACCGCTGGTTGTCACTGCTTGCGGCAGCGCAAATGGTATCCGGAAACGTGATCATTATCGATGCCGGGAGTGCGATCACGCTTGACCTGTTGCGTGCCGACGGGCAACACCTGGGTGGCGCAATCTTGCCTGGATTGAATACCCCGGTCGATGAATTCAAACGCATATTCAAGAATATCGATTTTAACGATCCGAAAATTAAACAAACCTCGCAACCCGGTTGTTCAACAGAGGCTGCGATTCATATAGACTACGCGCGAAGTTCAAGTGAAATTTTACCCGGGTTAGTGGATCGCTGGATTAACTGTTTTGAAGATGATGCAATCCTGCTGCTCGCCGGTGGTGACGCGGCACGAGTGCAGCGCGAAATTGATCGACCCGGTCGAATCGTGCCTGACCTGGTGTTTCGCGGCATGCGCAGATTAGCCAGCCAATGAAAGTATTTTTCACCCTTTTGTTAATCGTCAACATCGCCTTTGCGGTATTTCAGTGGCTGTTGCCGTACGAGCAATTGTTTGTTGAGAAAAAAAAGATTCCGGCTGGTGAGGAGCTACAACTGTTATACGATGCCAATGCCGCCATTATCAGCGAATCGGAAGTCGTGGCCGAAGTTGAGGCAAAAGCGGAAAACCCGATTACGATACTGCAGGATACCCTGACAACCGAAGATGCCAGCGACAGGCGCGCGTGTTACACCATCGGGCCCCTCAAGGACAAGGCACGCGCGATCGAAATCAGCGGACGCTACAGCGGTAATCAGGCCGAGACCTCCTTGAAGTCCAATCTGGAGAAGGACTACCAGGGCATCATGGTTTTTATCAGCGGCCACGAAACCCGGGAAGATGCGGTTAAAACTGCCGACAAACTCGCCGAAAAAGGAATCCGCGATCACATCATCGTCAATAACCCGGGTAATCAATACATACTTTCTCTGGGGGTTTTTGGTCTCAAGAAGAATGCAGACCGCCTCAGAATCCGGGTTGCAAAGCTGAATTTCCCGGTTGAAACCGAAGCCCGTTACCGGGAACGCACTATTTACTGGCTCTATGCGGAGCAATCGAGCGAATCCGAATTGTTGCAGTTGCTAAACGATGCCGAATTCGACGATGGCATCAGCCAGATCTCGACCCGGTGCTTGCCAAGCTAGCGCAAAAACAATAAAATTCGCGCCCTTACCCGAGGGCAACGTACACCCTGTAAGCGGCCGCAACGGCCAATATTTGAAATGTAGTGCCGGCGTAGCTCAGTTGGTAGAGCAACTGACTTGTAATCAGTAGGTCCGGGGTTCGACTCCTCGTGCCGGCACCATTTTTATAAAATCAATAACTTACGTTTCTTGCCACATTTTGGCACTTTGTGCCATTTTATTAAATTAGAACAATAAGTTATGATAGCGCCCTCTTGTTTTAACGATCGCGTCTCCCCATAATTCCCCGCTTAAATGTAGAATTTATTTACGCCAAATTTACGCCAAATTACGCCAAAGCATGAAAAGATGACGACTGCGTTACTGGATCGACTGACGCATCACTGCCATATCATCGAAACCGGGAACGATAGTTACCGATACAAAAACTCAACCAGCAACCAGGAGAGAAAAACAAACGAAAACCCAAGAAATGAGCCATAATCTGGCTTGATTAGGTGGGTCAGTTTTCAGTGCAAATCGTGGATCACTTTTCGGTGCAATTTAACAGTGGTGGAGTTGGGCTCGCTCGCCAAAGTTGGAAATGGCTCAACTCCCAAGCGAGCGAACGAAGCCTATTGGGAAGGCGGGACAATCCCGTGGTTGAACAGCACCAAGATTCACGACCGCTTCATCACAGAAGCCGACCAGTTCGTGACGCCCCAAGCCGTCAAGGAATGCCATTTGCCGAAAGTCGCGCCAAACAGCCTGCTGGTCGCGATCACTGGCCAAGGAAAGACACTCGGAAACTCAGCGATTACCCGGATCGAGACCTGTATCAATCAGCACCTCGCCTACGCCCAGTTTCACTCACCGAAGATCGTTCCTGATTTCGTGCTGTGGTTCATGCAGACGCGCTACGACTACCTCCGTTCCATCGCCCACGGCGGGGGAAGCACGAAAGGAGCCCTAACTTGCGGCTTCTTGAAGACTCTCCCGATACCAGTCCCATCAACGGACGAGCAAAAGGAAATCGTTACCGTGTTCCAAACGCTTGAAGACAAGCAGGGGACGGCAGCCAACAAACAGTCTGCACTCCAAGACCTCTTCCGCACGCTCCTTCACGAACTGATGACCGCGAAGATCCGCGTTCACGAACTTGATCTCCCAACGGGAGGGCAGGCCGCATGAGCACCCTGAAAATGCGAGACAAACGCGTTCTCGAAGAGTTCTTCGGAATGGGCTCAGGCTACGTCCTCAATTTCTCCGACCGAACCTTCGGGGACTTTGTGCTTGAATCTGTCGACATCGAAATTCATTCGGAGAAGTACACGATTCACGGCGCCTCAAAGGCCAAGAAGCTTCGGGCATTTTGGGAAATCGAAACTGATTACATTGTTGGACGTCTGCTCAACGCCTTGATTGAAGAGACCGAAGATACAACCCGGGAGAGGACTGAGGAGGATAATAAACTGGCGGACCGTTGTCGCGAAATCGCAAGTCGGCTTCTCGCCGGTGGCCCGAGCCTCGACGATCTGAAACAGAAAGCGCAGGCTCTTGACGGCAACCATCTCACTGAGCAAATCCGCCGCCTGGAGGACTCCGTCGAGACCGATCCAAGTTTAGCCATCGGCACAGCGAAAGAACTGATCGAGACCTGCTGCAAGACGATCCTCTCCGAACGAGGGCTGGAAATTTCCGGTACTCCCGACATCCCGACATTGACGAAAGCGACGCTCAAGGAACTTAATCTCGTTCCGGAAGGAATTCCAAACGCTGCGCGTGGCGCGGACGTGATCAAACGCCTCTTGAGCAACCTTTCAACAGTCGGCCATGGCTTGGCCGAACTCCGAGGCCTCTACGGCACCGGGCATGGGCAGCATGGTTCAACTTCGGGTCTTACCATCCGTCACGCGAAACTGGCAGTCGGCGCGGCATCGACCTTGGCCGTCTTCCTATTCGAAACCCACGAGCAGACGAAATGATCATCACGACGATCAGCATGATAATGATTATCATGATCACCACTACCTTCGAATTTCAGTCGAGCGGCTGATCTATTGGCCATGGCAACGAAACCCAAAATTGATCCACGCCAGTTGATGGGGAAAGCCATCGCGGCGATGAAAAAATCTATCAGTGAGCCCCGTGCGGATGGGAATGCTTCTCCCAAGGTGGGAGCTGCTCTTTGGAAACCGGACGGGACGATTGAGACCGCCTCTCGTGGCGAGTTGCGATACGGAGATCATGCAGAGTTCACGTTGCTGGAACGCAAGAACCGCCGGAATGCCTTGGACGGTTGCATCCTGTTCGCAACTCTCGAATCGTGCGCCCCTGGAGCACGTAGCCATCCAAAACTGAGTTGTGCCGAACGAATCGTGAATGCGCGGATCAAGGAGGTCTGGGTAGGCTGTCAGGACCCACATCCCAAGGTCGCAGGCGAAGGCTTTAAGTTTCTCAAGGACAACGGCGTCACGGTTCATTCCTTTGACCGAGACTTGCAGGAGGTGATTGAAAGAGAGAACGATGAGTTTTTCAGGCAGGCCCAAGTCGCCGCCGAAAAGCAGAAGCAGGAGCGGAAGCATGTCTTGTCTGAACTTGAGAAAGTCACGTCGAACGTTGCTACCACCGATTTGTCATCGGAGGCGCTCGACAGCTATCGGTCTATGCTCATGGGCAAGGGAAGCCATAAGGATGAGGAGTTTCATCGGCGGCTCTATCATCAGGGGTTGCTCGAAAATGCAAACGGCACGTTTCGCCCAACGGGATTTGGCATGCTCTTATTCGCCAGACACCCTCGTGACGTGATGGAGCAGGCTGGAATCCTCGGCACCATCTCCAGGGACGGTGAAGATGATCCAAGAGACTTTGATGGGCCAATGGTTCTTGCGCCGGGACAGGTGATTCAATGGCTGAGGGACAAGCTACCGAATCCGATTTCCCGGACGGAGGCGCGACGTGTGGAGCAGAATGAGGTCTATTACGAGCTAGTCCGGGAAGGATTGGTGAATGCGCTCGTCCACCGTGATTACGGAATCAAACAGGCTAAGATTCAACTCGTAGTGATGCAGGAGAAAACAGTTATCCGAAGTCATGGTAAACCGATGGAACCAGTAACCTTGGAGCAGTTGCAGAAACTCAACGCTCCGATGTTCAGTCGGAATCCGCGACTTCATGCGGTCTTCAACACGATGGGGCTTGCGGAGGAACGAGGGCTGGGCCTTCGGTCGATGCGGGAACGCACCCAACAGTTTGGACTTCCCCTCCCCAGCTATGCTTGGAATGAGCCCTATTTGG
>CAZAVY010000106.1:8322-8938 GCA_964488685.1 uncultured Gammaproteobacteria bacterium
GACGGTGTATCGGGCCGCCGAAAGTGCGACCAAATCACTGGATGACGCAATCCTCGCCGAACTGAACGCGACTGAGCAAAAGGGATGGACGTTCATTGTGAGCCAGGGAACCATGACTCAAAGCGAGTATGCGCGTGAGATGAAGATTACCCCCCGCACAGCGCAACGGCATCTGACTCATTTCGTAGACCTTGGGTTGCTTTTGCGGATTGGGAGTGGACCAGCCACAGAATACCAGGTAATTCAGTTATGAACGCGACACGAATCACGACCCAATGTCGCGATCATGCGATCAAATTTCTTTCTAGGCGGCTATCGCGACACGAATCGCGACATCGTGTCGCGGTTCCCGGAAACCCTCAAACCACCGGGCCAAATCCAGTTAAGACCTGAGAATCATGCCCAAACCCGGAGAACACAAAACCGTCCAGGCCCGGATCCTCGAATACGCCGAGGCCATCGGCTGGACGCTTGTGCCCCGCGAGGAAGCCGAGCAGCGGCGCGGGTTTGATCCTGAGGTGCCGCCTGCCGACCGCGCCAGGAACCGCTCGCTCTTCTTCGACGACCTGCTCGATGCCAGGGTGCGGGAATTCAACCCGCGCTACGCCGAGGCCGA
>CAZAVY010000107.1:0-8671 GCA_964488685.1 uncultured Gammaproteobacteria bacterium
GGGTATAGTCACTCATATTCAACGAAGCGGATAGGAAAATCTGGCCAAAATGCCTTTTCCGCAGTAGATTTACCCTAAGTCCGACAGACTCCTGGTATTAATACAACCTTTATGCTATCGGGTTCATCGGTCCCGGCCGAAAGTGGTGGCTACATTAGACTGAGGAGATAATTGAATGAAGGGCAGAATATTTTACCGGTTGCTTTTGTTGTTTGTCATACCGGGCATAGGTCAGGCCCAGGTCTACCAGAGCGCGTTTGGATTTACCACCGAGATTTCCGATGACTGGTTGATCGTATCGCGTGAAACCCTCAGCAATAACCCCGATCTGCTCAATTTCGAAGCGCCGGGAATGAAGGGGATGGATAAATCGCTGGTCTCCCAGATCAAACAAATGGCCGCATCCGGAAAATTCGAACTGCTGTATTACGCCAATAACGACCCGGATTTCAAAGACAATATCAACTTGTTCATTTCCAGCAATACACGATCCAATCTGAAAACGGCGCAAGCACAGCTTTGCGGTAGCCTGCAATCGGAAATTCGTAATGCCTATAATCGCAGCGAGCACACCGAGGTTTACGGATGCGAGCTCGCCCGCATATACGATGTCGACACCATTAGTTATGCCTTCGATGGGGCCGTTATCGGCAGTCGTTCCTTCGGTTTTCTGTTCAATTCCAATAGCGGCTCGATTACACTGACGATCACCTGTAAGAACTCGAAATGCAAAGAAGTAACCACCGCCGCGCAGTCACTGTTTGAAAACATTCGTTTCTAGCCCGGCGCCAGGACATGAATCTCGAACAATTGTCCAATGTTAACCAGTTGAATAGTGGAGGAGTAGATGATTGATCTGAGTAAACAAAACTGTGAAGCCTGCCGCGCGGATGCACCAAAAATCAGCGACGACGATCTCAGCACCATGATGCCGAAAATACCCGACTGGAGCGTCATTGTTGTCGATGGGGTTATGCGGTTGTCACGCCAGTTCGATTTTAAAAATTTCGAGCAGGCGATGGTCTTTTCCAGTCGCGTTGGTGAAATTGCCGAAATCGAGAATCACCACCCTGCGATCCTGACTGAATGGGGCAAGGTGACCGTGACCTGGTGGACCCACAAGATCGGGGGACTGCATAATAATGATCTGATCATGGCGGCTCGCACGGACGAGGTATATGCGGATTAACAGCAAGACCCTGGTTTCGATTTTAATCGTTGTGCTGGTTTCGATTTCGAGTACGCGTCTGCTCGATGACTATGTCGACGACTACACCACCGAGTCGATAACGAATGCAGCCCTGACCTATGCCACCGCCAGGGGAATCAACGCACTGGTGTCGATGTTGCAAAGCAGTGAAATTCAGACCGGTGTTGTGCTCGTTTCCGGTTCGATGACGATCGGTGAACTGCTGGATCCGTTGAATGACATGATCGAACGTTTTTCAACCATCATGACCTGGGTTCTGGCATCACTCGCGGCGCAGAAGGTATTGTTGTTACTCGCCTCGCACCCGTTGTTTCTATACCTGGTGGCAGTGCTCGGTATATCTGCGTTGTTGTTGCTGTTCTATGGTCGACCGCGCACTCAGAATTGGGTGTTCAGAGCTTTCCTGGTGGTGGTTTTTATCCGCTTTTCGCTGGGTCTCGCGGTCGCGCTTAACAGTGGTGTCGACGCCCTGTTTCTTGACCGGCAATTGCAGGCTAATGGCTCGGAGATCGAAAAATTCCAGTCTGGTATAATGAATATCAACAATGGAGATGAACTGGATGCCGATAATATCAAGGAGTCGGTGATCGCATTCTGGCGAGGGTTGAGTTTGACCGAACTCAATCACAAGATTAGCCGCGGTATCGAAAACTTCATCAATCTGGTCGCGATATACCTGCTCAAGACGATCCTGTTTCCGCTGGGGTTTTTTTACGGCGCCATACATGTTATCAAGCAGCTTTGGCGCATCCGCTTGAATCCGGATCCCCCATCGTAACCATTTGACGTGTACCTGTTACCTGCCTAAGTACTGAATCCACAATCGGTGATCCCGCTATGATCAAGAGAATTCCACATGTCCTGATAGGGGTGTATCTGACCGCTCACAGCCCAATTTCCATGGGTTCCACGCACCTGGAAACCGAAGCGATGAAACCCAATTCGCAGTATCTGGAGATCAGCGTTGACAAGGTTGTGATCAATACCAATGGCCTGGTGTCAGCGTCAAACACCCTGGCGGATTCCATCGATGCGCTGGCGCGGGCAATAGTGAAATTATCAGCCGATGGCGCGGCCTTAACCCCACAGGAAAGGGAGGCCATGCTCGGTGCGGTCAACAGCGTCGACAGGGCCAGCGCAGCACTTTCGGAACTTGCGCTGCGCTTACCGGAAATTTCGAAGCAACTGATGGATGAACTCCCCCGGGTTGTCGATAATGCACGCGAACCGATTGCCGAAATATCAAGAGGCCTGGAGCTTGCGAGCGACAGTATTCACACGATTGTCGCTGCGTTACCACAGGCCACCGTAAATGCCAGGGAGCTGGTTAATTCGAGCTTGAATGCGGTGCTGATACGGGCTTCTATTTTCGCCATCATCCTCATTGTTGCGTTTCTGGGCGCGCTGATCTGGACCACCAGGTACCTGTACCAGAATTATCTTGACCCGGTTGTCAGCAAACTCGACGCTCTGGTCGGTGCGCCCGAACATTTTGCGAACCTGTCAAAACACATGAAACAAACCTCGGATAATCTGTTGCTGCTGCAAAATACAACCATTGAGCAATTAGAAACCGTAACTGAATCTCGACCGGCCGCCGAGGTGAATGGCTCATCCAACGTCTAAACCCCGGATTTTCCGAACTTTTTTAAAATTATTCTATGAAACCATTGCTGTCCCGCTTACTCGTCATACCCGCGCAAGCGGGTATCTTGCTGAGAAAAACCCATGAAATTTCAACGCTTTAAAGATTCCCGTTTACGCGGGAATGACAATGTGATAAAAATTGCCAGTCATGTTTCATATCATCAAATATTAATAAGCTCTGGTAATGTAATCAATTTTATCGATTCAATGAAAGTTAACGGGACAGTAGTGCTTTGAAACAAAAAACAACATTATTAGTCAGCGTCGCTTTGTGCGCGACGATTTTCAACGGGCCCGCCAGGTCTGCCGCAGAAATCGAAATTCCATTTGAACTTGGCAAGGGGCAGTTACTTTACGAAAAATACTGCAGCTCCTGCCATTGAGAGCAACTCGATGGAACAGACAAGGGTCCGCCGTTGATCCACCCTTTTTACAAGCCTTCACATCACGGTGACAAGGCCTTTTACAATGCGGTGCTGAAAGGTACCCGGCAGCATCACTGGGAGTTTGGCGATATGCCGCCGGTAGTCGGAATGACAGGCAAGAAAATGGATAGCGTATTACCCTATATTCGGCACTACCAACAACAGAAAAAACTGTACTAACCCGAACCATTCATAAACGTGCTCGCGCCCTTGCTTGACCTTTGTTTCCTCAGGAACCTTCCTCAGTCGGCCGGATCCATTGGTCCGACACTTGTTCGGAAAATCTCCCGAGGAAACTAAAGTCCTGCGCAATCATCGCGGCAGTTCATGAAATCTCCGGGTTAGTGAAGTCAACGGACATTGAAAAACATGATTTATATATTTTTTACGGCACTGATTCTGGTTGCCGCGCAATCCCATGCCGTCGAAGACGACCGCTGGTATAACGACCAACAACTTGAACGCGGCGAAACGCTGTTCAGGCAAAACTGTGCCGCCTGTCATGGGCCAAATGCCGAGGGAACCGCAAACTGGAAGCAGGCTGATGCCAAGGGTAATTACCCATCGCCGCCGTTAGATGGCAGTGCGCACGCCTGGCACCACGACATCGACCTGCTGCGGCGCACCATCCGCGAGGGCGGCAAGAATCTTGGCGGTGCCATGCCCGCATTCGCGGAACGCCTGGACGCGGAGCAGATTGATAGCGTGATTGCCTATTTCCAGTCGAAGTGGCCGCATGATATTTACCGGAAATGGGCAGGTCGATTCGAGATATCGTAACTCCCGTCGCTATCGGATATCATCGTCGCAGCCAACCGTCCATTGACAAAGTTGCTACGCCAGCGTATCGGTAACGCGAAACTCGACGATGTCAGAAAAACCGAGATCGAAGATATCTGGCAAGTACAGATCGGCAATCGCTATATTTATTTACTCAATGAAGGCAAATATGCGTTGATGGGTGACCTGATCAACCTCGAAGACGGTCGCAATCTGACCCAACAGGCACGTAGAATAAATTCGGTTAAGGCGATTTCGGCTTTTGTCGACGAAGACCTGGTGGTGTTCGAAGCCCGGGGTGAGGTAAAGGCCACGCTCGATATTTTCACCGATACCTCCTGCCCCTTTTGCCAGAAACTGCACAACGAAATCGAAAAGCTGCAGGAAGCCGGCATCAAGGTACGCTATTTTCCTTACCCGCGCGGGGGTAAAAATGGGCCGGGTTACCAGACTCTGAGGTCGATTTGGTGTGCCGACGACAGGAAAAAGGCGATGACTGACGCGAAAAACAATCGATTTGATGAATTGCCACCGGGCGATTGCGAGCAGGCTGAGATGGTTGAACGTGGCTACCTTACCGGTAACCGGGTTGGTGTATCCGGAACTCCGTCTCTATTCAAAAGTAACGGCGAGAGAATCGAAGGCTACCGGCCTTATCCGGAGTTAATTCCGATGCTACTGCAATAGCGTGATAAGTGAAAACGTGAAAAGGGGTCGGTGACATATAATAATCATTCGCAACAAATATCGGCCCCTTTGCTGCTTGCCTGTCTTGTGGTGAGTAGGCTGTAAACTGACTCAGGTACGGAGCGCATCGATGATGGGACAATCATTGGCCGGGTAGTTTTCACCCTTGCACTGGCTTACCATTTTATCGAGCGCCGACTTGAGACCTTTCAAGTCATCTATTTTCTGTTGCACTTCGCGGGCTTGCGCTGTCGCAACCGCCTTCACTTCGCCACAGGAGTGATTGGGTTCATCGATAAATCCGAGCAGATTTTTAATTTGTGCGATGCTAAATCCCAATTCCCGGCTGCGCCTTATGAATTTTAACCGCTTGGCGTGTGTAAGGTTGTATATTCGGTGACCCCCGTCGGTTCGGGGAGGGTTTGGCATGAGTCCCGACTTTTCGTAGTAATGCACCGTTTCAACCCTGCAACCTGTCAGCGTTGCCAGTTGTCCAGTAGTCAATCTTTCAGTAGGCATAAAACCCCTTGAAACTATAGTTACTACAGGTTTGATACTAGCATGAAGCAATCGATGGAAACACGTGAAGATGAATACTGTAGTTGTCGAATCAAAACTGACCTGCCCGGAATGCGGCTTTGAGGAGATACTGACAATGCCGACAAATGCCTGTCAGTGGTTTCATGAATGTGTTCAATGTCACGTTCTCCTCAAGCCTGAAAAGGGTGACTGTTGCGTTTTTTGCTCCTACGGATCTATGCCTTGCCCGCCTGTTCAAATGGTGCCTCGGGATCAAATGAAGTAAGGATGCTCTGGAGCAGGTTAATCGGTCAGATAAATTCTGTTTGAGGTGGATTCGTATAACCCCCTGTTCGCAATCGACCGCTATCGAAAATAACTTGACCTGTGCGTAACGCACAGGTTATAGAGTACCAATATTATCGCGAAATTTGGTAGATCCGGAGACGATTATGCTTACTGTTAACGAACTCGCATTGCAGGCTAACGCCCCGGCGCACGGGGTGCGTTATTACACGCGCATCGGCCTGATCCAGCCCGCCGCGCAACAGGATAACGGGTACCGATTGTTCGCCTCCCGGGATGCGATGCGGCTGCGTTTTATCCGCATGGCCAAACACCTGGGTTTTACCCTGAACGAAATCGGGCAGATAACCCGGCACGCCGACCTGGGGGAGTCTCCCTGCGGGGAGGTGCGCAAGATTATCCAGGATCACATCGACGAAAACCGAGTCAAGATCAGGGAAATGCAGATACTTCAAACCCGCATGGAGCAAGCGCTGCAGCAGTGGCAACAAATGCCGGATGGCGTGCCCGACGGTAACAGCATTTGCCACCTGATCGAATCTATCGGCGACGATGATACGCAATAATCCAGTTCTTTAGATCACCTCCGGGTAAATGATGGAAAAGCCAACACAAGACACTGGCATCGACATTTCAATCGATCCGGTATGCGGCATGAAGGTCGCGAGCGACGGCGATATAAAATACCAGTTCGAGGGAGTCGAATATCTGTTTTGCTGCGAGGCTTGCCAAAAAAAATTCAGTGCCGATCCGGCTGGCTGCCTGAGCGGTGAGGCGCAGAAAAATACGGTCATGGAAGAGCCGATTCCCGGGGCGATTTATTCCTGTCCGATGGACCCCGAGATCGAGCAGGATCATCCCGGCCCCTGTCCGATATGTGGTATGGCGCTGGAGCCCATGGGTGCGCTAGTGCTCGCGACCCGAACCGAATACACCTGCCCGATGCACTCCGAGGTGGTGCAGGATCACCCTGGCTCCTGTCCCAAATGCGGGATGGCATTGGAGTCGCGCACGGTCGAGATAGAGGAACGAAACGAAGAGTTGATCGACATGAGCCGGCGTTTCTGGATCGGTGCCGTACTGGCGCTGCCGGTTTTTCTGCTGGCGATGGTGGCCGATTTGGCGCCCTCGCTAATACCGCAGGCCCTGCCCATGAAAACGGTACAATGGATCCAGTTCGTGCTCGCCACACCGGTGGTGCTGTGGTGCGGCTGGCCCTTCTTCGAGCGCTGCTGGTTATCGCTGAAAACCCGAAATCTGAACATGTTCACGCTGATCGGTATCGGTGTCGGGGTGGCCTGGACTTACAGCGTGTTCGCGTTGCTGTTTCCCGGTATTTTCCCTGTCAAAATGTTACACGCGGGCGGGACGATTCCCGTCTACTTCGAAGCGGCCGCAGTGATCACCGTGCTGGTTCTGCTGGGGCAGGTGCTCGAACTGCGCGCCCGCAGTCGCACCAATGAGGCGATCAGGCTGTTACTGGGCCTGGCCCCGAATACGGCGCGAATTGTGCGCGATGATGGTAGTGAGGAAGACATTCCGTTGCAGCAGGTCGTGCCCGGTGACATCCTGCGTGTAAGGCCCGGTGAAAAAGTACCCGTGGATGGCGTGGTCACCGATGGCGTCAGCGCCGTGGATGAATCCATGGTGACCGGCGAATCTATTCCGATAGAGAAATTTACAGGAGAAATCCTGATCGGTGCGACTGTAAATGGCACCGGCAGCCTGTTGATGCGAGCCGAAAAAGTGGGCGCTGATACCCTGCTGTCGAAAATTGTGCTCATGGTCAGCGAGGCTCAACGTTCGCGTGCGCCTATCCAGAAACTGGCCGATATCGTCGCCGGGTATTTCGTACCCGCCGTGGTTTTGATCGCGGTGGTGACCATGATTGCCTGGGGATTTATCGGACCCGAGCCGCGGCTCGCCCATGCCATTATCAATGCCGTGGCAGTGCTGATTATTGCCTGCCCCTGTGCGCTCGGGCTGGCGACTCCTATGTCGATCATGGTAGGTACCGGCAAAGGTGCGACGCTTGGAGTCTTGATCAAGAATGCCGAGGCGCTCGAAATCATGGAAAAGGTGGACCTACTGGTCGTCGATAAAACCGGCACCCTGACCGAGGGGAAGCCCCACCTTGTCTCGGTGTTGGCAAGCAAAAGCTTCGATCGGGACGAGGTGCTCCGGCTTGCCGCCAGCCTCGAACGCGCCAGCGAGCACCCATTGGCCGAAGCCATAGTACGGGGCGCCGATGAAAGAAAAATCAGCCTGCTTCCGACCGATCATTTTGAATCGATAACGGGACAGGGAGTCACCGGTACCATCGAAGGGCGAAGCGTTGCGCTCGGAAATCTCAAATTGATGCAGGCACTTGGCGTCGAGGCGGAAAAATTAGCCACCGAGGCCGAATCCGGCCGCGCCCAGGGTCAGACCGTGATGCTGGTTGCCATCGATGGCAAGGCTGCCGGGTTGATCAGCGTTGCCGATCCCATCAAGGAATCAACACCCCGGGCGATTCGGGATTTGCATGCCGAAGAGGTAAAGCTGGTTATGCTGACCGGCGACAATCTGACCACCGCCAGGGCGGTAGCGGATAAGCTCGGCATCGACCAGGTCGAAGCCGACGTTTCACCGGGCCAGAAAGCTGAAATAGTAAAGAAATTGCAGGCCGAGGGCCATATTGTTGCAATGGCGGGCGATGGCATTAACGATGCTCCGGCACTCGCCCAGGCGCACGTGGGGATCGCGATGGGCACCGGTACCGATGTGGCCATGGAAAGCGCGGGAGTAACTCTGGTCAAGGGCGATCTGCGCGGAATCGTGCGGGCCCGCCGCTTGAGTCGGGCAACCATGCGTAACATCCGCCAGAACCTGTTCTTTGCGTTTGTTTACAATTCGCTCGGCGTGCCGGTCGCGGCCGGGGTGTTGTACCCGATGTTCGGCTTGCTGCTCTCACCGATGATTGCGGCGGCGGCGATGAGCTTTAGCTCGGTGTCGGTCATCAGTAATGCATTGCGTTTACGCCGGGTCAAGGTTTAGAGAAAAAGGCCTGGTTATAAATGAATTTTAGAAGCATTTGTCACCGACCCCTTGGGTTCCA
>CAZAVY010000108.1:0-8398 GCA_964488685.1 uncultured Gammaproteobacteria bacterium
GATACTGTTCTCGCCAATAACACCCCGATACAGATAACGGGACAGGTATTTCAAGCCCGCTTGACCCTGACCCACGGGCTTGCAATCGACCACCCAAAGGCCGGGGCAGCTTGTCCGGCAGAGTCAGTCCTTCGGTCCAGATCGCCGCCAGCAGGCGTGCCCGGAACACCTTCGCCAAAGCCTTCTGGTTGAACCGGTACTTGCTCCGGGGTCGATCCACGTACCGACAACTGCGAAACAAAGGGGTTAAGCGATTTCTTGCTTGGAATACCGCGAAATCGGCGCATGGTCCCTGGCGTTTGAGCCATAGTCCCGCACTTAATCAGGTGATGCCGAGAGAGTACTTTCGCGCCTTGGGAGTCCCGGACTTAGTGGAATGTTATTAACTAAATCAACCGAACCGCCGTGGTACGTGACCCGTATGCCCGGTAGTGTGGGGGGAGAGGTACCGTGAGGTGCCTCCCTATCCCGATTATGTCTCCAAAAGGCGCCTTGACGTAGTTACATAATGTAACTACAGTTCTGAAATGGAATTCGAGGGGGATGAAGTAAAGAGAAAGGAAAATCTCCGGAAGCACGGCCTCGATTTCCTTGATGCACCAACACTGCGCAGCTGATTCGGAACGTTAGGTTTCAGAAAGAGGTCATATCAGTGTTCGATCCGAGTCAATTTCAGGTAAACGAGGCTTGGATAGCATTCAAGCTGAACGACGCTCCGGTTGTCACCAAAGCGGATGGCGATTTTAATGTTCTCGCCTTAATGGATGCTGCAAGCTGCAAGATTCTCAGCACAGAATTTGTTCGCGCTGATTTATCAGAGCCATCGCAACTTGAATCCAAACGCTTGCTGAACGGTGGGCGGACTCGCAAGCATCAATTTTCGAAGAAACTGTTTATCCCGACCAATCAAACAGCCAATTTCTTGAAAGTTGAAGCAGAGAGGAACAAAATTGTCGTAGTTCGTGTTCCAGAAGAGCAGCTTCTGTTATTCATCTGCGAGGCACGTGAGGGCTTTCAGCAACATGTAAGCGGAGGCAGGGCTCAATGAAACCTAACGAACTAAGGATAGATCGTGATCGCGAAACGAACCACGATCTTATCCCGGTGTTGGACGAGCCCGTTCTTTAACTGTAAGCAAATTTATTGTTTGAACCTTTGGGGGTGACGCTTGAATTGGCCTCGTCACTTTCCAGAGGACGAGCGCCATCTTTAGCCAGTGGACAGGCTAACAGAGTAAGCTGGTTTTTATCATGGATTGATACAGGCCTCCTCTATGAGTATGCCTCGGGCTATTTGATCAACAAACCTGGATATAACCCCGTTACATGTCATCGCTTAACTTTATTGCGAAATTTACGGAAAATAGCCCTATGCCCTTTCAAGAATCCTAACCTGTCAATGAACCTGGTCTACCATTATGCAAAAATTCCTCCTCACTATCGTGCTTGGGCTTTGCGGCGTCGCTCTCATGGCTGCCAAACCGGCAACCGAAGTTATTTCATTCGGATGTGGTTTGGCAATCGATGCGACAATTGCGGAAATGGACAAACAATCGAATAACCCCGTCACCCGGGAAGCGTTGAGTAAAATCGATGAAAACAACGGTCAATTTGTTTGCCTGCCCGCCGGCGGTTCGATTATTTACGTGCGTCTGCAGTCGGTCGATATGACCGTCCAAGACAACAAACTCCTGTTTACGATTGACACCCGTTCCTACAGGGTCGTAAAAACACAGTATGGCATGTAACCGGTTTTTTCCACGTCACAACACAGCTAACGGAATATGAAACAGGCACTAATCGTAGTCGACGTACAAAACCTCTATTTCGTTGGAAGGCTCCCGCTTTCGCGGCGGTCTGAGGTATCGGCGTAATGAGAAGGAATGCCGAGGTGACGCGGAAGGGGCGGGGATGACGGCAAGGGCAGCATTGTTTGATAAAAACGGAGATTCCTCACTTGTGGTATGGCGCCACATCACTATAATGGCGCGCCAGAATCCTCCCTGCCCACTCTTATGAATACGCAACGAGACAGTCTGCGAAACATCGCAATCATCGCGCATGTCGATCACGGTAAAACCACTCTGGTCGACCAATTGCTGCGCCAGTCCGGAACGCTCGATGCTCGCACCGAAATCAGTGATCGGGTGATGGATTCCAATGATCTTGAAAAAGAGCGTGGCATCACGATTCTTTCCAAGAATACTGCTCTAAATTGGCGCCACCAACTGCATAATCAGGATTACCGGATCAATATTGTCGATACCCCGGGACACGCCGATTTCGGCGGCGAAGTCGAACGGATCCTGTCGATGGTCGATTCGGTGTTGCTGCTGGTGGATGCGGTCGAAGGCCCGATGCCACAAACCCGTTTCGTCACGCAGAAAGCATTCGCAATGGGCTTTACCCCGATCGTCGTGATCAACAAGATCGATCGCGATGGCGCCCGCCCCGACTGGGTTATCGACCATGTTTTTGACCTCTTCGATCAACTCGGCGCAACCGATGAACAACTCGATTTTCCGGTGATTTACGCATCGGCCCTCAATGGCTATGCGAGCAGAAATGGCCAGGATCGCAGCGGTAATATGGATCCGCTATTCGAAGCAATTATCGAACAGGTGGCGCCACCTGCGGTCGAGCTCGACGGACCGTTTCAACTGCAGGTATCGAGCCTGGATTACGACAGTTACAAGGGAGTGCTCGGCATTGGTCGCATTACCCGCGGCCGGGTTACCCGAAATTCGGCAATTAAGATTATCGGCGCCAACGGCAAAATCCGAGATGGACGCATGATGCAGTTATTTGGTTTCAATGGCTTGCAACGGGTAGAAACCGATTCCGCCGAAGCCGGCGACATTATCGTGTTTTCCGGTATCGATGAACTTTATATCTCCGACACTCTTTGCGATCGCAACCAGGTCGAAGCACTACCGCCGCTGAGCGTGGACGAACCAACGGTAAGCATGACTTTCAGCGTCAACAGTTCACCCTTTTCGGGCAGGGACGGTAAATTTCTGACCTCACGTCAAATCGATGAACGCCTGCGGCGCGAGTGTTTGCACAATGTGGCTTTGCGGGTCGAGCAACTCGGGGACTCCGACAAGTTCCGGGTTAGTGGGCGTGGCGAACTACATCTCGGCATTCTCATCGAAAATATGCGCCGCGAAGGATTCGAGTTGTCGGTATCGCGTGCCGAAGTCATCATCCGCGAAATCGACGGCATTGATTGCGAACCCTACGAAGAGTTGACTATCGATGTCGAAGATCAGTACCAGGGTCAGGTGATGGAAGCGCTCGGGAAACGTAAAGCCAACCTCAGGGACATCTTGCCCGATAGTAATAACCGGGTTCGCCTCGACTACGTTATCCCCTCTCGCGGTTTAATTGGATTTCATTCAGAGTTCATGACCCTGAGTTCGGGTACCGGGCTGATCTACCACGTATTTGACCACTATGGTCCCAGAATCGAGGGCGCTATCGGCCAGCGCCCGAACGGTGTCCTGATCTCAACCGCTACCGGCAAGGCGCTCGCTTACGCGCTGTTTAACCTGCAGGATCGCGGTCGCCTGATGATCAACCATGCGGATCCGGTTTACGAAGGCATGGTCGTCGGCATCCACAGCCGTGCCAACGATCTCATCGTGAACCCGTTAAAAGCCAAACAACTCACCAATATTCGCGCCGCCGGCACCGATGAAAACCTGGTCCTGACCAAGCCGGTGAAATTGACCCTGGAACAGGCACTGGAATTCATCGACGACGATGAACTGGTGGAAGTAACCCCGCGGAGCATTCGGATTCGCAAGAAATTGCTATTCGAGAACGAACGCAAACGCGCCTCTCGCAGCAGCGCTGCTTAAACTCGATACCTATTAATCCGGCGACATGGTTTGTCGCCCGGATTAATTAGGTGCTTTTGTTACCTGGCACCCCCATTTATAATCGAGCTGCAAAGGTTTGCTGGAAGGCTGCGAATGACATTTTTTTTGAAGTTACGCCATTGGGAACTGTTCCTGATGCTGGCTCTGCCAACGATTATGAGCCTGATGTTTGATATCCCGTTCAAACCGCTGGTCGCGGCCAGTATCGGGTTATTCATACTACTCGTTTTGTTCGCCTGGATGTTTAGCATCGGCGCGTGGTCGAATCGACGTTTGCCCGAATCGAGACGTCGAAGTTTACTACCGTTTACGGTCGGCCTCACGATACCAGTCATCTATATCCTGATGTATATCACCCTGTATATTCCGTTATTGAAAAATGGAGCTCCACCACGACCACCTCTGTGGATGTTGCCAATGCATATGTTTTCGTTGGTGGGGATTTTCTACGGTATTTGGTACACGGCACGCCAGTTTAAATCGCTGCAGGAAAGCGAAGACGCCGATTTCATGATCTTCAGCAGCACCTTCTTCCTGTTATTTATATTTCCGCTCGGGCTCTGGCTGATTCAACCCGGCGTGAATCAGCTCTATTATAAACTCGAACAATCAGATCTCGACGAGAATGATGATTAACTATTTTGCCTTTGGCTCCAATCTCTCAAGCGCACGCTTACAAGAGCGTATTCCAGGGGCCATGGTGAATTGCGTTGCGACTTTGGACGAGCATCGACTATGCTGGCGTAAGAACGACCTTGGACGATCCGGTAAATGTGATATCGAATTCACCGGCAACACCAACGATATCGTCTACGGTGTAATCTACCTGATGACTCATGAAGACAGGCTGGAACTCGACACCTACGAAACCGCCGGTTTCGGTTACGACCGCAAGCTTATCGAAGTAGCCTCCATGAACGGTGAAGTTTTCCAGGCCTTCACCTACTTTGCGCTCGATATCGATCACTCGCAGCAACCTTTTCACTGGTATAAGGAGCACGTGCTGCGCGGCGCGCAGGAACACAATTTTCCCGGGCATTACATCGAATTTATTCGAGCTACGCCATCGATCGACGATCACGATTGCGAACGGCATCATCGCGAACTGTCAATCTATCGGCAACAATCATGAAGAAAATTCTGATTTTACAACATATCTCGATTGAAGATCCCGGTTACATCAAGAACCTGATGGAAGCCGATGGCTGGCAACTCACCCAGGTTGAACTCGATGAAGGTGAAACCATACCGGACGATCTGTCAGGTTACGATGCGATGCTGTGCATGGGGGGCCCGATGGATACCTGGATGGTAGACGAGTATCCATGGTTGATCGATGAGAAAAAACGCATCCGTGAATGGGTGGTTGATATGGGCAAACCATTCCTGGGATTTTGCCTCGGCTGCCAACTCCTCGGTGAACTTCTGGGCGGCAAGGTGGTCAAGTCCGACCCTGCCGAAATCGGCGTACTGGATATCGACATGACGGCAGAATCAAAGCTGGATGCGTTGTTCTGTGAGTACCCGCAGACAATCAAGGCGGTACAATGGCATTCTTACGAGGTTCAGGGTCTCGAATCAAATCCAGATGTCACGGTATTGGGATCGTCAGGCTCGACACGTTACCAGATTTTCAGGTTCCGCGACCATGCCTACGCGGTGCAGTTTCACGTAGAAGTCCGTGCCGACACGGTGAGGCAATGGGGATGCGTAGCGGAGTATAAATCAGCGCTGGAGAGCAGTCTGGGTGCCGGTGCGCTCGAGCATTTCGATCAGTCTGCTCGTGAACACATGCCGGCGATGAACCGACTAGCGAGCCTGCTCTACAAGAACTTCAAAAAAATACTGTAGACCCCGGTCTATAACCTCGGATTGAAGCCGAGTACCAGCACCTTGCCAGGTAAGCCGGGGTTGAAAAGGCGGTTGTGCCAGTAGGTCGCCCGGAAACCTTCGTCATCCTGTTCCAGTGACACAACATCGAAATCGAATGCGTGTTCGACACTGTCCTGAGCAAATTTCAAGTGGCATTGCCCGGCCTCGATCAGTGCACGGGCGGTACTCGACTCCAGGCTGAATAAAGCCGTCAACTGATTGTCAAACTCCTTGTCTTGATGGTAGTGCATTTCAGACAGGATACGCAGGCCGTCTTTGATCCACTGGCTGGGGTCCTGGGATTTACTTACGATATGGCGAAACTCCTCAGTACGATTCTGTGGATCCTTGCGGATTATCGTGAAGATGATGCGAGTTTGTTCTTCGCCGCCCGAAACCGGGAAAACTCCCGCGCTCATACCGTCGGTAGGTCGTCCGCCGAGCTCCCGCATGCTCATCTTGCGCAACCGACACTGCCATGAAATAAAACTCCGGTATTGCTGCTGGTTTTCCATTTAGGTAATGTTAGAGTCATTCCCGCGCAAGCGGGAATCTTATGCTAATCGCTTTCCCGTGGTCACAAGAAACCCGCTTGCGCGGGTATGACACAGTTTCTATCCTGCGCAGCGATGATCCGGTTTTCAACCTTCGCGGCGGTCCGACGCATCGGTATGACTCGGTTTTAATCTGCCCCTGAATCGTTTCCATCCGAGAGCTAGAACAATCCTTCGACCAGTCCCGCATCGTTCAGGTGAATGTTGTCGGCCGACGGTAATCGTGGCAATCCGGGCATCGTCATGATATCACCACAGATTACGACGATGAATTCGGCACCAGCCGACAAGCGTGCTTCGCGAATCGGTACTTCGTGTCCACTCGGTGCTCCCATCAGAGACGGGTCGGTAGAGAAGCTGTACTGGGTTTTTGCCATGCAAATCGGGAAGCTCCCGTAACCATCGGCTTCGAATTTGGTAAACTGATCGCGAATTTTTTTATCGCCAATAATATCGTCCGCGCCGTAGAGTGTTCGCGCGATGTGGCGCACCTTGTCCCACAATGGCATGTCGTCGTCGTAAAGCGTATGAAACTGTGCCTGGCCGGAATCGGCTACTTCGGCAACATGACGGGCGAGTTCCCGGGTACCTTTACTACCCTCACCCCAGTGATTACAGTCATACGCCGCCACGCCGAATTCAGTACAAAAATCACGGATAGCGACGAGTTCAGCTTCGGTATCAGCAGAGAAACGGTTAATCGCAACCGTGATCGGAACACCGAACTGACTCAGGTTGCGGATGTGACGACCAAGGTTTTCACAACCTTTCTTCATTGCGTCGACGTTGCCATCGCCGAGTTGATCCCTGGCGACGCCCCCGTGCATTTTCAGTGCGCGTGCGGTTGCTACCAGCACTACCGCATCGGGGCTCAGCCCCGCCTTGCGACACTTGATGTCGAAGAACTTCTCAGCCCCCAGGTCAGCCCCGAAGCCGGCTTCGGTGACCACGTAATCAGCGAGCTTGAGCGCGGTTTTAGTTGCGATCACTGAGTTGCAACCGTGGGCGATATTGGCAAACGGGCCGCCGTGAATAAACGCCGGATTGTTTTCCAGGGTCTGCACCAGGTTCGGCATGAAAGCGTCCTTGAGCAACACCGTCATCGCACCCGGGGCGTTGACATCACGCGCATGGACCGGGTTTTGATCGCGCGTATAACCGATGACGATATTGCCGATGCGGCGGCTGAGATCGTCGAGATCGGTGGCGAGGCAGAAAATGGCCATGATTTCGGAGGCGACCGTGATATCGAAACCGCTCTCTCGTGGAGTGCCGTTACCCGGACCACCGAGACCAACGGTGATGTTGCGCAAACTGCGGTCGTTCATATCCAGAACACGCTTCCAGGTGATGCGGCGCGGATCGAGACCCGATTTATTTTCCCAGTGGATATGATTATCGATCAGCGCCGAAAGCAGGTTGTGGGCCGCACCGATCGCATGAAAATCTCCGGTAAAATGCAGATTGATATCCTCCATCGGAACCACCTGAGCATATCCACCGCCCGCGGCGCCGCCCTTCATACCGAAACAGGGACCGAGACTCGGTTCGCGCAGGCAGATGACCGCTTTCTTACCGATGCTGTTAAGCCCGTCACCGAGACCAACCGTGGTCGTAGTTTTACCCTCGCCCGCCGGAGTTGGCGAAATGGCGGTCACCAGAATCAGCTTGCCGTCCTTTTTATCTTGCAATGAATCGATAAAATCAGATGTCAGTTTTGCCTTGTCGTGGCCAAAGGGTTTGAGCGCTTCGGTCGAAATATCGAGCTTCTGCGCGATTTCGTTGATCGGTTTCAGGGTCGCTTCACGAGCAATTTCAATATCGCTTTTTGCCATTTTCTTCTCCAAGTCGTGAAAATCAACGGGCCGGTTCGCAACCGCGATCCAGTGTGAATCGATGCTGGAAACCCAACCGCCAGCACCGTATAGAGTCGCCGTATCATAGGGGCTGACCCGATCGGAAAGTATCGCGAAAGCGACATTAAATATAATCTGAATCGGCTTTTTAGCGGGTAGTAACAAGCGTCGAAGCGGGGCCTATATCTTCTCACTCAAACCCGCCAGTGTAATAAAATTTACGTCGATAATTT
>CAZAVY010000109.1:0-8365 GCA_964488685.1 uncultured Gammaproteobacteria bacterium
GAGAAAACAAAGTCCTGCGCAATCATCGCGGCAGTTCATGAAATGTCCGGGCTAGTTTCAACGCAATAGATAGCTTTATGATAAGATTATCGCGAAGGGGTATCCTGCTCATCAATAAATCCTGAAAATTTTGAAGCGACTTATTTTATCAATTACGATAATGGCGCTGATCTCAGGTCTGTTTTATTGGCGGTTTTCGCACACGATACCAACCGCTTCATCGCTGGCAAGCCAACTACCCGAATCTGATCAGGCTACCACGAAATCGACAAAATCGGATTTAGACGAACTCGTAACCATGCAGGTTAAATCCACCAGCGTGAAAAGTTCCTATTCCAACAGTAATCGCAACCTGGCTACTCGAAAGCGCCTGAAATTTTATGGTCGGGTTATCGATGAAACCGCGCAGCCCATAGAAAACGTACTGATTTCGGAAGAGCACTTTTTTTATAGCACCCGCACTGACTCAAACGGCAGGTATGAAATTACACTCGAGATGCCCATACACCGATTTCCGGTACTGCAATTCCTTAGCGGTGGTTTTAGCAGTAAACGCATTGAGATAACCGACCAGGAACTGAATCAGCTCCGGTTTAAACAACTCGATGTCGTTCTTACACGGACATTTAACTCGGTTACTGTAACTGGCTGGATCGGCAACGATTATGGCGCAGGCCTGGAAGGTGCGAAAATTAAATTAGCACCGACCAATAGTCAGAGTAAAGATGGTATTTACTTGACTCTTTTTAGTGATGAGGTCGGTCATTTTTCTCTCGATGGAATTAATGCAGATATTGGCTATAGGCTGTCAGCGTATGCAACCCCCGAATATTCATCTTACGAGAATCTCGATTTTGTCGCTACACGCAATCCGAAGCAGCTCAATATAATTCTCGACTCGCTCAAATTTATCGATATCGACGGCATGATAGTAAATCGTGAAGGTACTCCAATACCGGACTTTGAATTGTATTTGACAAACGTTTCCACGGGTACTCATGTAAAGAAAATAGTCAGCGATTCTTCAGGTTTCTTTGCGCTGAGGAACTTTCCCGTGGGAGAAGTGAGCCTGTCTACGCGTGGCCCTGAATATTTCAAGATCTCTGGCCTGATCTTGAGTGAGACTTCGTATGGCAGCCTAATGCTGGTGGTTGACAAAGGGGATCATTATTTATCAGGATGGGTCAGCGACGTTAATAATATTGCCGTCGCTAAAGCGATGGTAACCCTGGACTCAATCACAAATAATGGTCCGATCAAATATATTTCCTACCGCCCTAAATCTACCGATTTCGCCGGCAACTTTTGGTTTGACAATATTGGCAGTGGCACGCACCTGATAACGGTTTATGCTCCCGGGTTTGGCAAACAGGAAATTATGCACAGTTTCAAGTCTCAAAGCGACGAAATTCATATCACTTTATCGCGGATAGATTAACAAGCAACAAAGAAGTTATTTTGCTTTCTCGATCAGTGACTTGATGTAATCGATTCTCGAGCTCATTTCTGCTTCCAGTTGCAGGACTTCGTCCGCCAGCACCTGGTTTAGCTGATCCTTGTCTTTGCGGATATTGAGTAGTGCCTCGATTTCGGTCTCGGCGTTGATGAGGGCGGGGTTTCTTTCAAATACGACCTGGGTTTGCCGGGTACCGCTATCGACCAGTACCGATTTCTTCACGCGCGGGAATTTAAAGGTCTTGCTCACCGGCAGCAGGGAGCCTTTTTCGCGAACGTAGATAATGCGCAAAATGTCGGTTTCCAACACCGTATAAATCGTATATCGCGCTATAAGCCCGGGATTAGCCACACCCATCTCGGTCAGTGCAATATTTTTTTTCATGGTCGTTTCCCGGTCAGTGTGCCGCAGTACCCGCAGTCTCGTCGTCGCCTATTCTTTCAAAGCCGTGCAGGATTTGCTGGGTATGAGATTCTGATTCTTTAAGCTCATCAATAGTCAAATGACAGGCGACAAAGTGATCCTTGATCGGTTCGCGTATCGGCGGAATTTCCTTGTCGCAGGTACCTTCGATTCCTGCTGGACAGCGATTGAAAAACGGGCAACCGATCGCGGTTATTTCGACACCACGGGCGATACCAGCCGCCATCTCACGTTTCTGCATGGTATCTTCGAGCCAGCCGATGCGAAGCTCGGGCACCGAGCTGATCAACAGGCGCGTATAGGGGTGAAACGGTGGCGTCAGTACCGCATCGGTCGGACCCTGTTCGACCACGCGACCGGCATAGAGTACCACTATCCTGTCTGCGAACGCGGCAACCGTCGACAGGTCGTGGCTGATAAACACGAAGGAAACCCCGGTTTTATCGCGCAAACCCCTGAGTAATTTGATCACGTTTGAACCAACGATACTATCCAGCGCCGAGGTGACCTCGTCACACAGCATCACGTCAGGGTTTGAAGCCAGCGAACGGGCCAGGTTGACACGCTGTTTTTGCCCGCCGGAGAGTTCTGACGGGAAGCGATCGGCGAATTCAGGCGGCAGTTCAACCATTTCCAGGATTTCCCGCACCTTGTTTCGATTCTCCTTGCCGGTAATGCCGTGGTAAAACTCCAACGGTCTGCCGATAATTGTGTTGATGTGTTGCTTTGAATTGAGCGCGGTATCGGCCATCTGGTATACGAACTGTACTTTTTGTAACTCTTCGAGTTTGCGGTCGTGAAGATTCCCTTCGAGGATTTTCCCGTTAAGTTTGACATCGCCCCTGGCCTGCGGCAGCAAACCCGCCATTACCCTCGCCAGGGTGGACTTTCCACAACCCGACTCACCGATAACACCGATAACCTCGGCATGGCCAACATTGACATTTATGTCGCGTAGAATTGTTATCAAGGGTTCGCCATCAACGATTCCGCCGTAACCCGCGGTTATGTCTATGACTTCCATCGCATCCTGTTCGCGCACCTCCGCTTTGGACGCTTCGCCGAGACCCGCCGTCGGTTGTGGACGCACCGCCGACATTAATCGACGCGTATACTCGTGCGTGGCATGGTTAATTATCTGGTCCACCGGGCCCTGCTCCATTATCTCGCCGCTGTAGAGTACAACAATATAGTCCGCCACCTGAGCGACGACCGCCAGGTCGTGGGTGACATAGATCGCGGCAGCATTTTCTTCCTGGATAACTTTTTTGAAGGCTTTGAGCACCTCGATCTGGGTGGTCACATCGAGCGCGGTGGTGGGTTCGTCGAGGACCAGTAAATCGGGTTTGCCACACAGGGCCATAGCGGCCATCAGCCTTTGCAGCTGGCCGCCGGACACCTGGTGCGGGTAGCGGTTACCGATACGAAGCGGATCGGGTAATTCGAGCGCGTGGTAAAGCTCCTCGGCGCGCTTGGTCGCCACTTTCTGCGTCAATATGCCGTGCATGACCGCAGATTCGGTCACCTGCTCGCCGATGGTCAGCGCCGGGTTGAAGGTAGCCGCGGCACTTTGCGCCAGGTAGGCGACCCTGGCGCCTCGCAGCGCACGCGTTTTTTCGTCACTCATGGCCAGCACATTTTCACCGTAGAGTAACACCTCGCCGCCGCTAAACTCGAGCCCGGGTTTGGTATAAGCGAGCGCCCCCAGCGAAATAGTGGTCTTGCCCGAGCCTGATTCACCGATCAGCGCGACCACCTCGCCCGGTTTGATGTCGAAGCTGACACCTTTGACGATTGGAATATAGGTGCCATCTTCTTTGGTGGCGCCGATTTTGAGATCTTTAAATTCGAATAGATTGTCGGTCATATCATTTTCTTCGCCAGGCTACCGCCCTCTTTTGCCGAAATATCGTCGACAATCAGGTTGATAGAAATAGTAAACGTGGCAATCGCCAGTGCCGGCCAGACCGCCGCGTAGGAGCCATATCCAAGACCTTCGAGGTTCTGCCGCACCATGCTGCCCCAGTCGGCGGCCGGCGGCTGAATACCCAGGCCAAGGAAACTCATGCTTGCAATGAACAACACCACGAACACCAGTCGCAGACCAAAGTCGGTCGCCAACGGCATCGCCGCATTGGGCAGCACTTCGCGCGTGATAACCCACCACAGTCCTTCACCGCGCGCGCGCGCGGCCTCGACAAAATCCATCACCATGATATCCTGGCCCAGCGCGCGCGCGATACGAAATACACTGGAGGCATAAATGATCGTGGCGGTGCCGATCAAAACGGGTATAGAGGCTCCCAGTGCAACCACGATTAACAACCCCAGCATGATCGTCGGCAACGATAAAATCGCGTCGTTTACCCGGCTCAGCGCCATATCGGTCCAGCCACCGGCTACCGCGGCCGCTATTCCCAGGGTTACCCCGAACAGGTAAGCGAGCAGGGTCGCGACGACCGAGATGCCGATGGTGGTGCGCGCACCCCAGATAATGCGTGAAAAGATATCCCGCTCGAGATAATCGGTCCCAAGCAAGTGCATGCCTTCACCCTCGGTCTCGGTGAATATCGGCATAAAGCTGTCATCGGCGATGATATCGGCCTCATGAAATGGCGCAATGGAGGGTCCTATCACACACATGACGAGCCAGAATACGACGATTGTAACGCCGGTCTTTCCAACCCACGAGAGCTTTAATTTCTTTTTCGGCGGCGCATCCGGCAGTTCGTCGTACTTGGATTTTACTTCCGGTGGCTGATTTTTCTGGGTGCTGTCAGTCATGATAAGGCGCCTATTTTGGATTGCGCAAGCGTGGATTCGACAGGATTGCCGCCACATCCGCCAGAATGATCAGCACCACGTAGGTGCCGCAAAAAATCATGCCACAGGCCTGTACCAGTGGCAGGTCACGGGTTTGCACCCCGTCGATCATCAGCTTGGCGAGCCCCGGGTAGGCGAAAATGGTCTCGACGATAACCACCCCGGAGACCAGATAGGCAAGATTCAGCGCGATAACATTGACGATCGGACCAATCGCGTTATAAAAAGCATGCCTGAGGATGATGCGCCCGCGCGGAACGCCCTTGAGTATGGCCATCTCTATGTAGGGGGAATTCATCACGTTTAGAATTCCGGCCCGGGTCATACGAATCATTTGCGCCGCGACCACGATAATCAGCACAATCATAGGCATTGCCAGCCCTCGCAATTGTTTCAGCCAGTCATCTTCGGGGGATATATGGGCAATCGCCGGCAACCAGTGCAGTTGCACCGCCAGGATCAATACCATGAAGGTGGCGATGAAAAACTCGGGCACCGAGATCAGGCTCAGGGTGCCAAAAGTAAGCGCGCGGTCGATCCAGGTCCCGGGGTGCATTGCAGCCAGCAGTCCCAGTGCCACCGACAGTGGTACCGCGATGAGGGCGACGACAGCCGCCAGAAACATGGTGTTGCCGAGACGACCGCTTATCAGACTGGAGATCGAAGCGCCGCCGGCTTTCGAAGTGCCGAGGTCACCGGTCATCATCCCGCCCAGCCAATGGAGGTACTGCATCGGCAGGGGTTTATCGAGCCCGCGCTCGGCGCGGAAAGCGGCTAATGATTCCGGTGTGGCTGCTTGACCTAGCACGATTTCGGCCACATCGCCGGGGAGGACTGAAGTCCCGACAAATACCAGGATTGACACTACCAGCAGCGTGGCAATCCCGATCCAAATCCGATTAATTACCATGCGTTGCATGGGTACGCCTCCCCTCCAGTTGTTTCGGACAAAAGCCCGAATCTTGCTTATGATCGCAAGTTGATGTCCGCTGGCCCAGCGGGACTGAGCCAGCGAATTGTTACCAGTGCTTCGATACTACGAAACACCTGTCCCGATAATGCTTACGCGTCGGTGCGCCAGGCAAACTCCGGCCATTCGTAACCACCAAGCGAGCCCAGTGGCATACGGCCAATACCTTCAACCTTGTCGGATTTCGCATCGAGGTAGTTACGGTGCGCCGGGATGATCATCGGACACTCCTTGTTGATCAATGTTTGCATCGCACAATAGATCTCGTGACGCTTGGCCGGATCCGTTGCGGCGCGTGACTCTTTGAGCCATTTACCGATGCGCGCATCCTTCCACAGCGTGTCATTCCATGGCGCATCGGGCGCGAAGGCGAGATTGAGCATCACATTCGCGGTTGGACGCATGTTCCAGGACACTACGTTGAGCGGTGTCTTCATCCATACCGCGCCCCAGTAACCATCGTTCGGCACCTTCTTGATTTGCAGGTCAAGGCCGATCTTCTGCGCTTCGCGCTGGGCCAGCAGGCAGATATCGGTCATACCTGGCGCTACCTCGGCCACATGGAGTTCGGCGCTGGTAATGCCCGATTTCTTCAGATGGAACTTGGCCTTGTCGAGATCGTGTGTATCTTGCGCAAGCTCCTGGCAATGATCGGCGCCGTAGGCGATATTGATCGGGTGATCGTTGCCGACCGTGCCCTGACCCTTGAGGATCGACTTGATGATTTTCTTGCGCCGCTGAATATATTTCAATGCCAACACGAAATCGGGGTTATTGCCCGGCGAAGACGTGGTCATCGGGCAAATGCCGAAATAGGCGCCGGAAGCAACCGACCAGATGCCCACACCCGATGCGGATTCGATCTGCCTGATGGCCTTGGGGTCAAGCGCCTGCATCATATCGATGTCGCCCGATATCAGCGCGCTGGTGCGCGCCACCTTGTCGGTAATGGCTGTGTGTTCGATTTCATCGACATGGGCGCCCTCACGCCAGTAGTCTTCATTGCGTACGTGCAGTGAACGCACACCCGGCTTGAACTCGACCAGCTTGAATGGTCCGGTGCCGGTGGGATTCTGAAAATCCGTGGTGCCATTTTTGATCATCTTGAACTGCGGCGTACCGAGAATCACCGGCAGATCCGCGTTTGGCCCGGTCATGATGGCCTTGACCGTGTATTGATCGACTTTTTTCCACTCTTTGACGTCGGCAACCAGTGTTTTTGCGGTCGATGTGGATGCATCCCCATAGTGACGACTCATGGTGTAGAGCACGTCATCGGCGGTAAACGAGCTACCGTCGTGAAATTTCACGCCTTTACGTAACTTGAAGGTCCACTCGGTGGCGTTGGCGTTAGACGAATATTCTTCGGCCAGTTCGGGGCGTGTCGACAGGTCATCGTTAATCTGACACAGGCTGTTGTAATGGGAACGGCCGCGCACGTAGTCGATAGTCGAGGTGTTCAGGCCCGGGTCGAGGGTATCGGGTGGCCCGTGCAGGTCGCTGGCAAAGGTTAGTTTGCCGCCTTTTTTAGGTTTTGATATCATATCTGCTTCACCGGAATCCAATATTTTCTCGGCAGCCGCCTCTTCTTTATCATCGCCCCTTTCGCAACCTAATATTCCAATTGTCACTCCTGTCGCAACTATCAGTTTTATGGCATCACGCCGGGAATAATTACCTTTAATTATTTTATCGACAATACCCGTATCTACGTGATCGAGATCCTGGTACTTGATCCCGTCTTGTTGCTTATCTGAATTTTTCATATTCACTCCTCAGCGTTTATCTATATCTGAAATATTCTGTTCCTTATTCTTGTGTTGGTCAATATTCTATGATTTACGTATCATTATAAAAACATGCATAACGAAAATCTTAATTCTTAAAAAATGAGGCATAACGCTTCCATTCAACGAGCGTTTTCTACGTATTGTCTCGTAACGGTTCCGTTATCAATAAGGTAGATATGGCAATACTGCTCCCAATCAGGTATTTGATAGCAGACCCTACCATCATCTAACACCTTCCAATTACCAGAGAACTTTACGCGTATGGTTATTTCAACATCCATTTGACCATCTTGATTATAGTGGGCTCCACCACCTCCCCAACTTATCGTTCTGCCAGAAATATATGCTTTTGCCTGTTCCCCGTTCAAACGAATAGCCGAGATCTGCGATATATTTTCCCCTGTTGATGCACAACCAAATAACACAAGTGCAATAACTGTAGCCAATATCAAGCCAAGTTTACTCAAAATAGAACCTTTCTTGTTTTGAGAGACGTTAAGATACTATAATTCTTGGAGATTTCATATAAACTATGTGCTGATGGGGGTCTTGCTTATTTGCTTTATCAAATTATGACTATTAACTATACGACTCACCCATGAATAATGCAGTCTAAATTAGTCCCCAATCTCCTTCATACCGTAATGACCACCGGTATCCAAGATCATCGATGCCTCACTTCGACTCCCGCTTATGTGTTACATAACTGTCCAGAGATTTGTCTCTCTTCTCTTTTTGGTATTTCGATATTTCTAGTAATATAGTTGACATCTTTTTATTAAATGGCTCTGCACTAAGTTACTGTTCCACGGCTCAGGACGGGCCTGTGCTGTAGGCATAAACGTATAAGCCTGTTAGGGATTTCAGCCTCCCAAAATCGTCGGTTGAACCGGTAGCAAAACT
>CAZAVY010000110.1:0-7771 GCA_964488685.1 uncultured Gammaproteobacteria bacterium
TATACCTTTATCGCGTAAAATGGCGAGATGTTGCGAGATATTACTTTGTGAAGTCCCCACATTTTCAACGATCCCCTGGACGCAAACCTCGCGGCTGCCCAGGGTGCACAGAATTTTTAAACGCAGTGGGTGCGACATCGCCTTTAGCGAACGTGAAGCTATTTCAATATCGGCTGCCCGCGCGAGCAATAGTTCGCTGTCGATTCCTGCCAAGGTTTCAGTATTCATTTGCCTAAGTGTATTACCAAACGTTAATATTAGGGAACGATTATGAATAATCACCGGGCTAATGTCTATATCATCGCGGTATTTGTGCTGCTGCCATTTTTGCTTACCACCCAGGTGGTCATGTCCCGGTCAATTGCCGCAGACAAAATAATCAAACAGGAACAGCTCAAGAATATACAGCGAAAGATCAAAAAAGTGAAACAGGCTATCGATGTCAAGGAGAACAATAAGTCACGCTATATCAAACAACTGAAATCGATAGAGCGCAAGGTCGGCAAAGTCAGCCAACAGATTAGGGATGCCGTTGGTGAGATCACCGCTAAAAAGTCTGAACTCGCAACCTTGCGCTCTACCCGCCTGAAACATCAGCGCCAACTCAGCCGGGAAAATGAAACCCTGGCGCAGCAGGTATACGCAGCGTTTACACTGGGACGGCAGGAAAAGGTAAAACTGCTGTTTTCACAACAGGATCCACAAAGCTTGCAGCGCAATCTGGTTTACTACCGGTATTTCTCCAACGCGCGGCTTGATTTGATCAAGGGCGTGCAACACAACATCGACAAAATCGTCGAAACCGAGCAGCTGATTCAGCAGGCCCGGCTTGGCCTGGAAAAAAATCAGCAAGCGTTGAGCGCCCGAAAAAAAGAACTGAATAAGGATCTCGGCAAGCGAAAAACAATAATCGGATCGCTTGATATACAATTGAAAAAGCAGGGCGGTAACCTATCCAGGCTAGAGGATGAAGCCGCGCAGCTACAAAATCTGATCGATTCGATTCAGGAAATTTTTGCAGACGACCCCGAATCAGGCATTTCACAAAAACCCTTTGCCAAACTGAAAGGCAAGCTCGCGTGGCCGGTCAGAGGCAAGCTAAGAAGACTATTCGGTCGCAACAAACCACTTTCGGATTTACGCTGGCAGGGCGTCGTAATCGAGGCGCCAACGGGGCGACACGTGATGGCGATAGCCAATGGTCGCGTCGCATTTTCCGACTGGCTGCGAGGACTTGGCAATCTGATCATAATCGATCACGGCAATTCTTATCTGTCACTTTACGGTCACAATGAATCACTATTCAAATCCGTCGGTGACTGGGTAGAGGCCGGTGATGTCATCAGCAGTATCGGCAGTACCGGTGGACAGCAGAAATCTGCGCTCTACTTCGAAATTCGGAATAAGGGCAAACCGCAAAATCCGACCGGATGGTGCAAGGCCGCCAATACCTTTGCCTCGCGATAGCCTCGGTACCGACCGCGCAGTCACTAAAGCTGTAATTTTCACAAGTTTGACGTAGAATTCGGCGACCCAGCCCCCATCTTTATGAACTGTTTATAACTAATGCGGCCTTATCTGGTCTACAATACCTAGTCACAACCCTGGCCGCTAAGGTTTATCGGAGATTCGAATGCTACAAAATTTACGTACCTCAACCTGGTTTCTAATCGGAACCCTGCTTGGACTATCTCTGGCGATCGGACACAGCGTTTACGCGCTAAAAGATGATCGGCAGATCCCATTCGAAGACTTGCAGGCTTTCACCGAGGTTTTTTCCAAGGTTAAATCCGACTATGTCGAAGGAGTAGACGACAAGAAACTTATCGAAGACGCGATTCGCGGCATGCTCAATGGACTCGATCCGCACTCGTCTTATCTCAATACCTCTGAATTCAGCGACCTGAAAATCGGGACCACCGGACAATTCGGGGGATTGGGGATCGAGGTTGGCATGGAGAACGGTTTCGTCAAGGTCATTTCACCCATCGACGATACCCCTGCCGCGCGCGCCGGCGTCATGGCCAGCGACCTCATCATCAAACTCGACGACAGATCGGTCAAGGGTATGTCCCTGAACGAAGCCGTCAAAATCATGCGTGGCAAGCCCAACACCGCTATCGACCTGACTATCATACGCGATGGCGAAGCCCTGCCCCTGGTGATCAATATCACGCGCGAAATTATCCGTGTTAAAAGTGTCAAGAATCGCATGCTCGAACCGGGATTTGGCTATATTCGTATCACAAATTTCCAGTCGCGTACCACCACCGATCTACTCAAGGCAATTTCGGATCTGCAAAAACAGGAACATCTGAAAGGTATGGTACTCGACCTGCGTAACAATCCAGGTGGTGTGCTCAATGGTGCGATCGGTGTTTCCGACGCATTCATCAACGATGGTTTAATCGTCTATACCGAGGGGCGGATCGAAGATTCCAGCCATCGTTACCTGGCCACGCCGGGCGATAGCCTCAACGGCGCCCCCCTGGTAGTACTGGTCAATGGCGGCTCGGCCTCGGCTTCTGAAATTGTCGCCGGCGCGATTCAGGACCACAACCGCGGCATCATTATGGGTACCCGATCATTTGGCAAGGGTTCGGTTCAAACCATTCAGGAATTGCGCAATGGATCGGCGGTAAAGCTGACCACCGCGCGATACTTTACACCGAATGGGCGCTCGATCCAGGCCAAGGGTATCGAACCGGATATCAAGTTGAGCACCCTGAAGCTGTCAAATTCCGATGCAATCGCTCCTGATGCCTATTCTGAAAAAGATCTCGAAGGTCGTCTCAGCAATCCCGATGGTGAAAGCGGCGCCACCGATAAGGATAATGATAGCGAGGTATTGGCACAAACAGATTTTCAGCTATACGAGGCGCTCAGCCTGTTGAAAGGCCTGACGATACTTAGCAAAATTAACAAAAGCTAAGGCGCGCGATGCCCCGGCCCTCATGGTTGATCCCGCTGATCGCCTGCGCCGGGTTAGCCCAGGCTGACCAGCGACCGGTTTTATCGCTGGTGATCGATGATCTCGGCTACTCCCTGGAATCCGGCAAGCAAGTCATCGATCTTGTCGGCGATCACACCTATGCAATTATTCCGGGTGCGACCTACAGTCGCAAACTGGCTCAGCATGCACAGGATCGAAACAAGGAAGTCATCCTGCACTTGCCAATGCAATCCATAAATTCGACCACCGCACACGAGGCTAATGGTCTCAACGAGGCGATGAACGAAGACCAGTTAACCGCCATGGTCCGTTCGCTGCTGTCGCAAATTCCGTTCATCCGGGGCGTTAACAATCACATGGGCAGCCATCTGACCGAATACGACTTTTTCATGCGCCCGGTAATGGACAGTATTCGTGGCTATAATCCCAAGCTTTATTTTCTGGACAGCCGCACTTCACCCCGCAGTGTGGCTTACGCACAGGCTCTCAGCGCAGGCCTGAATTCAATTACGCGCGATGTATTTTTAGACCATGAAGACAATCCCGCATCGATCAGGCTGCAATACAACATCTGGCTGAGCCGGGCGCGCGAGCGCGGTTCGGCGATAGCCATCGGTCATCCACATCGGCATACGATTGCGGTATTGCGTCAAAACCTGCCTGAAGCGAACCTTGAGTTTAAATTCATGCGCATTTCCGAATTAATCGGGGAACGCAAAGTCCGCGGCTACTCCTCCCATTGGCGCGAACAGATATCCAGGCTGATTCCGTAATTATCACCTTGAACGGTTCCTGAGCCCATTTTTCAGGAAGAGGGAGTCAGTACCTGGTCTGGGAGGGCTGTGGACATGGGCCCGATCTGCGTCAACGAATCCATTACCCCGCCGAAGGGTATAATGTGCCCACTGCGGGCGTTCTTCCCGAAGTCGGTTTGATATGCCGCTAACACCGCATAGATGCCTCGGCTCGCAATTACTGCCCCCAGCAACCGGCATCCGATCGCAGACCAGTAGATCGGGTGGATCATGGAGCGAATTATCGCGGTCTCAGTCCTGATTTTCCAGTCTTGAATTAGCGCTCGGGAAACGCGCGATAAATTGTACTCCGCGCATATCCAGCGGTACAAATACCAGCTTTGACGAGCGTTTTTTATTCCTGACATCGAGCACCCAATGCGGTAACAAAGGATCCGTTGTATCCACATGACTGCTGTCTTCACCGTCGGCCAGTGCGGAAATCAGCTGGGGTTTCTTTGCCCCCTTCGGGCTGATTTCAACGCTGGCAATCGGCGCGTCAAAAGCCCACTCGTGACGCTTGCCAGGCTCGCTTTCCGAGTCCCCGGTTTGACACATTGGTCTGCCATTGATATCGACAATATCGATCTGCTGCCGGCATAATTCACCATTGGTCAATTTGACGCTCAGAGAAATGTCGTCCTCCCGGCTGTCAATATTTTTAAACACGATCGATCCTTCGAAACCCTTGCAAATTTCATTGACAAAATAGAGGCCCAGGCCCTTGCCGTGGTGTTCCCGGATGCGGCGCGAAGAAAACCCGAGCTGGTAGATTTTATCCTGCTCATCCTGGTTGATCCGCGGCCCGCGATTATAGACCTTGAAAATGACTTCCCCGTCACGCTGCGCCAGACTAATCCCGACACTGCTGTAATGATTTTTGTGGGCTTTCCGACTGTAGAACAAGGCATTGTTGAGCAGATTCTCAATCAGTAACACCATATGATTTTCATTGCCCAGCATTTCGCTATCGGCCTGCAGAATAATTTTAAATTTCCCGTCGGCGTAGCTGCCGGGCTTTGGCCACACCCCGTTTAAACCGAGCTTCTCAGGATCTTCAATGATCGGTAGCAGTGCGCGGCACAATGCGTGGCTCATCATGAAAGTCGGCTGGAAAGGTGCCGCTTCGGCATCCGTTTTATTCAGCTGCGCCTGAAAATAATGTTCTTCGCAATCGTAAATCTGGTTGGCGACATGCAAGGTGATATTGTCGGTGGTTGACAAGTCGAGCAAATCCCACAGATAAAGCAGCCCGTTGGCGGCTTCACGATATTGCCGGCCCTGTTCTTCATCACAGTATTTCTGGGCCTGTTTGAGCGCGGTCTGAGCCTTGTCGTAGCTTATGACGCCATTGTGGCGCACCTCGGAGGCTATGTTTTTGAAGTGTAAAAACTTTTCATCGTACTCGATATATTCAAGCAATCGCTCGCTGATAAACATTTTCAGTTTATCCGCATGGTCGGAATAGGTGCGTGCACGTGTGCCGAGTTGCCGCTTCGAATCAAACAATTCGCTGATCTGATCCTGGAATTGTTTTAACTGCGCCCTGCAACGCTCACTCTGTTTCAAAAAACGCCAGATATCCATAAATATCAGCAACAGCAACAAGGCCAGCGCGATCAGCAGATTGTCGCTTTGCAACAACGGCGCCGGCAACCCTTCGGGCGTGAACAGATCCGCATTGGCGAGCGTGAACTGCCAGCTGACAATGGCCAGCGCACCCAGGGTACTCAACCAGGGGTAGTGAATGCGCACAGGTTTCATTTTCGATCGCCGCCGGGCGGTTTCCAGTAATAAGCGCCCTCGTCTCCAAACGTGACTATGCCTTCGCTATGGTTGCATAGCTCGCTGAAGCTGCCCGCTCGAGCCTCGACCGCATCGAAGGCACGACGCAGCGTCTTGATATGCTGACGATAACTGGCATAGGAGAACTTTTCCTGATCCAGATCGAGTCGTTCCGCGATCTGACCTGCACTCAGGGGACGTGGTGACGATTCCATCAGCGCACGTAATAATTTTCGCGGAATCGGCGCCAGCGGCCGCTTTGAATTACTCGGGTTCATCAGCCGTCGTCCCTTCCAGTAGACATCCCAGGTATTCAGGTCGATCGTTAAATCCCCACTGCTGATGATGTTAATGGTAGCCGATAGATCGGTATCGATGGACGCCTGTCGGAGTACCGCTTTGATACGCCAACACAGTACCTGCTCGACATTGTGCTGATGCTTGGCAATGAAATCAGTGGCCGAGAATTGCGCGTGGGCATCACGTTCGATTTCAGTACCACTGTGTTCCGACAGGTAAATAATAGGCAAACGCGGCCATTTCTTGCGGAGTGCGTTGGAAACCGAAAATCCGGCCTGGTCGTTGCCGTTCATGCGCGCATCCAGCAAAGCGACATCGGGTGGTGAATCTTTATCGGTTAACGCTATCTTCTGGCGCGCGGCCTCGGCAAAATTTAAAACCGTCAGCGAATTCGGTTTACCGTCAAAATCTTCGGCTTCGAGCACAGGAGAAAACTTCTTGATCCAGTGCGATTGATCTTCAACCCAGAAAATCGTGGCCATCAGTGCGTTAAGTCCTGCGCTTCATACAAGTGCCCCAAGTATACAGTTGCTTGCCGCTGCTGCTTTATTCGGCCTGGTAATGTGAAATATTTCGAAATAAAACAGAAGTTTAGGCAAATTTTACGATTTTTGGCGGTTTTTCACCGATTTTTCACAGCCCCTCTCTAAATTCTCACCCACTGGATAGAGAAACGAGGCTAAACCAATGTTTAATGAAATACTGACCGTGTGGTCGAATCACCCCGGCATATCAGCGGCCATCTGGCTCACGGTCCTGGTGTTCGTCGCCTACCTCGCACGTAACCCGGCGCATGCATTGATAGGTTCCACCGGCCGTGCAATTTACCTGGCCTGTCGATTGTTTGCCACATCGTTGCGACAACTGGAAGCCAACCTGCAACGACGTAACAAAGAAGTCGTGCTGGCGCTTGGACAGGCGGCAAGCGAGCGTGCCATCGAAGCTGAGTTTCACCGTGTCAACGCGGTTGTAACGCGTGACTTGAGCGCCTACCCGGCACTGCATCGGCAAATATCGGATACCATCGACAAGATCGAAGAAGACTATCAGGCAGCGACCGACGCGCCGCCACTACCGCCGGCCTGGCTGGAAGCGGTGGATTCGATTGCGAGCATTCCTCGCAGCGGAGACGCTACCATCTGCAGTATTCTCGACAACATCGGCAACACGCTCGAAAACGCACACCAGGAAACCCAGAAAGCTTACCGCAAATCAACCCTGGCGCGACACAAGCTGCTCGGTGCGATGCAACCGCAATGGCGTAACCTGGGGCAATCACTGACACGGGTCAAGGACACCATCGGCGGCCTCGATGAACGCTCGATCGAAATCGATCGTCAGATGAAATCCTATGAAGCGATTCGCAACGGTGAAGATACTGCCGCGCGCACCCTTTCGTCATCTTCCCTGACCCAGTTCTTTATATCAACGCTGGTGTTGGTGATCGCCGTCTTTGGTGGCCTGATCAACTTCCAGCTAATCGCGATGCCGATGTCGGAAATGGTCGGCGGCACCAGTTATATAGGCCCGATGCGCACCTCGGACATCGCCGCCCTGGTCATCATCATGGTCGAAATCGCAATGGGACTGTTCCTGATGGAATCGCTGCGCATTACCCACCTGTTTCCGATTATCGGTTCGATGGACGACTCGATGCGCAAACGTATGGTGGTGATCACTTTCAGCATTCTTGCGATTCTCGCAACGGTTGAAGCGTCGCTTGCCTACATGCGTGATTTACTCGCACTCGATCGGGAAGCATTGACCCAGTCACTCGCTGCAACCGGTATCATCGCCGAAGCGGAATTCCGCTGGATCCCGTCGCTGGGTCAAATGATCATGGGTTTTATCCTGCCATTCGCGCTCGCATTCGTCGCCATCCCACTGGAATCGTTCATCCAATCTCTGCGTACAGTACTGGGCATGATTACCATGATCC
>CAZAVY010000111.1:0-7682 GCA_964488685.1 uncultured Gammaproteobacteria bacterium
CCCATGGCAACGATTTATAAAACTCATCGGGTTATCCCCACTTACGCACACCACCGACCGGAATAATCTTCATTAGACTAATCGTGTGTTAGTGACGGGACCTACCCGGGTCAGGTCTTTTTTGGCAGCACCGTCGATGGTACTCATATTGGAGCGGGTGCTTATCTTCGCAGCGATGCGCCGATTTACGTATTGCAGGAAGCCAGTGGGCTGTTTAGAATGCCTGAACTTTCTCAGGAACCTTTTACTAAGCAAGTAGACTAAAGATGAATCAATATTGAGCCGAATAATACTTGAATACTAAATGAACCTGGTCAGCCCTAAAACTGCTGCCCGTATGCTGATGTTGCTAATGTTAATGACGCCATTAACCGGCATGGCGATGCAATGGTCGGCTCAATCAGTTGAAATGAGCCACTGTGATGATATGCAGATGAAGAAAAGCGGACATGCGCAAACACTTCAACAATACTGCAATATGAATGCTGACTGCCAGGAAATGTGTAACAGCGCTGAGCCCTGCTCCAACACATCGATGTCGCCACTCAGTGGTTTCAACTCAATCAACAATCCTGATGATCGTCGAATGTTTCTCGGTTCAGGTCGATCTATATATTTCTCGTTTATCCTGAACGAACTCTTCCGTCCACCCAGGGCGTAATTCAACTCTAGAACCACTTCGGTTCGACTGACACCCAAGCCATTTTACGGCTTGTCTTAGTCCTATTTTTAAAGCTGCCGGGTAGGCATGGACTTATCCCCGGTTTGATTTAACTGCCTAGAAACAGGCTGCATCAAGAAACTAAAGAGAAAACCCAATGAGTGCGATAACACTAAAGGTCTTGGCCTTTCTGGTCGTCACATGGACGATAAACAGCGTCCTACAACCTGCATTCGCCGCCTCAGAAAGACTGAGCCTGAGGCAAGCCGAAATAATGGCGCTGAACAATGAACCGGGCATACAAAGTCTGGATGCAAAAGCCAAATCATTGATGCAGCGTTCAATTGCCGATGGACAGTTGATGGATCCCAAAATACAGGTCGGAATAGTCAACCTGCCTACCGATACCTTCGATTTTGATCAGGAACCAATGACTCAATTCAAGGTCAGCTATATTCAGCAATTTCCGTCCGGTAATACCAGACAGATCAAAAGCGAAAAAACTACCAAGCAAGCAGAACGGTTTCAACACGACATTGAAGACAGAAAGCGTACAATTTTGAGACAGGTTCGCCTGAGCTATCTGGAAGTACTCTACTGGGAACGGGCGGGCCAGACTGTACAGAAAAACAGGCTACTACTTGAACAGCTGAGCGAAATTGTTCAATCCCTGTTTTCACTCGGACGTAATCTGCAGTTGGATGTGCTCACGGTGCAGTTACAGCAAAGCAAACTGGAAGACCGGCTGATTCAAATCGAGCAGGAAATTAACAAGCAACGCTTCAGGTTATCCGAATGGGTGGGCGAGCATCCTAGCAAGCGCCCTTTGGAGGCTGAAATGCCTGTATTGATAAATGATGACCAGTTATCACGACCAGTAGATGAGTCAAGAGCATTATTAAGCGCTCACCCGAAAGTGCTGGAGATCAATACACAGCTGGATATCACACGTAGAGATATTGATCTGATTCGCGAGTCAGAAAAGCCCGGTTGGGGCATCAAGGTTAGCTATGGCTATCGCGATGACGCACAGGATGGAACAGATCGCGCAGATTTTTTCTCTGCCATGGTCACGATGGACTTACCTCTGTTTACCGAAAACCGGCAACAGAAACAACGCCAGTCACAGCTATTTCAAATGAAATCGACAAAAGATCAGCGTGATGCTTTGCTTAGAAAGATGCTGGCCGAACTGGCACAACTTCAAGTGAATGAAACGCTGATTGAACAGCGAAAAGTGCGTTATCAGAACACCCTCATACCGCAGGCACAACGCCGTGCAGAAGCGGCTTTGCAGAGTTACCAGTCTGGTAGCGGTGTGTTCTCAAGCGTTATGCAGGCTTATATGGATGCACTTAACACTGAGCTTGAAGCGTATCGACTTAGCATCGACCAGCTAAAGCATCAGGCCAGTGCAATGTATTTTGTCGAAGGCCTGTAAACCCGCTAACCCAATTTTAGAATCAAGTAGAGAAACAAAATCGTGAATAAATTACTGACTGGTCTTGTATTAATCATTCTCGGCACAGCTATAGGTTATCTGGCGCAAAGGCATATTTCAGACATGATCGATTCCACCGGGTTATTCGAACCCTCTAGCGAAGGTTCTGACCGACCCTCTGGTGAAAAAGAGATCCTTTATTGGGTTGCACCGATGGATGCCAACTACCGGCGCGAAGAATCAGGAAAGTCCCCCATGGGCATGGACCTGGTGCCTGTGTATGCAGGTGATGGCAGTAGCGAAGATGGTGTGGTTAAAATCTCACCTACCGTGGAAAATAATCTAGGTGTCAGAGTCAGCCCGGTACAAAGTGGCATTCTGAACAGAACAATCAATACTGTTGGTTATATCAACTTTGACGAAGAAAAAATCTTTCACGTTCATACCAGGGTAGCGGGCTGGATAGAACGGCTACACGTAAAATCAGTCGGCCACACGGTAGATAAAGGGCAAAAGCTTTTTGAGCTATACAGCTCTGACCTTGTGAATGCGCAGGAAGAATTCGTCACAGCGTTAAAAAGCAAAAACAATGCGCTGATCAATGCATCCAAAAGCCGGTTGCGTTTTCTAGGTGTCGGAAACGCACAAATCGAACGGTTGGAAAAGAATAGAAAAGTTCGCCAGCATATAGATGTGTATTCCAGATATGACGGATTTGTCCTTGAACTCAATGTTCGCGAAGGCATGTTTGTCAAACCGTCAACGGACATTCTTTCCATTGGACAAATCGATACGGTTTGGGTGATCGCTGAAGTATTTGAACAGCAAAGTGGTTGGATAAAAACCGGACAGGAGGTTGACATGAAGGTAGGGGCCCTGCCCGGTATATCCTGGCAAGGTACGGTCGATTACATTTATCCGGTACTGGATGCCAAAACCCGAACATTACGGGTTAGAGTGCGGTTCGATAATTCAGATGAACAGCTCAAACCCAATATGTACGCGCGACTTAACATCCATGCACAAACCGAACGGGAAACCCTGTTCATTCCACGTGAGGCGGTCATTAGAAGCGGTCGTATGGATCGTGTGGTGAAAGCTCTGGGCGAAGGTAAGTATCTCTCTGTCGCAGTGAAAACCGGCATCGAAAGTGACGATGCTGTGGAGATACTCGAAGGCTTACAGGCAAATGAAATGGTCGTCACCTCGGCCCAATTTCTAATTGATTCTGAATCCAGCTTAACCGCATCCTTTCAGCGTATGCAAGATCCTGAAAGTAATCAAATGGCGATGAACGTTCAAGCGGATGAAACCCCCGGTCAGGTGTGGATCGATGGTGAAATCAAGAAGGCTATGCCGGGCCATAACATGCTCACCATCCAGCACGAGGCCGTAGATGCCTGGGCCTGGCCCGCCATGGTGATGGATTTTGCAGTGCAGGAAGATATCTCTATTGAACACCTGGAGGTGAATAGTTCCCTGAGGTTTCTGGTCAAGAAACTAGAAGGTGGCAGTATCAGGATTATCGAAATTGGTGGAGATAACATCAAACAGACCATGGATGATGGCCAGGCCTGGGTAAAGGGCAGTATCAATACTATTGATAAAAAACAGTACAAACTGAACCTCAACCATGAGCCGGTCGAGGTATGGGGTTGGCCCTCGATGATGATGGATTTCCCAGTATCAAAATCCATCGATATGGGTCAGCTCAAAAAGGGGCAATCGTTGCAATTCCTGGTGAAGAAACTGGATAGTGGTGGGATAGAAATTATCGATATGAAGCAGGAGCAATAAGCATGATCGCTTCTATCATTCGCTGGTCAATACGTAACCGCTTTGTGGTGATATTGACGACATTTATCCTGCTGGGTGGCGGCTTGTATGCCGTCAAACAAACGCCAATCGACGCAATTCCTGATTTATCGGATGTACAGGTAATTGTCAAAACCAGCTTTCCCGGTCAGGCGCCCCAGGTTGTGGAGGACCTGGTCACTTATCCACTCACGACTGCAATGCTGTCGGTTCCAAAAGCAGTCACTGTTCGTGGCTACTCCTTCTTCGGTGATTCTTATGTATATGTCATCTTTGAGGAAGGCACCGATCTCTATTGGGCGCGATCACGCGTCCTCGAATACCTGAGCCAAGTCGCTTCCTCACTTCCAGCCACGGCAAACTCCCAGCTCGGACCGGATGCCACCGGGGTTGGCTGGATCTACGGATACGCACTGGTTGATCGAACTGGCAAGCACGACCTTAGCCAACTGCGCAGCCTACAGGATTTCTTTCTGAAATATGAATTGCAGACCGTGCCCGGCGTTTCCGAAATCGCCACCATTGGCGGCATGGTGAAGCAATACCAGGTGGTAGTGGATCCCGATCGTTTACGTGCTTACGGTATACCGATAAGCCTTATCCGCACCGCCATTATCCGAGGGAATCAGGAAGCAGGTGCTTCGGTGATTGAAATGGGTGAAGCCGAATACATGGTCACCGCCAGCGGTTATTTGAAAAACACCGATGATCTGAAAAAAATTCCGCTCGGCCTCAACAGTAACGGTGTTCCGTTACAACTCAAGGATGTTGCCGACGTCATCACCGGCCCGAAAATGCGCCGAGGTATCGCGGAACTCAATGGTGAAGGTGAAGTGGTCGGCGCTTACGTGGTGATGCGATTTGGCGAAAACGCTCAGAAAACCATCGACAGTGTCAAACAGAAAATCAAGTCGCTGGAACAGGGCCTGCCCGAAGGAGTGGAAATCATCACCACCTATGATCGTTCGACCCTGATTGAACAAGCGGTTCGTAACCTTTATGAAAAACTGCTCGTGGAATTCATCGTGGTGGTATTGATCTGCGCCCTGTTCCTGTTCCACCTAAGGTCTTCACTGGTCATTATCATCAGTCTGCCGATCGGGATTCTCTGCGCTTTCATTGTCATGCATCTGCAGGGTCTAAACGCCAATATCATGTCACTCGGCGGCATTGCCATCGCCATCGGTGCGATGGTGGATGGTGCGATCGTCATGATCGAAAACGTGCATAAACGCATAGAGAAAACCGCCATCACTAAAGAAAATCGCTGGCAGATTATCAGCGAAGCATCGGTTGAAGTGGGTCCACCATTATTCTTTTCCCTGTTGATCATCACCCTGAGCTTTTTACCGGTATTCACACTGGAAGCACAGGAAGGCAAAATGTTTGCACCACTTGCGTTTACCAAAACCTACGCGATGGCCGCCGCAGCCATTTTATCCATAACACTGGTGCCAGTTTTAATGGGTTATTTTATTCGGGGAAAAGTTCTTCCTGAACATAAAAACCCGGTGAATCGCCTGGTCAGCTGGATCTACCAACCCGCCATTAGGGCGGTGCTGGACGCACCCAAAACCATGATCCTGATTGCCGGCCTGGTCCTTGCCATCGGACTATGGCCCGCGAGCAAAATTGGCAGTGAATTCATGCCGCCACTGGATGAAGGGGATTTGATGTACATGCCCACTACCTACCCCGGCATCTCCATCGGCAAGGCACGCGAGCTGTTGCAGCAAACGGACAAGCTGATCATGACCGTACCCGAAGTCAAATCCGTATTCGGCAAAATAGGCCGCGCAGAGACTGCCACCGACCCGGCGCCGTTGACCATGATCGAAACCCTGATCCAGCTCAAACCAAAATCCGAATGGCGCGCCGGAGTCACCACGGCCTCGTTACGCGCAGAGCTAGACCAGCTGGTGAAATTTCCCGGCCTCACCAATGCCTGGGTTATGCCCATCAAGACCCGTATCGACATGCTCGCCACTGGCATCAAAACCCCGGTAGGAATTAAGGTTGCAGGCCCTGATCTGGCGCAAATTGAAACCATCGGTAAAGATCTTGAGATAATTCTAAAAAATATTGAAGGCACAGCTTCAGTATATTCCGAGCGGGTTGCCGGTGGCCGCTACATCAAAGCCGATATCGATCGTGACAAGGCGGCGCGCTATGGACTGAACATCGCGGATGTTCAGGATGTCATCAAAACTGCTATTGGTGGCATGAGCGTTTCTGAAACTATAGAAGGTCTGGAACGATACCCCATCAATATCCGCTATCCGCAGGCCTATCGAGATTCGGTGGAGAATATACGGCTATTGCCACTCACCACCAAAAATAATCAGCGCATTGCGCTGTCCGATGTTGCCGATATCTACGTTGCAGATGGACCACCCGCAATCAAAAGTGAAAATGCACGATTGAATGGTTGGACATTGGTCGATATCGCGGGCCGCGATCTTGGCTCGTACGTTGAAGAAGCGCAAATAGCAGTCGCCGAACAGTTACAACTACCCACAGGCTATTCCATCGCCTGGTCTGGCCAGTATGAATACATGGTGCGCGCCAAGGAACGTTTATCGGTGGTGATACCACTCACGTTAGCCATCATCATGCTATTGCTTTACATCAATTTCCGTAACGTTGTGGAGGTTCTAATTATCATGGGCACCTTGCCTTTCGCATTGATTGGCGGTATCTGGTTGATGTATCTACTGGATTACGACATGTCCGTTGCTGTAGGTGTGGGTTTTATCGCACTGGCAGGGGTAACTGTCGAAATCGGGGTACTGATGCTGGTGTACCTGAACCTGGCCTTTTTTCGTGCCACTCAGATTGCGCAAGATGAAGGTCGGAACCTTACCCGCGAAGAAATCAAAACTGCAGTACTCGATGGTGCAGGGAAAAGAGTTCGTCCAATCATGATGACAGTAGCCGCTATTGTAGTCGGGCTGATCCCAATCATGTTTGGTGAGGGCACCGGTTCAGAAGTGATGCAACGCATTGCCGGGCCAATGATTGGTGGCATGATCAGTTCCCTGATATTAACGCTGCTGGTTATTCCAGCGATCTATTTTCTCTGGAGAACCAACGCTTCCAGGGATGCACAATTTCAAAAACGTTAGTTAAATGGGGAAAGTTATGTATTATTGAAAAGCAGTAGCAATTTTGGCTATCACCGATTTAGGCCTGATAAGCACATCCATATAGAAGCTGGATGTCCCCGGAGTGTCCGTCAGCACCGTAAAGGGGTTTGGTGATTACATCGATAAATTATTAAACGTGCGATATTCGCCTCAAATCTGAATATTTTAAGCATAGGACGAATTAACACCCTATTTTCCTTTTTCCACCAAGATTAAGAAAGCGATTCACGACGCCGTCCAGCCCTGGGACATCCAAATTCTGACTGATTTCCGCCGACACACCCAATATCGCCTAAAGTGCCTACTGTTGGTGCTCCTTCCAGCCGGCCAATCCTGGCAAATCTCAACCACCAGGCATGCCAGCTACCCGCCGCTACATTTGCTCGCAGCAATTTGGTGAGTTAACTGAGTCAAACTGATCTCGTCGGCTACCCGAACAAGCCTATTTGGGGCGGTGCCCTGCTCCCGGGTAATGGGTTGAAATCTTTTGATCCCGCTTTTCTCTCCAGGTGTCCAAGTATTTGCTTGATCACCGCAGGGTCTTCGATACTTGTGATTATCTTTACGGCACCACCGCATGTTTCACAGGTCGATATATCGATATTGAATACTCGTTTCA
>CAZAVY010000112.1:0-3193 GCA_964488685.1 uncultured Gammaproteobacteria bacterium
ATCAACCCCTCGGTTATGCCGGTGCCGGCTTTTACCTCCGCGCTGACGCGGCCATGGGTTGTGGTTGCGGGATGGGTAATCGTCGATTTTACGTCTCCGAGATTAGCCGTAATAGAAAGCATCCGAGTGGAATCAATCACGCGCCAGGCAGTTTCGCGTCCTCCTTTGACGACAAATGAAACCACGCCGCCGAATCCTTGCTGCTGTGCCCTGGCGAGCTCGTGCTGTGGATGCGATTCAAGCCCCGGGTGGAATACCGTATCTACGCAGGGGTGTTGTTCGAGAAACCGGGCCAATTGCAGTGCCTGTTGCGAGTGCGCATTCATTCTTAAATTCAGAGTTTCCAGCCCTTTTAAGGCCACCCAGGCATTGAACGGACTCATGCAGGGACCGGTAGTACGAATCACCCCGAATACATCCTCGTTTATCAGTGGCTTGGGTCCGACGACGGCGCCACCCATTATGCGCCCCTGACCATCCAGGTATTTGGTGGCCGAGTGCACTATGATATCCGCTCCCAGTTCCAGGGGACGCTGCAAGGCCGGGGTACAGAAACAGTTGTCAACTGCCAGCAGGCACTTACTTTCATGCGCCAGATCCGCCAACGCGCCGATATCGGCGATCTCCATCAACGGATTCGACGGCGTCTCCAGAAACAGCAGGCGCGTGTTACTGCGAATCGATTTTTCCCAGTCTTCCAGATCGGTCAGATCGACGAAGCTGGTTTCGATGCCGAAGCGCGGCAGATACTTGTCAAACAGCGTGGTGGTGGTACCAAAAATCGAGCGTGAACTGACGATGTGATCTCCCTGCTGCAACATGGCGATGCAAAGACTCATGATTGCCGCCATTCCCGACGCGGTCGCGATACAGGCCTCACCGCCTTCCATCGCCGCCAGGCGCTGTTCAAATGTTTGCGTGGTGGGGTTGGTAAAGCGGGAGTAAATGTTGCCGGGTTCCTCGCCAGCGAAACGAGCGGCAGCCTGGGCTGCATTTTCAAACACGAAGCTCGAGGTCGCAAATATCGCTTCGCTATGTTCAAGCTCAGATGTGCGCCGATGGCCACTTCTAATGGCCAGCGTATCAAGACCAAAACTATTTTCTATCACGGAGTTTCTCCAAAATCGAAAAACTCGGAAGGGGGAAGGTTCGGAAAGATTTCAGGACCACCCTCTTTAGCAAATTTATTTTTGGAATTAGCTACCATTCCGGGGCGCCTGCAAGCCGAGTAACAAATTAGCGCCAGAGGGACACAATAGGACGATGCTTCAGACTTGTCAAGATGCGAATCAAGTCAGTCGCAGACTCATAGACGGCTAATCTCAAGCATAGCTAAGGTTGACTTACACGCATATAACTCCAGGACGATTTATCAAATTATCAAATTGAAAAAAGATTAGGAGGGCTGTGGGCATAGCAAAACACTGATGCATCCAGAGTCCGACTACGGTCGGATAATTGGGGGAAGTTTTCGCGAATGCCTCGGCGGCTGCGCCGCCTGCGGTTTACTTCGCAAAAACTTCCCCCGATCACCCGACCTCTCGCGCCCAGGGCGAATATCACGGGGTTAATTGCTTAAGTAAGTGCCATTGGGGCCCGATCTTATCCATGCCGTTCCGGTATTCGCTTCCTTCATGCTGCAGGTAGACTAGGTTATCAAAACCAGATCGTTTACCAGGACTTCATCAAATAGTTCGATCACATCGTCATTTTTCATTCGGATACAACCCGATGACACCGGTTCTCCGATACGCGCTTCGTCCGATGTTCCATGGATATAAATGAAGCGCGCAAAGGTATCGTAAACGCCATTGAGATTTACCCCCTCCTCCATTCCATCGAGCCACAGTATTCGAGATGTGATTTCATCTTTTTCACGATTGTCCAGGTTGTGCGCTATTCTTCCGATCGCTTCGCGCGCTTCAAATACCATGCCGCTGATTTCCCCACCCCCAATCTTTTGACGAATGCGGTGAATTCCGAAGGGTGTCTTGTTAGAATCCAGTCGATTGCCCATGCCATATTCGGCGGTCGATACGGGATAACAACGATTATTTTTGTCGTCAATATCTACCCAATGCAACTGCTGCTGTCGGGATTCGACTACAATGAATGGGCGTTCATCGGCGAGCGCCTGATTTCCACCCAGCCTTACGACTACCTCGCGATTGATTTCTTGCCAGCGCATCAGGTGTTATTGTGCAGGTCCATACCGACCACATTGAGTTGTTCTTCGGTGTCTTTCCTGGCCGAATCGTTGCGTAGCTCTCTAATCTTATCGAGGTAATCATTATCGATAGTTTTGGTAACGTATTTACCGTTAAAACATGAGCAATCGAATTGCTTGATCCGTCGATTACCTTTTTGAACCGCTTCTATCAAATCATCCAGCTCCTGATATATCAACCAGTCTGCACCGATGTATTTGGCGACTTCGTCCTCATCACGACCAAAAGCAACCAGTTCGTTTGCAGCGGGCATGTCGATGCCATAGACATTGGGGTAGCGAACCGGTGGTGCCGCAGAGGCGAGATAAACTTTTTTCGCGCCTGCTTCGCGGGCCATTTGTATGATTTGCTTGGAGGTAGTTCCACGTACGATCGAGTCATCAACCAGCAATACATTCTTGCCTTTAAATTCGATATCGATGGGATTTAGTTTACGCCGCACCGACTTTTTCCGCATTTTCTGACCGGGCATGATAAAAGTACGACCGATATACCTGTTTTTGATGAACCCTTCCCGGAACTTGACATCCAGATGGTAGGCAAGCTCGATTGCAGCAGGTCTGCTGGTGTCTGGGATCGGAATCACCACGTCGATATCGTGTTGCGGCATCTGTTTGAGAATTTTACGTGCCAGTTTAACACCCATGCGCAAACGTGCTTTGTAAACGTAGATATCATCGATGATGGAATCGGGCCGTGCCAGATAAACAAATTCGAATATACAGGGATTAAGTATTGCAGATTCAGCACATTGTCGTAGATGTAAATTCCCTTCAATATCGATAAACACGGCTTCGCCCGGCTGTAAATCGGCAATCAGCTCAAACCCGGAGGTTTGTAAGGCCACACTCTCTGATGCGATCATATATTCGCAAACCTGGCCGGTTTCACGTTTACCGTAGACCACGGGCCGAATACCCCGCGGATCTCGAAAGCCGATGATACCCTTGCCGGTTAGCATCACT
>CAZAVY010000112.1:3203-7643 GCA_964488685.1 uncultured Gammaproteobacteria bacterium
ACCACGGCGTAAGCGCCTTCAATACGTTTATGGGTTTCCGTAACCGCGGTAAAAATTTCCTCGGCGGTGAGTTTCAGGCTTCCGCAACTTTGCAATTCATGTGCGAATACGTTGAGCAACACTTCGGAGTCGGATTCCGTGTTGATGTGCCGTAGGTCGGATCGATACAGGTCAGATTTCAGATTCTCGACATTAGTCAGGTTGCCATTGTGCGCGAGCGTAATGCCATAAGGTGAGTTGACGTAAAATGGTTGCGCTTCGGCAGAAGAAGAACAACCAGCAGTGGGATAGCGAACATGGCCTATTCCCATGTTCCCGTTTAAATCACGCATATGCCGGCTACGAAAAACATCGCTGACCTGGCCGTTATCTTTACGCAGGTTCAGCTTATTCTCATCGCAGACCACGATTCCGGCAGAATCCTGCCCGCGGTGCTGTAACACCAACAAACCATCGTAAATCACCTGCGCTACCGGCCGCTGACTGACAATCCCGATTATTCCGCACATATTTCGCTACCTATGTCTTCGCCGTCTGCTCAGAGGCTGAATTTGTCTACCGAATCCGCCGGGATAATTCCCTTAACCCATCCCGCCAGTTGTTGAAAAAAGTCAATCATCAGCGAATCCTGCCACCACTTTGCTTCCGGCATCGGTGTAAGACTTGCCAGCAACACCAGCATGGTGACTATCAAGGCCCCGCGAGCCCCGCCAAATACAACACCCAGAGCCTTGTCGGTGCCGCTGAGGCCGGTCTTCGAGACCAATTGGCTCATGATAAAATTTATCGCGGCTCCGACTATCAGGGTGCTTATAAATAAAATCGCAAACGCGGCGACCCCTCGAATCGTGGGGGCGGAAACATAGGGTTCGAGCAACTCTGACAAGGGCGAGAAATATCGAAACGCGAGAACACCCGCAACTATCCAGGTAACCAGTGAAATCGACTCTTTGACAAAACCGCGTATCAGGCTGATCAATGCCGATAGTGCAATGATTCCGATAATAATGAGATCAAACCAACTCATGCTAGTACTCTTGCGTAGCTCGTGTGACTGGCGTATCCGCCCGACGGTAACAGCCATAGTTGCCGACAAGCACAGGATCGACCGATGCTCCGAATGCCTGATTATCTTTCATACTTCATAATTATGCCATCGATGTCATGCTTGGCCTTTATCTTATTTTGCGCCACCTTGGTTTGATCGCGATTGATAAATGGTCCGAGCCGGACACGGAAACTGGACTTATTGTTAAGCTTGAATTGCTCGATAAATACGGCCGCGATATTGGAGCGACGTAAAATATCCCGCTGTGCGAGCGCTTTTTTACGCTCCTGAAAACTACCAACCTGCAAAACCCAGCTATCGCCACCGATCCTGGCGATCGATGCAGTCTCGATCCTGGCTTGCGATTGTTGGGTACCGGACCCGGGTGCAGATTCAGTTTCCGTCACCGATTCGTTTTTTTGCTCTGTGCTGGAATCGGCGGCAGCCCCGGACGGACTTTCAGCAGAGTTTTCGTCTATAAATCGAGGCTCGAGCTCTGGCAGGGCGTCGACCTTAGCATTCAATTCTATAATTTTCGAATCAAATTCCTGGTTTTCGGAGACCAGGGGTTGCGGCGGTATAACGACTTCGAACTTTTCTTCGCGAACGCCTGAACCGTCCAGGATCATGGGCAGGAAAATAACCGCAAGCGCGAAAATGACGCTAATACCAACCAGGCGATTTTTAATGTTTTGATCCATATTAGATTTGTTCGCCTGATTCTGGCAAGGCGTGCAGCAACAATTCGACAGTTACGAAGGAGCCGGTTACGAGCATTATATCCTGATTGCCTAAAGAAGACAGTGCATGATCCAACGCAATGTCGACATTCTCAAAAAGTTGCTCGACTTCAACCTGCGATTCGATACGATTCGCTAGTTGCGGGGCGCTAAGGCCCCGATCAGATTCAAGAGTAACTAACCACCAGCAATCTACCACCTGTTTTAAAGCCTCGACAAATAGATCAGGTTGCTTGTCACGCAACATTCCCAGCAGCACCACAACCTTCCCGGTCGACTCTTTTAAGGTTGCCAGGCTGGTGGCTAATACCCTTGCAGCATCCTGATTGTGTCCTACATCCAGGTACAACTGGCAGCTCAACGAACTTTGCATGTGCTGGAATCGGCCCGCTAATCGGGTCCCATGGAAGTATTTTCTTACTCGATCCGGATTAAATTGCGCCAACGGCAGCAGTTGCATCAGACCTGCAACGACCCCGGCGAGATTTAACGCCTGGTGGGCTCCGGGTAGGATGTTATCAAGCCGCAACTCGGTCTCCCCGCACTGCCAGGACAGCTCGTCATTGTCGAGTTGCGTCACCTTGAAATCGCGCCCTAATTGCAAGCATTTGCAGTTGAGTCGATCGATTTCACTGAGAATTGATCCCGGTGGGTCGGTATCATTCAAAATCACCGCAATACCTTCCCGGAGCACCCCTGCCTTTTCAAAACCGATTTGCTCTCTGTCATCACCGAGCCAGGCTTGATGATCGAGTCCTATCGGCGTCAGATGCACCAGGTCTGCCGCTATAATATTGACCGCATCCAGCCTCCCACCAAGGCCGACCTCCAGAATTGCATATTGCGGGCGCCATTGCTGAATCAGGTATAGCGCCGCAAGCGTGCCAAATTCAAAATACGTCAGCCCGGTATCCTCGCGCGCAGTCTCGACTGCATCAAACGCCGCGCACAATTCCGTATCCGTTACCGGATCCTGGTTTCGTTTGATACGTTCGTTATAGCTCAACAGGTGCGGCGAAGTGTAACTCGCGACCGAGTAGCCGGCCTTGTACAACCAGTTTTCGTAGGCAGCGACACTCGATCCCTTGCCGTTGGTTCCGGCAACGATTATCACCTGGGGTGCTATCTGGCCGAGGCCCAGTCGCTCTCCCACCCTGCTGACTCGGTCAAGCCCCAAATCAATGGGTTTATCATGTCGCTCCATCTGCCATTGCAACCATTGCTCGAGGGTGTTGAAACGCACGGAATTTTGACCGAAAATAAAATAACCTGGATCAGGGTGCGGGACGCCCCATCAACATGTTACAGAGCGAACTGATCTTGTCGCGCATTTGACGTCGGTCGACGATCATATCCAGCGCTCCGTGCTCGAGCAGAAACTCGCTGTGCTGGAAACCTTCAGGAAGGGTTTCGCGTACCGTTTGTTCAATTACACGGGGACCGGCAAATCCGATCAAAGCACCCGGCTCGGCAATTTGAATGTCACCCAACATTGCAAAGCTGGCTGAAACTCCACCCATGGTCGGATCGGTGAGCACACAGATATAGGGTAAGCCTCTTCTCGAAAGCCGGGTCAGCGCGGCACTGGTTTTGGCCATTTGCAACAACGAAAACAACGCCTCCTGCATACGAGCCCCTCCGCTTGCGGTAAAACAGACCAGGGGCAGTCCATGTTCGAGACAAACATTTACCGCACGCACAAATTTCTCGCCAACAACCGCGCCCATAGACCCGCCCATAAACCGAAATTCGAATGCGACAGCCACCATTTCGACACCCATCACGGTACCTTTCATTACCAGCAAGGCGTCCTTCTCACCCGTATGTTTTTGCGCCTGGCTCAGCCGATCACGATATCTCTTATCATCTTTGAATTTAAGAACATCTTCGGCTTCCAGGTCGGGTGCAATTTCATTGCGGCCCTGCTCGTCAAAAAATGATGCCAGGCGGCGGCGCGCGCCGATACGCATATGACGATCGCATTTAGTACATACTTCCTGGTTACGTTCCAGTTCCGCGCGATAAATGATAGCGTCGCAGTTATCACATTTGGCCCACAATCCCTCGGGAACATTCTTTTTATCGCTTCCACCCGAGGTGCGAATCTTGGATGGCAGCAACATTTCAAACCAATTCATTTATCGCTCCGTTCAACCGGCCTGTCGACCTCATTAATCTCGTGTATCGTGCTCATCGCCACGCTTAACCTCGTTAAAAAACCGATCGATCAGGGCGGTATTTTTGACGCCTTTGGAAGCTTCAACACCGCTACTGACATCGACTCCCCAAGGTCTCACCCGAATGATTGCATCGGCTACATTTGACGGATTTACACCGCCGGCTAATACCAATGGATGTTCGAATGAAGCAGGGATTCTAGACCAGTCAAATGTATCACCAGAGCCGCCCCGCCGTCCAGCAACGTTGCTGTCGAACAAAAAACCCTGCGCCGACCGGTAAGTTTGCGCGTAGGCATCCGGATCGTCGATACTCCCCATGGGTATAGCCTTGATATAGGGTATCGACCAGGTCTGGCAAAAATCTGCTGGTTCGTTACCATGAAATTGCAGGCAATCGGGTTTTAACTGATCCACTACCGTTGCGACCCAGTCTTCGCTTTCATCCAGAAACAGGGCAGTTACCGTTACGAAT
>CAZAVY010000113.1:0-7526 GCA_964488685.1 uncultured Gammaproteobacteria bacterium
CGAGGGTAAAAGCAAATCTGTTACGTTTGGAATTTGACCTGTTTAACTAGTCAACAAGAGCAAATCATCATTTTGAGGGAAACATGAATAGTATGGCTCTAAATGTTTTCGGTGTAAGCAGCCTGCTCTTTTCACAATTAATCCAGGCTGAGGCGGGATGGACAGATTACGTCAATGTAGCCGAGTTGGTACCAACAGGGCGCCACTACTATGAGGTCAGGCTACCGGTTAAGAAAAATCCCAGCGGTTGCAGAAGTGAAACCTGGTTCTACCAGAACTATAATTCCCTCGGCGCAGACAAGATGTTCGATGTCTTGTTGGAGGGGATAAAATCATCTTTCCGGTTACGGGTTTATGTTACTGGAGTCTGTAATATAAACGGTTATTCTGAAATCTCCTCTGTCGCAGTAGTCCCGTAAGGTATGGCAACCGAGAGAACATGCCTCCGTCCCCGGTGCGCTGAGGCGGTTCCTGAATGAAGCTGGTGTTTCGGAACGCATGCGAAAATGACCTGTCGGATTTAATCCGGATGCTTTCGGATGATGAACTGGGCACCGAAAGAGAGGCTATCGGCGAACCGATTAACCAGCGCTATATCAGTGCTTTTCGCGGCATCGACAAGGACCCGAACAATGCGCTGATCGTGATGGAAAACGACGCCAATGTGGCATGCTGCAGCTAACATTTATACCTTAATCTGACGCATATCGGTTCCTGGCGCTGTATGATAGAAGGCGTAAGGGGTCGTTCTGAATACAGAGGGATCGGTTTAGGCGCCAGGTTGTTGAAGTGGGCGATCGATCGTGCCATTGAAAGAAATTGCCAAATTGTGCAACTCACCTCAGGCAAGCAACCTCTACAGGCACTACACTTCTATGAGTCCCTTGGTTTCGAGTCGACCCACGAAGGTTTCAAACTCTAGTTGTAGACTACAAACTATAGCGGCAGGAAAGCACCGCAGGGCTTGTGGGCAAATGGTGTTTCGCAAGTTGACTCAAGACTGGAATTGTACAGAAATAAAGGGATATGACTCCACCGAAGTTTAAAATTTACATGCCCGTATTACTAATTATGGTGGGCCTTTCGATACCGTTACTGGCTGTTACTGATGGGTTTCAATGCCCGGTTGGAGACCCGGTTAGTGCTGATTTAGGCGACGGCGTAACCATGCGCACCTGTCTGTTGAAACAGGAGCCCGATATTTCTGTCAGAACGGGGCCTTTAGAGCTGACCAGGAATGGAATTGTCATATTGAAATTACAAACCAATGTCAACGGAAAATTACACGGAAGGTTCACATCCTGGAATGATGACGGGAAATTAACTAATGACGGCATGTATGTTGAGGGCCTTAAACAAGGCTCCTGGCTTGAAACCGACAACATTGGAAACAGCGCAACCCGTTATTATCTCAAGGGAAATCTGGTTAACCCTTGAACGAGGATGTGTTCGGATCCCCTGAAATGCCGGAGTTGCTGCCCCAGAAATTCGGAATCTGCAGGCTGGCTTAGCGGGTAGATCGTGCGCATTGTTTCATGGAATATTCGTGCCGGCGGCGGCAAACGGGCTGCCGGGATACTGGCTCAATTGCTTGAATGGCGACCTGACGTCATCGGGTTAAGTGAGTTCCGCGGCACCGACGCGAGCCAATGGCTGGCGGTAGAACTCGCCAATGCCGGCTATTCAAGCCAGTCGATGACGGTAAATCCGAAACTGCCGGCGAAAAATGCATTGTTGCTTGCCAGTCGAAAACCAATGCAGGTTACCGAAGTCCCTGGAATGCCGCGTAATCGCGAACGATGGTTACTGGTTGAAGTCGCGACTCGTCCGACGCTTACCCTGGGTTTGATGCATGTCCCGAACTACACAACGCCCGGCTTGAAGTATCCGTTTCTTAACTCGGTGCTGAAAATGATTGAGAACTGGAAACAGGGGCCTGCAATGCTGATGGGCGACACTAACTGCGGGAAACGTGATCTCGATGAGGAGAATCCCCTGGGTCCGAGGTTCCATCGCGAACACGACTGGATCGTTGGCATGGAACAGCGCGGCTGGACCGATGCTTTCCGCCACCTGCACGGCGCCGAGCGTGAATACACCTGGGTTTCACACCGCAACAACGGCTTTCGACTCGACTACGCCTTTTGCTGCCCCCGGCTGCTACCGGCAGTAGCCGGTCTACGACACGCCTGGGGTGTCGACCCGCTGCAACCGAACCGGCGCGATGCCCTGAGCGATCACGCGGCAGTTGTTATCGACCTGGTAACCGTTGGGATGTAAGCTTGCTCAATGCAGTTAGCCGGTTACAGCTAAATGGGTAAAGATTCGTGCATGATACCCGCCACGCTGCCTTACCGGCACCGGGCAAATCGGGTGAGGCCTCGACAATGGGTTTGCCCGGATTGCTCGATCGCTGATATACGGGTCCGGTAAAACTAGCGAACAGAAAGGATATTCGCGATGACCGCAAAGACCAGGGTTACCGGTGGCTGCCAATGCGGAGCTATTCGCTACGTGTTACTCGGCAAGCCGAAGATGCTTTATATATGCCATTGCAGCGATTGTCAGAAACAGTCCTCGAGTGCTTTCGGCATGTCGTTGATCATGCCACCCGGCAAGGTTGGATTCATCCAGGGGAAATCGCGATTGAAAACCTGGCAAACCCGAGGCGAAGACGGCACGGTCAAACGCTGCGCGTTCTGCCCCGACTGCGGCACTCGTATTATGCATGGATCGGATTCCGTGGATGACCCGGTCAGCATCAAGGCAGATTCGCTGGATGGCACCCGCTGGTTAAATCCGGTTGCACATATCTGGCTCAAAAGCGCTCAATCCTGGGTTACTATCGATCGAGATCATCACCGCGGATCGAGCAGGAGCCCGGTGATAGAACCGAGCTGGAACGCCCGTGGCAGGCACAAAACCCGGATTAATTCACCAATGAACAAATCCATTGACGTCATTTCATTCGATCCCGCCAGTGCCCTGGGAATTTCGGCTCATCTGGTTCAGGGTTTTGAACAGGTTAAGCAACTTCTGGCATCTCAGGGTATCATCCGTGATTGATTCAGAATTCGGCCGCGCGCTGCAATCAGGAAACGCTGCGATACGAGGCAATGATTACTCAATACCGGCATAGGGAAATCAACCATGGCAACTATCAAACTACTGGGGCTGCGGATCAGCGTTTACACCCGAATCGCGCGCCTGGCACTCGAAGAGAAGAACGTCGATTACCGGCTTGAAGAGGTCGATATCTTCGCTGACGACGGACCACCACCGGAGTACCTCGCACATAACCCCTTCGGTACTATTCCATGCCTGATGCACGGTGAGTTCTACCTCTATGAAACCGGTGCCATAACCCGTTACATCGATGAAACCTTCCCCGGGAACGCATTGCAACCAAGGATATCGGCGCAACGCGCACGCATGAGCCAGATCATCGGCCTACTCGATTGTTACACCTATCGACCGATGGTCTGGGATGTTTACGTTCAGCGTGTCGTGGTCGCCGGCGGCGGCGGCCAGGTGGATGAAAACCTCGTTGCCACTGCCTTGCCTACCTTAAAGAATGCGTTGCAGCAACTAGACCGGTTGCGTCATGACTGCGCCTTTCTGTGCGGTGATTCGGTATCGCTGGCCGATCTACACGCCTATCCGATGCTGCGCTATTTCATTGAAACCCCGGAGGGTGAAGCGATGCTCGCGGAATTTCCCCGGCTGCAACAATGGATGCTGGATATGCAGACCAGGCCGAGCGTGCGCGCAACCAGCTTTCACTCGACAGTGGATGCCGAGAATGGATTTTAAAATTCGGTCTGGTCTGGCTAGCCAGGCCCCCGGTGCCAGCTGTAAACAGCAGCCATGTCCGCGCGTGATGCCATCAACCCGTCGCTACAATGACGTTCAATGCGTAAGATCTGTTTGAGAATGCGGTGATTGACAACGTAGAAAAACCGGTTTATGGCAGATCCGGTGGGCTTGGGCAAACCACGGAGCCGGATCGACTACAGCAATTGGATTTACCCTTTAAATTGTGCCGACAAGGCCGTGAAAACTATGAGAGGATAAAGTCACCTTGTACTCGATTGGCCTACGCCTGGCGGTAACGAAATATGTGGGATGAACTCATTGTACGATTCGAATCTGAGCCCGGTACCTGTATACGAACACTGGGCACCGGGGTTGTGCAACCAGCAGGCATGGCTGGGCCCAGAATTATCGAAGTCAAAACCACGCTTTCGGGCGAGCGAGTGGAGTTCGAGTGTGCGCTGCTGAAACTTGGCGAAGGCGAAGCGGTCGTGATCTACCGTATGCCCGGGGATTTGCAAATCGAAGATCTGCTGTTACCCAGGGGAGCCATCAGTCTGGGCTATTTTCGCGAAGACCAGGCTTATAACGCTTATCAATGTCTGGACCAGCAGCGGCAAACGCTGGCGTTATACTTTAATATCTGCGATAACACCCACATATCGGCGGATCAGGTTGCCTGGCGCGATCTGACCGTGGATGTATTGATAACACCCGACCTGCGATGGCGTGTACTGGATGAAGAAGAATTGCCCGATGACCTTGATAACGAATTACTCGCTTATATCAATGCGACACGCGATCAACTGTGCTCGGATCCATCTCGCCTGTTTTTCGAATTTGAAAGCCGCAGCGAGGAGCTTCTGGCAGGGATCTGATCGTGCCGGTTGAACTCTGGCTCGCCTATGTCGCCACCAGTGCCCTGGTGCTCGCGATTCCCGGCCCTACGGTTCTGCTGGTGTTGAGCTATTCGATCGCTCATGGCCGTAAGTCTGCGCTTCCAGTCGTTGCCGGAGTCGCACTCGGGGATTCAATGGCGATTACGCTGTCTTTGATCGGCCTGGGTACCCTGCTCGCGACATCGGCGTTATGGTTTACGATCATCAAGTGGCTGGGCGGGCTTTACCTGATTTACCTGGGCATCCAGCTGTTAACAGGGGCCGGCAAACCGATGCCGGCACAAGGCCAGCAAACCTGCATAATCGCAGCTGGCAAACTGTTTGGCAACGCCTTTTTGGTAACTGCTCTCAATCCCAAAAGCATCGTGTTTTTCATCGCGCTGCTGCCACAATTCATCAGTTCATCGCATCCGACAGTTCCACAGCTATGGGTCCTCGGTGTCACCTTTGTCGTGCTTGCGACCATCGGCGCCACCCGTTACGCCCTGTTTGCTGCGTCGATTCGTGGTTTCCTCGCAACTGCGCGTGCGCAAAAAACTTATGGCTATGTCGGCGGTGGCCTATTGTGCGGCGCCGGGCCGGGGCCTTGAGCGCGAAGCGAATAATTTCAAACGCATGACACGAATCAGGATAGTCGGATGGTTAATTTGCTGTAGCCTGCTGCTGGCGCTATCCGGCTGTGGCAACAAGGGACCGCTGGTTTTACCTGAAGATGAAACGAAAAAGAGTCAAAACGAGACCAGTTAATGGATCATTTCGTATACAAACAGGGTGAACTCTATTGCGAAGAGGTTACGATTGCCGAACTTGCCGGACAATACGGCACACCGTTATTCGTCTATTCCCGCGCGACGCTGGAACGTCACTGGCATGCATTTGACGACGCGCTTGCCGGTCATGAGCACCTGGTGTGCTACTCGGTTAAGGCCAATTCCAACCTGGCGGTGTTAAACCTGCTGGCGCGACTCGGTTCGGGCTTCGACATCGTCTCCGGCGGTGAGTTACAACGCGTTTTAAAGGCCGGTGGTGATCCTGCACGCATTCTGTTTTCCGGGGTCGGTAAGCAGGCAAACGAAATTGAGTCTGCTCTGGAAGTCGATATTTTCTGTTTCAACGTTGAATCCGAACAGGAACTCGACCGCATCAACGAGATTGCCGGGCGCATGCGAAAAAGCGCGCCTGTTTCGTTTCGGGTCAATCCCGATGTCGATGCCCAAACCCATCCCTATATTTCAACCGGGCTCAAGCAAAACAAGTTCGGTATCGCCTTTGCCGAAGCTGAGCAGGTTTACCTGAAGGCGTCGGCGCTCGAGCATATAGACATCATCGGCATGGATTGCCACATCGGTTCGCAACTGACCGAACTGTCACCCTACATCGACGCCCTCGATCAATTGCTGGCTCTGGTCGAGGGCCTGCGCGGGCATGGTATCGAAATTCACCACCTCGATCTCGGTGGTGGTCTCGGGATCCGTTATCGCGACGAGGATCCCCCTTTACCGGCAGACTGGGCCGGCGCTTTACAGGATCGATTGAATAGCTTCGACGGCCGTATAATCATCGAACCGGGACGCGCCATAGCCGGCAATGCCGGCCTCCTGGTCAGCCGGGTGACATATCTGAAACCCGGGTCTGATAAAAACTTCGCCGTGATCGACGCCGCCATGAACGACCTGATCAGACCTTCATTGTATGGTGCCTGGCAGGAAATAATTCCGGTTGCACAAAATAGCGAAGCCGTTGAAAAGATATACGACGTGGTTGGCGCAGTCTGCGAATCGAGCGATTTTCTGGGCAAGGATCGATCCCTGAGGCTAGAGCAAAACGATTTGCTGGCGATCCGCTCGAGCGGAGCTTACGCCTTCGGCATGGCCTCCAATTACAACACCCGCGCGCGCGCTGCCGAAGTCATGGTCGACGGCGATCAGCATTATTGCGTGCGCGAACGCGAGTGCTTTTCTGACCTCATCCGGGGTGAGTCGCTGTTGCCATGAAGTTAAAATTCTCCAAAATGCACGGCCTCGGAAACGATTTCGCGGTTATCGATGCGATCAACCAGGAATTTGAACCCCGCCCCGAGCTGGTACGCCGCTGGTCGGATCGCACCGATGGTATCGGATTCGACCAGCTGTTAATTGTCGAAAGCCCGGTTTCCGATACGGCGGCATTCAAGTACCGTATCTACAATGCCGACGGCAATGAAGTAGCGCAATGCGGAAATGGTGCGCGTTGTTTTGCGCGCTTCGTGCGTGAACAGGGCCTGACCACGCTGGATGTTATTTCGGTAGAGACCAATGCCGGACTGTTAAAACTCGAAGCAATCGATACGGCCCGTTACCGCGTCGATATGGGGATACCCCGTTTCGAACCCGCCGACATTCCACTGAGCATCGAAACGCGACAGGATCTTTACCAGGTTGCTTATGAGGGCAGCGAAATCAGCTTCAGCGCGGTGTCTATCGGTAATCCGCACATAGTAATCCAGGTTGATGAGGTTGAAGACGCGCCGGTCGAAATCCTTGGCTCTTACTTCGAATCACACCCCTTGTTTCCGCAACGGGTAAATATCGGTTTCATGCAGATAATTGATCGCGAAACCTTCAAGCTAAGAGTTTTTGAGCGCGGTGTCGGCGAAACCGGGGCCTGTGGCAGCGGAGCCTGTGCGGCGATGATCGCCGGGGTGCAACTCGGCCTGCTCGAAACACGGGCCAACGCCATTTTGTCGGGCGGTGTACTGAATCTGGAATGGCAAGGCGAAGCAAACCCCGTTATGATGACAGGCGAAACTGCAATGGTTTACCAGGGCGAAATCGA
>CAZAVY010000114.1:0-7414 GCA_964488685.1 uncultured Gammaproteobacteria bacterium
ATACTTGTGCAGAAACGGGGTACAGCGTTCCATATCGGGAACCAGGTTTACGTCATAGCGGTAGCCGATGTGCTGCCCGATGATTTTTTCACGTTCAGATTCGACACCATCGCCTCCAAGAAATTGATCAATATCTTGTGTAGCCATAACAACCTCCTTAGAAACGAGTCATGTCGGGTCGACCGACGGTGTGTTGGGTACCGGCCATCGGTACCTGGGCACAGGCCGACGCCTCCATCGTCAACGCGGCCAGATCTTCCGGCTCCAGCGAGTGGATGTTGGTCTTGCCACAGGCACGCGCAAATAACTGCGCTTCGATGGTAAGCGTATGCAGGAAGTTATAAACTCGAATTGCAGCCTCATCGGGGTCTAGACGCATACGCAGAAGCGGATCCTGGGTCGCGATACCGACCGGGCAACGGCCGGTATGACAGTGGTAGCAGTAGCCCGCTTCAACACCCATTTCTTTTTCAAAATCGGCTTCCGGGATTGCCTTATTGCAGTTGAGTGCAATCAGCGCGGAGTGACCGATCGCAACCGCGTCGGCGCCGAGCGCCATCGCTTTCGCAAGGTCGGCGCCATTTCGAATTCCGCCGGCGTAAATCAACGTGATTTCGCCTGATTTGCCGACATCATCGAGCGCCTGGCGTGCCTGGCGAATCGCCGCGATCCCGGGAACACCGGTATCCTCGGTCGCAAGATGCGGTCCCGCACCGGTGCCGCCTTCCATCCCGTCGATATAAATCGAATCGGGACCGGTCTTTGCGGCCATGCGCACATCGTCGTATACGCGCGCGGCACCCAGTTTCAGCTGGATCGGGATCTGGCCATCAGTCGCTTCACGAACTTCCTGTATTTTCAACGCCAGATCGTCCGGGCCCATCCAGTCGGGATGACGTGCCGGAGAACGCTGATCGATACCAGCCGGCAAAGACCGCATCTCGGCAACCTGGTCGGTTACTTTCTGACCCATCAGGTGGCCACCGAGACCGACCTTGCATCCCTGACCGATAAAAAATTCAACCGCGTCGGCAAGACGCAGGTGGTGCGGATTAAATCCGTAACGCGACTGGATACACTGGTAAAACCATTTAGACGAATAGCGACGCTCATCCGGAATCATACCGCCTTCGCCGGAACAGGTAGCGGTACCCGCCATGGTGGCGCCACGCGCCAATGCGGTTTTCGCTTCGTAACTCAGTGCTCCGAAACTCATGCCTGTAATGTATACCGGGATATCGAGCTCCAGCGGCTTCTTCGCGTTTGGACCAATGATGGTTTTGGTCAGACATTTTTCACGATAACCCTCGATAACAAAACGCGTCAGGGTACCCGGCATGAAGGTCAGGTCGTCCCAGGTTGGAATCTTTTTGAACAACGAGAATCCACGCATGCGGTAACGGCCGAGCTCGGCCTTGATGTGAATATCGTTCATCACCTCGGGTGGGAACATGAAACTGTTTCCCAGGCGATACGGGTCTATTTTTTTATCAGACATGTAAATTTCTCCAGGATAGTAGCCGGCGCCTAGAGCACCAGCTTCTTCTCACTAGGTTCGAGGTTGTCGTAGTTCCACAACTGCTTGCCGGAAGTCAGTTTGACCATGTTTTCGGCGCCTTTAGGTGCCGACATGCCATACTGGGACAACTTGCCTTCGAGATAACGCCTATCGAGATCGGTCATTTCGGTTTCGACACAGTCGACCCCGAGGCTCGCAATCTTGCCGCCAACATAAATCGTTCCGTCGTACATCGAATCGCCGAGGTTATCGCCGGCATCACCGAGGATAATCATGCGACCACGCTGCATCATGAAGCCGGTAAAGGCACCGACGCTGTCGCCGACGATGATGGTGCCACCCTTCTGGTCGATACCAACGCGCGCGCCCGCCTGCCCTTTACAGACCAGGTCGCCGCCACGAATCGCGGCGCCGAACAGCGAACCGGCGTTCTTTTCAATCACGACCCGACCCGCCATCATGTTTTCTGCGCAGGACCAGCCAACCCGTCCAGAGATGTGCACGTTGGCACCGTCGATCAGACCGCAACCGAAGTAACCGAGGCTGCCTCCGAAGTACAGATTCAGGCGATTTAAAATTCCGACGCCGAGCGAATGCTTGGCGCGCGGGTTTTGCACGGTAATGGTGCCGTGACCGGATTTCATCAATTCGCGAATCCGGATATTGATTTCAGATATCTCCATATCCGCGGCATCGAATTCTGATGATTTTTCAAAATCAACTTCGTAGGCCCAGGGATAGGTGTAATTTTCTTCCTCGGTGGCCGAGAAAAAACGCTGCTGAGTCCGACCTCCGAGCTGTTCCTGATGTAGCCCCATGTCATGGGATGTTACGCCGCCCATACCTTCACCTCCCCCTGATAAGGATCCCAGGTGTCAATTTCACGCGGGAAAATACTTCGAATCGCGACCTCTTCCGAAGCCAGGCCGACAAATTCGTCGCTCTCGTAGAGCACCATCGGCTTAGCTCCCATGACGTCTTTTGCCATGCCCAGTTGATTGCCGGTCGCAACAAGATAGGTAAAAACACCGTCCAATTCGCCGATCGAGCGCGACATCGCTGCCTCGAGTTCATCACCGTTGTCGATACGATCAGCGATGTACACCGCGATCAGTTCCGAGTCACAATTGGACACGAAACGATGACCACGACGTTCGAAATCGCGCCGATTGGTCCAGTAGTTGGTCAACTGACCATTGTGGACAACCGACACGTCGTTGAAGGGATAAGCCCAGTAGGGATGTGCAGAACGAATATCGACATCCGATTCGGTTGCCATACGCGTGTGGCCAATCGCATGGGTGCCGACGAAACCATTCAATCCATATTGATCGGAAACGACGGCTGCATCGCCCAGATCCTTGATCAGCTCAAGTGCCTTACCCACGGATAAAATTTCCACGCCCTCGAGATCTTCGATGTAATCGATCAGGCGTTTCAGATCGCCATCAAATTTGAAGTGATAACGAAACGCGTACTCAGTCGCGTCTTCCCTGGCGGTGATATCCGCAGCCATTTCCTGCATGCGCGCATCGACCGCTTGCTTGCGCTCCACCACCAGACGATGAATATCGAATCCGGTCTTCATTTCTTCCTGCTCGGCAACTTTGAATCGCAATACATGCACGCCTTCCTCGCCTTTCCCATATAGCGCAAAACCGGTCGAGTCGGGCCCACGATGCTTCAACGCCTGCAGCATCTGGGTCATCTCGGTACCGATATCGCTGGTAACACCGCCTCTCCAGATAAGTCCCGCAATACCACACATAAGAATTTCCTCCTGAAAATTTCAACATCTGACTGCCGTGGCAGCCTTAACTTTAGGCCCGGGCGCCGCCGATACCGGCACCGGGTAAACATGAAACAGACCTATGGCAGACAGTCGAGATACATCTCTATATCCCAGTCGGTAACGGTTGCGTTGTACTTCTCCCACTCGTCGCGCTTGTAATGCTCGAAAACCCGGTACATCTCGCCGGGCATGGAGGATTTGATGACTTCATCGTTGCGCAGTTCTTCGAGCGCTTCGCCCAGCGACATCGGCAATTTCTCGACCTGCTTACCGGCATCGATGGCTTCGTAAATGTTACGTTCTTCGGCTTCACCCGGATCGAGGTCGTTGTCGATCCCATCGTCGAAGGCTTTCAATAGCGCCGAACCCATCAGGTAAGGATTCACCATCGAATCCACCGAACGGTATTCGAAGCGACCCGGCGCCGATACGCGCAACGCACAGGTGCGATTCTGGTAACCCCAGTCGGCGAAGATCGGCGCCCAGAAACCGGTATCCCAGAGGCGGCGGTAGGAGTTAACCGTGGAGGAACCAATCGATGTCAACGCCCCGAGGTGCTTGATGACGCCACCGATCGATTGCAGACCGATCGGGCCCGGGGCACGCTCATCAATAGCAGGGTCGGGCATAAACGTGTTTTCACCACCGACACGATAGGTGAAGGCGCCTTCCATTCCCGGCAGGGATTCCATGCCCAGTTTATTCACCTCGTCTTCACCGCCGCGCCACAGCGACATGTTGTGGTGACAACCGGAAGCTGAAACGCCCATAAACGGCTTGGACATGAAGCAGGCGATTAAATTGTCTTCACGCGCAACTTGAGCACAGATCTGGCGATAGGTAGTGAGACGATCCGCATTTCGCAGCACATCGTCAAACTGCGTATTCAGTTCCAACTGGCCGGGCGCGTCTTCATGGTCGCCCTGGATGATATCGAGACCCATTTGAATCGAGTATTCGATGACTTTCATGAACGAAGGACGCAGCTCTTCAAACTGGTCGATGTGGTAACAGTTTGGTTTGGTGACGCCACCGTCCGGCTTGCCATCTTCGCCGCGCTTCAACCACATCATTTCAGGTTCGGTGCCACAACGCATTTCCAGCCCATGTTTATCCTGAAACTCATGGTGGATACGGCGCAAGTTACCGCGGCAATCGGAGGTTAGCACGCCACCTGGATTCTCACGCTCTTCGCGGTTGCGAAACAGGGTGCAGAATACGCGACCGATACGCTTGTCCCAGGGTAGTTGGCAAAAGGTCTCCGGATCGGGGATACCGACCAGTTCTGACGACTCGGGTCCATAGCCGATGTAGTTACCGTGGCGGTCGACAAACAGGTTCGCGGTCGAACCATAAACCAGCTGGAAGCCTTTTTCTGCAAGTCGCTCCCAGTGTGCGGCAGGTATGCCTTTACCGACAATGCGTCCGGTAACGGAAATAAACTGGTAGTAAATATAATCGACACCGGTTTCCTTGATCTTTTCAGCAACCTGTTTAACCAGTTCGGCGCGCCCCGGCGCTTCTACATGTGCTTGTAATTCGGTCATGCTACCCTCCAACGGTTAGAGACATATGATTCATCTACCTTCGGTTCTATGATCAACTCAGCCGGTTTATGTGCATTGATTTTCACCAGAAAACTCTTTGATTCACTGCCCAGAATACGATTCGAGTGAACCAGACAGGCTGCAATGGTATACCCATCAGATCACACAAAACAAGACCTAAAGCGCGTTTTTTTGTACAACTTGAGCTGTAAACACTGATTTTAATGGACCAATTATTTAATAGCAGGTCCAATAATCCTGTTACCCGGTTCCCTGAGAATTGCTACTAATCGCTTTCTTGATAGCGAGAATCTAATTTTTTTATTTATGTTTCAATGACTTGAAAATTGATAGCGTAGCTCCAGCCAATCTCTATCCGCATCACTCAAACCTGATTTAAAGCGCGAATACGTGGATGCCAATTTAATAGATTATTAGTGCACTCGAATCCAATTTTTGACTATAAGGCTTGATTTGAGCGTCTGACAAGCGCACTATTGTACCAATTTAGAGTACCAAAATTACACCGAAAACCCTGGAGCCAGAAGGCTTGAAATCATCAGATAGTAATACCCAGTCTGTAACAAACATGGACGCGAGATCATCTCAAAAATGGGACGGAATCCGTGTGGGCGTAACCACCAGCAACGTTGCCGCACAGTTGCGCCGCCGGATTCTGGAAGGTGATTACAGCTACGAAGAGCGATTGCCCGCAGAACGGAACCTCGCCGAGGAATTTGGTGTGTCACGCGGTACTATCCGCTCGGTATTGCAAATCCTCGAACAACAACACCTGGTAACGCGCCAGATCGGCAGCGGCACTTATGTGTCACACAAAGAGGTTACCAACCAACAGGAAATATCGAGCGTTACCAGCCCGATCGAAATGGTCGAAGTTCGAATTGCGATCGAACCGCAGATGGTCAGGCTGGCAATTGCCAACTCGAGCTCCCGTGATCTGGACGGGTTGCGTGACGCACTGCGACTTTGTGAAGCCTGCGATGGTAACTCGGAGAAATTTGCGCGTGCCGATACTGCTTTTCACATGGCGCTGGCCCATTGCTCCAGGAACAAATTGATGTACTGGCTGTATGAGCGCATCAGCGAAGTGCGTCGCCACTCGCAATGGCGTAGCATGAAAGCCAGGCTTCTGACACCCGAACGGATGGGTTATTACAATCGCCAGCACCGGTCGCTATACGAGGCAATCTCGGCGCGCGATACCGCACGTGCGGTCAGGCTTATCAAGGACCATTTGTATGGCGTGCAGGACGACCTGCTGGAATCCGACTAAATGAATGACCCATTATTCGTTTCATCGGTCCGGGTACGCGAACCCGGATTAAACGCGTTACCCGTGAATACCGAGCGTTACCGGATTCAGGGCGGCGGCAGTGTCGCGCTCACGCTGCAGGCCGGCGATGAAATTGAACTGGTTAGTCCCGAAGGGTTACAACCCGCTGAATTCACAGTATTTGACGACAATGGTCGCAGCGACGCAGCCCTGATTGGCGCGCGCAACAATGGTACCGCCGACGGGCTAAAGCGCATACTCGAAAGTGCAAATCCGCATGCAGTCAGGATAAAAAATGCACTGGACGAGCACAACCTGTCAATCGAACAAGCGCAAAGCACCCTGGTGTTCAGAAACCATTCTCCCGCCGGCGACTCGATTCGATTTACTGCCGATCAGACCGTAACCTGTATAATCGTTGCATCAGGCGGTGACATGCGCGCCGATCGACAGGACACTCCCACCGACCTGGTGGCGTTTATCCATCGCCAACCGCGAGCAGACGGCGAAAACATAACCCGATTGCCGGATCCGCTGGCCGATCCGCTCGAAGACCTGCGTATTCCAGCGCGCACCGCGTTTGCCTACCAGGTAAAGGCCGGTGACTACATCCAGATCATCGACGTCGAAGGACGCGAATGTTCCGACTTCCAGTGCTTCGATGCGTCGATGCTGGACCGCGGAATCGAACGCTGCCTCGATGCAACCACCACCCGACACGTGGTCGGCGCATCCTACCCGGCACCCGGCTTATATTCCAAATTTTACGATCAGAACTTCGAAGCCATGGTAGAAGTAATCCAGGATACCTGCGGTCGCCACGATAGCTTCGGTACCGCCTGCACCGCCAAATACTATGACGACATGGGGTATCCCGGGCATGTCAATTGCTCGGACAATTTCAACCAGGCATTACAATCCTACGGGGTAGAGGCGCGCAAGGGCTGGATGGCGATCAACCTTTTTTTCAACACCAATATCGATGCCGGCAACCAGATTTATTTCGACGAACCCTGGTCACGCCCAGGTGACTACGTGCTGATGCGTGCGCTCAAGGACATGGTCTGTATATCCTCGGCCTGCCCCTGCGATGTCGATGCAGCGAATGGCTGGAATCCGACCGATATTCACCTGCGCATCTACTCCGGCAGGAATTCATTTAACAAAGCGACGGCATTCAGAATGACAGCAGATGCAGACAAAGTATTGACCCGGGAAACCGGTTTCCACAGCCGGACTTCCGAACATACCCGTAACTTTAT
>CAZAVY010000115.1:0-7411 GCA_964488685.1 uncultured Gammaproteobacteria bacterium
CTCGGTGGTATCTACTGGAACATCTTCACGGGTTTCCTGTATCTGGTAATCACGCCGATAGTAATCGCAGATTTTGGCAATCCGTTGTCCATAGGCGCCATTGCTCAGAATCAATATCTTGCCATCGACAGCAACAAAATTCCCGATCATCGCTTCGACCACGAAAGTCCCACTGCCCTGCAGCGGCACACAGACATGACTGCCCGCACCCTTGACGATCGCGACCAGTCGCTCGAGAATACGCGCGTTTAGTTCGATGAAGGTCGCATCCCGCGAGCCGTAGTCGTGCAGCATTGCATGCTTGACCGTGAGCGATGTCGTGAGCGGACCCGGAGTCAGCAGGTAGGGGTCACCGCTGGGTGAACTGGCGGCAGGCTTAGAGGTGTAGTCGGTCATTGGACGTGCCCTGAGATAAGTTGAGTGGGTGAGTGATTGCCATTTATACCTTTGGTAAATACTATCTATCAAATCGATAATACAAATGCCTCGGATAGATTATGCCGATATCTCATGCCCATCTGCGTTCCTTTCATGCCGTCGCCACGCACGGCAGCTTCACGCGTGCGGCAGAAATGCTGCATGTCACCCAACCCACCCTCTCCGGACAGGTAAAAGAACTCGAACAGCGCTACGGTACCAAATTGTTTGTACGCCATGGCCGGCGAATCGAATTGACCGATATCGGTCAATCGGCATTCAATATTACCCGGCTCATGTTTCGCCACGAAGAGGAAGTCGAACATTTGCTGCAATCGGCGCGCGCGCTGACCTCGGGCGAATTACGCGTCGCTGCCGATTCACCCTATATCGCAACCCCGTTGCTGGCGCAGTTTCAACGGCTCTACCCCGGCATCCAGATTTCGATCCAGTATGGGAATTCGCAACAGTTGATGTCCTGGATAGAGGCGCGACGCTGCGACATCGCGTTTTTGCCCAATATCCCCCAGGGGGACGAACGGCTTTTTTCGATACCCCTGTCACCCGACCGACTGGTGGTATTTGTGAGCCAGGACCATGACTGGGCCGAGCGGCGTTCGGTCTCGATCGAGGAGCTTGTCGGCCAACGCGTTATCCTGCGGGAAAAGGGCTCGCGTACGCGCTCAATTTTTGAGGAGGCGATTGCACAGGCCGGCCAAACGTTGCAGGACGTCATGGAGATCAGCGGTCGCGAAGGCGTGCGTGAAGCGGTCGCGGCCGGATTCGGCATCGGCGTCGTCGCCGAGAATGAATTGCTCGCCGATTCCAGACTGCGCGCCTTGCAGGTCAGCGACGCCGAACTGGTTCATGCCGAGTATGTCGTCTGCCTGCAGGAAATGCGCAGCCTGCGCGTCAACGATGCCTTTCTGGAAATGATTGGCGCAAGCCAGCAGGAACCCGCGTAGAGGCTGTATACCCGATATAGGTGTAGTCGATAGATATCATTTGTAATATCGATTTAACCTTTACCGGGTTAAAGGTATATTGGCCTCCCGGCTGTTAAAATTACCGATTGGAAATGAACTCGCAAAAACCTGTTGTCAGCGTTAACGGACGCGACTACCGCTGGCCCGACAAGCCCCGCGTAGTAGTCTGCATCGATGGCTCGGAACCCGACTATATCGAACGGGCGATTGCGGCCGGCGTCATGCCGTGGATGCGCAAGGTAGTCGAACAACAGGGTAGCGATCTGCGGGCGCATTGCGTAGTGCCGAGCTTTACCAATCCGAACAATATATCGATCGTCACCGGGGTACCACCGGTGGTGCACGGTATCTGCGGCAATTTTTACTACGACAAGGCCAACGATCGCGAAGTGATGATGAACGAACCCGATTTGTTGCGCACACCGACCATCTTCAAGGCGTTTCAGGATGCCGGTGCAACGGTCGCAATCATCACCGCTAAAGACAAGCTGCGCCGGTTGCTCGGAAACGAGCTGATACATGGCAAGGACGGTGCAATCTGTTTTTCCTCGGAAAAATCGGATCAGGTCAGTCTCGCTGAAAACGGCATCGATAACGTGCTCGACATGGTCGGTCTGGAAGTTCCTTCAGTCTACAGCGCCGAACTGTCCGAGTTCATCTTCGCGGCGGGAGTCAAACTGATGGAATCGGTACGTCCCGACCTGATGTATCTCTCAACCACCGACTATATCCAGCACAAGTTCGCCCCCGGTAGCGACGGCGCCAATTCCTTTTACGCGATGATGGACAAGTACTGGGCGCAGCTCGATGCACTCGGTGCGGTGATTGCATTGACTGCCGACCACGGTATGAATGCCAAACACGATGCCGCCGGCGAGCCGAATATAATTTACCTGCAGGATGAAATGGACCGGATCCTTGCGCCCGGCGCAGCTCGGGTCATCCTGCCAATTACCGACCCTTACGTCGTGCACCACGGAGCACTGGGTTCTTACGCCACCGTCTACCTGCCCGATGATGCCGATATAGCCACACTGAAAACGGCGCTTGCCGCCATCGATGGTATCGACGCGGTATATGCCAACGCCGAGGGTTGCGAGCGCTTCGAACTGGCGCCCGACAGAATGGGCGACCTGATCCTGGTATCGGGCAAGCACGTCGTCATCGGCACCACCGCCTCGCGTCACGACCTGTCGGGTCTCGATGTGCCACTACGCTCGCACGGCGGCGTCACCGAGCAGCAGGTACCGCTGATTGTGAGCCAACCGCTGGTCGATTTAACAGCGGCGCAGCAATTGCACAACTACGATGTATTCAACCTGGCTCTCAACCACGTAGCGAGCTGACCCGGTACTGTCCCATGACAAGCAGACACCAAAAAATGCGCATTGCCGGCGAGCTGGTCGATGGCGATAGCGGAAACAATGTTGAGGTCCTGAATCCTTACAATGGAGAAGTGGTCGGCACCGTACCGCGTGCGAGCCGTGAACAGATTGCCGCTGCATTTGAAATCGCCGCCAACTATCGGCCCGGTTTAACCCGCTACCAGCGCCAGCAAATCCTGCTTAGGACCGCCGAAATTTTGATCTCGCGAAGCGATGAGATTTCCGACCTGATTACCGCCGAAAGCGGGCTCAGCAAAAAGGACAGCCGCTACGAAGTTGGACGCGCCTTCGATGTTTTCAGCCTCTCCGGGCAGTTATGCATCAACGATGACAGCCAGGTATTTTCCTGTGACCTGACGCCACAGGGCAAGCGACGCAAAATTTTCACCCAGCGTGATCCATTACCGGGTGCAATTTCGGCGATCACGCCTTTCAACCATCCGCTCAACATGATTTCGCACAAGATCGCGCCATCGATCGCGACCAATAACTGCATGGTCGCAAAACCGACCGAGCAGACACCGCTGACGGCGCTGGTTTTGGCCGACATCCTTTATGAGGCCGGGCTGCCACCGCAAATGTTGTCCATTGTTACCGGCCTGCCCTCGGATATGGGCGACGAAATGCTGACCAACCGGCATATCGACCTGGTTACCTTTACCGGCAGCGTCGGGGTCGGCAAGTACATTGCAAAAAACGCCGGTTATCGCAGAATCGTACTCGAGCTCGGCGGTAATGCCCCGTTGATCGTGATGGACGATGCCGATCTCGACAAGGCGGCCGAGCTTGCCGTCGCCGGCGCCACCAAAAACTCCGGGCAACGTTGCACCGCTGTCAAACGTGTTTTGTGTATCGAATCGGTGGCCGATGAATTTGCCGAACTGGTTGTCGAAAAGGCAGGCCGCTTGAAATACGGTGATCCGATGGATCCCGACACCGACGTCGGCACCGTCATTACCGAGGCCGCTGCGATCCTGTTTCAGAATCGCGTTAACGATGCGATTGAGAAAGGTGCAAAACTACTCTATGGAAACGATCGCCAGGGCGCTGTTTATTCGCCGACGGTGCTCGATCACGTACCTTTCGATTGCGAACTGGTGCGCGAAGAAACCTTCGGACCGCCAATTCCGATCATCCGCGTAAAAGATATCGATCATGCGATCGAGGTTTCAAATTCCACCGCATTCGGGCTTTCTTCGGGGGTATGCACCAATCGAATGGACGATATCATTCGGTTTATCAACGAACTGGAAACCGGCACGGTTAATATCTGGGAGGTGCCAGGCTATCGAATTGAAATGTCACCCTTCGGTGGCATCAAAGACTCGGGCCTGGGATACAAAGAAGGCGTAATTGAAGCGATGAAAAGTTATACCAACGTAAAGACCTTTTCACTGCCCTGGTAACAGCCCGAAACGTAGACGGGGACAAATCAGCGTTTATCGATCGGCACGTAATCGAGGTCGATCGCGCCATTGTAGAGTTGCCGCGGGCGTCCTATTTTTGAGGTCGAATCGGACATCATTTCGTTCCACTGCGAGATCCAGCCGATGGTGCGCGCCATCGCGAAGATTACGGTAAACATGTTCATCGGGATGCCCATGGCGAGGAAAATTATACCCGAGTAAAAATCGACGTTCGGGTACAGATTGCGCTGCACGAAGTACTCGTCTTCAAGCGCCACCTTTTCCAGCGCCATCGCCGTGTCGAGCAATATTTTCTGCTCATCCGTGGTGTCCATATCGTGCAGCAACTGATGGCAAATTTCGCGAATCAGCTTGGCGCGCGGGTCGTAGTTTTTATAAACCCGGTGGCCAAATCCCATCAATCTGAACGAGTCACTCTTATCCTTGGCGCGATCGACAAAAGCCTGCAGCGGTTTGCCGGACTCGTTGATATCGATCAACATGCGAATTACCGCCTCGTTGGCGCCGCCGTGCGCCGGGCCCCAGAGCGCGGCGATCCCCGCGGCAACCGCGGCAAACGGATTGGCATCGGAACTACCGGCGAGGCGTACTGTCGAGGTCGATGCGTTTTGCTCGTGGTCGGCGTGCAGGATCATGATCAGGTCGAGCGCCTTCGCCAGTAGCGGGTTGGGCGTATATTCCTCGGTCGGCATCGAGAACATCATGTAGAGGAAATTCTCGGTATAGTTCAAATCGTTACGCGGGAAAACAAAGGGCTTGCCGTTGGCGAAGCGATAACTCAGCGCAGCGATAGTCGGCATTTTCGCGATCAGCCGATAGGCGGTTATCAACCGATGATCCTCGTTATGGATATCCATATGATCGTGGTAGAAAGCCGCCAACGCGCCGACCACGCCGACCATGATTGCCATCGGGTGGGCGTCGCGTCGAAAACCGCTGAAAAACTTGTTCAGCGCTTCGTGCAACATGGTGTGGTTGGTAACCGTATACTCGAAGGAATCAAGCTCCTCCTTGTTCGGCAACCGGTCGTTCAACAGTAAAAAACACACTTCCAGATACGAACTGTGCTCGGCTAGCTGGTCGATCGGATAGCCCCGGTATTGCAGCACACCCTTGTCGCCATCGAGGAAAGTAATGGCGCTGGAACAGCTGGCAGTCGACATGAAGCCGGGGTCGTAGGTGAAGTATCCGAGCTCCTTATAGAGGGTACCGATATCGATTACTTTGGGACCCGCGGTCGGGGTATAGAGCGGTAACTCTAATTCTTTACCGGTAGTATTGTCGATGATGGTAACGGTTTCAGTGCTCATAGATTTTCCTCAATAAGTCGCGGTGTCCCTAGTTTAGTTGTTTTGTCTGGTGTTATCGGGTACCAGATCCCCCGCTGGAATAGTTCAACGCCAGTCGCTCAATATACCCACTATCCGGTAAACCCGCTAACGGTGTTCACAAAATATTGCATTTACCTGTTCTGAAAATTAATTCACCAGACCCGCATTAAAATTGATTCCGGGACGTTTCCGGCGCAGGGCGATAAAATTATCTAACCTGCATTGTTGACAATGAAGAATAATATATGCATATTTCGAACGAATTTTGTTAAATAACTCAGAAATTGTAGACAATATATGCTTGAATCACTCGCAACTGCCACTGTGGAAGTGGAACTCGAATCTCCGACCCTGGCGCATCGCACCTTCGATAGCATCAAGGCCGATATCGTCAATGGCGAACTTGCCCAGGGCATCAAAATCGTCGAATCGGACCTGGCGTTGAAATACGGCATCAGTCGCGGACCCTTGCGCGAAGCCATTCATCGGCTCGAACAAATCAAACTGATTGTGCGCATTCCGCACGCCGGTTCACGCGTGGTTACACTCAACACCCGGATGATGGAAGATATCTACAGCGCGCGCGAGGCACTCGAAGGCATGGCGGCAAGGCTCGCCGCGCGCCTGATGCCGGACGCGGACTGCGCCGCGTTGTCGGCATTACTCGATCAACACGAAGCCGGCATCGGTGAAACCGAGGGCCGGGCATATTTTCAGCGCGAAGGCGATATCGATTTTCACTTTCGCATCGCCATTGCCAGTCAGAACCACTGGATTCTGGAAAATTTAAATGGCGAACTCTATCAATTGATACGCATGTGCCGTCGTCAATCCGGGCAGTTTCCGGCACGGGCGCAAACTGCACTCGATCAGCATCGCCAGATTGCCGCAGCGATCGCCGGGCGCGACGAAGAACTTGCCGAAATACTGATGCGGCGCCACATCAGCGGCGCCTGGGAAATCGTAAAAAAAATACTCGGGGATCAACATGACTGAACCCAACTCTCCCGGGAAAAAATTACGCCAGGCCGTAGCCGCCAACCATCCGTTACAGGTCGTCGGGGCCGTCAACGCCTATTGCGCAATCATGGCGCAAAAATGTGGCCACCAGGCAGTGTACCTGTCGGGTGGCGGTGTCGCGGCCTGTTCGCTCGGCACTCCTGATCTCGGCATCAGTACCCTGGCGGACGTCCTCGAAGATGCACGCCGCATTACCGATGCCAGTAGCCTGCCGTTGCTGGTTGATGTTGACGTCGGTTGGGGCGGCGCTTTCAATATCGCGCGCTGCATCCGTGAAATGACTCGCGCCGATGTCGCCGGGGTTCATATTGAAGACCAGGTGATGCAGAAACGCTGTGGCCACAGACCCAACAAGGCCATCGTTTCGAGTGCGGAAATGGTGGATCGGGTCAAGGCCGCAGTCGATGCACGCAGCGACGAAAATTTCGTAGTCATGGCTCGCACCGACGCGCTCGCGGTGGAAGGAATAGACGCCGCAATTGAACGCGCACAGGCCTGCGTCGGCGCGGGTGCCGATATGATTTTTCCGGAAGCCATGACCGATCTTGAGCAATACCGACAATTCGTCGACGCGGTTCAGGTTCCGGTGCTGGCTAACCTCACGGAATTCGGCGCCACACCTTTGTTTACCATTCAGCAACTGGCATCGGTCGGGGTCAAACTCGCACTCTATCCCTTGAGTGCGTTTCGGGCGGCCAGCCTCGCGGCGTTAACCGTCTACCAGCATATTTTGAGCGACGGCAGTCAGCAAAACGTGGTCGACAGCATGCAAACCCGAATCGAGTTGTATGACTTTCTCGATTACCACGATTACGAACAGACCTTGGATAAACTATTCAGTGAGG
>CAZAVY010000116.1:0-7365 GCA_964488685.1 uncultured Gammaproteobacteria bacterium
CCCGAGAGCAGGGCACCGCCCCAAATAGGTTTGTTCGGGTAGCCGACGAGATCAGTTTGACTCTGTCAACTCACCCAATTGCTGCCAGCAAATGTAGCGGCAGGTAGCCGGCATGCCTGCTCGGGCGAAAATCAGTCGCCCATTAATTTATCGAGTTTTATCGAGTCGCAATTAGCGCCCATAATATTTAACTATACAAAAGGCGGGCATGAAATCGTGAATAATGGTCATACGGTTCAGATAAATTATGCCAAAGGCGCAGTATCCAGATTGACGTCAAACCCTATAATCTGGCGTAATTTCATTTTCATGCCCCCAGAGAAAATAATATCAATGGGTATTCTTACCCCTTAGAGGCACACTTTGTACATTCGGATAACGACGGAAACCTTGCGGTAGTCGCCGTCATGTTCAAACTAAGGTGCAGATAACGGCGGGTGACACAAAGCCTGGTCAATGATGCCGGAGCATAGTGGAGACAAACATGCGCTATCAACCCGGGTCGGCGCCGATGAAATTTTGCCAAAACATCGAGACTACTATCGATTTAATGGTTCGTTAACCACCCCTCCCTGCTCCGAGGGTGTGCGCTGGCTGGTAATGAAGCACGCAGTAACGGCATCCAGTCAGCAAATAGAGGCGTTCAAGAACGTGCTGGATGGACCCAATAACAGGCCATTGCAGCCGGTCAATGCTCGCACTAAACTGCAGTAAGGATAAAACCAGGGCGACCCGTTTGATCCCCCGGCAATCCGCTCATTCGGCGATCCATCAGTGGAAAAGTCTGGTTAATCCTGCTTCGGGGTATTGACACCGGCCGCAATCGATTCTGATTTACTATTGGGTATTGTGTTCACGAATTCGCAGAATTCGGTCTAGAAATCTGACTGCTTGTCGACCAGGACTGGTACCTCTGAAAGAATCAAGGCAACCAATTCAGATTGCCGCCTTGTTCCGGTTTTCCGGAAACAGGATTTTAAATGATTGCGAACGGTATTCTTGCTGAGGGTTAATTGTTCCGCAATCCGATTTATACTTTTCCCATTGACCAGCGCAACTACCAGACGACTCTCGGATGGAGTCAGCCCATAGATACAATTCAGTACGTCTAGTGGGAATTCTATGCCCTGATCCGGCTTCGAGATGAATAGCGCGGCAGCGACATTACTGCAGTCGGCTCCGAGATCAAACTGATGGCAATCATTTATCGGGGTAACGAGCACGGTTAGTGGCCTCCTTGAACCGGGTTGCTGGACGACATGTACACCGCCTTGTTTGGTTGTCGAATTAACAGCTTGATAGATTAATTTCTGGACTGCTTTCAAGTTGCTTCCCGAAATTGTTGCCAGGCCGTTTGACTTGATGCTCAACCCGTTTTTTTTCAGAGACAACATGCGTGCCTGTTGATTGGAAAAAACCGGTAGGCCATTCATGTCGACCAGCACAATCGACACCGGCAGTCGATCAAGTGCATCGCCAATCGCATTAGAATTTTTCTCGAGTCGTAGCAAATGCCGGTTAACTTGCACGGCTCTTTGCATATGCGGAGCGAGCAGTTTGAACCTGTCCATGTCAACATGGGTAAAAGCGCCCATATGCTCGGATTTATGAATTCCAAAGGCAACTACCAACGCATCGCTTCTAAACAGAAATCCCCCGGCCAGGTGCTCCATCTCCTGGGGTATGAGATAGTCGTTAAAATATTCCGAGCCTCTAAATTCTTCACCTTGCATATCTTCGGCAGTCTGAACCATTTTCCCCACGGGGAGAGTTGCCAAAAACGGAATTATTGGATCAACTTTAACAAAATGCTCGATGTATTTTGGTCGGAAATCAGGGTTCATGCCGTGACTAAACCAGGCACTGACACTTTTGTCCTGTAAATTCTGCACTCTGAGCAAGCTTGATTTTGCATTGCAGGAACCGACCAGATGCTCCATGAAGACTTGCCATTGGCTCGTATCCAGGGAAGCGTCATAAATTTTTCCAACCAGGCTATCAAATTCGGAAAGATCCATTGTCGATTTGGGGGGCATATCCTTGCGTCACTCGCTCGTTGAATTCGAGAGTTGAATAAGAACTTCCCGGTAGTACGGAAACAAAATCCAATGACCTGCATCAGGCAATAACTGTAATGCGCTATTCGGGATGACAGCATTGAGGTGTTGACTCATCTGCAATGGAATATTGAAATCTTTTTTACCATGCCAAAGTTGTACTTCTGCTTTGATTTCGGCTGGATCGATTTCCCAGGGTCTGGCAATTATACCCATGTCATAGGCCATGCCATCAAGCCCGTTGCGAACGGCTTCTGCCAGATTCTGTCGATACATTTGTCTGAATTCCAAATCTGTAAACAGAGACTTATCGGGTTCGGAAACGGTTGCATCGAAAAACTCGAGTAATGAATCGGCGCCGTCGATAAAACTGGATAATTGCGCCGAAGCTGCCAGGTAATCAGTGGCCGCAAGGTTAAACAAAGCCAGGTTACCGGGCGGCATAGCCTCGCATAGTCCAGACACATCAAAAGGTGCGACACTGCCAATGAGCGCTATTCGATTGATTCTTTCAGGAAACTGGACTCCCAGGGCCATGGCGTATGCACCACCACCAGAGAACCCCAATACGGAAAATGTTGAGATGCCTAGTTTATCGGCAATCGTTATAATTTGACCGGACAAACTGGTCAGACTTCGTTTTGCATCAAATTTCGACATCCCGTAGCCCGGTCGATCAGGAACGATCAGCCGTGAGTTTGTTTCATTGCATATCGACAAGTTGATAGGATGTTCAAATCTCGATCCAGGCGTTCCATGCAAAACGAATACAGGATTAGCGTCTTCAGGGCCATAATCAGCCCACGCAATTGGCTTTTCATTCATGTTTTGTTATTTTTGTTTTGGAGCAATCTGATTATAGCAGACTTGAATTTGGAAACGGCAGGTTACTAGACTACGTGATTGATCTTGGCTCCAGCATCATAATGAAAATCCAAATTTTCTGAACTGAGTGTTCGATCACAATTTTACCTAAACCCGCCATGCGAGCGTTGACCAGACCCTCGTAATACCAGATATCTGATTTTTTTTGCGCTTTCTAGTCCATTTGGGCCATTTACTCATCCGAATCCTCTGCCTATATATAAACGATATTTTGATCGTTATTTGAATCTGAGATTGCAGGATGTGCGCATGCATAAACCGAATGTTATAAAAATAATAGTTTTCATCGTGATGTTTACAAGCCTGATTGCCTGTAGCGGCGGCGGCGGTGATAGCTCGACAACGCCGTCCACGGATAGCGCAAGAGAGGTAACCGGTGGCGGTGTAAAAGGCCCACTGGCGAATGCGATAGTCACGGTCTACGCGTTTGATCCTTCACAAGCTAATTTCAAAGGGGCTGTAGTCGCCACTGGCGCCACGAACAATGCCGCCGCGATTACCGGCCTTACTCTACCTTTTCCGGTATCACCACCCTATATTCTCGAATTCACCAGTGATGGCGGTACTACCGACATTACCACCGCCCTGGCGCCGGTAATTACGACCATGCGCACGGTGATCACCCAGTCGCTGCTGGATACAGGTGAACAAATTTACGCGACCCCGTTAACCACCCTGGCGGTGGATATCGCGATTGCCAATTCAAGCCCGGCAACAACAGCGGTCCAATTTGTAACAGCGCTCGGCGCTGCCGCGAATCAAGTGGTCTCTACTCTCGGGTTTGGCATGTCGGGTGATATCGATATCTTTGATACCCCGCCGCTGGTCGATAACACTACCGAATCAATCGCAGAACAAGCCGATGTTGCAGCCTATCGTAGTGCCGTCGAAGCACTGACGGCGGTCGTATTTGAAATGGAGCAACAGTCGTCCGGTGATGTGGATACTGTCCTTGCGGAGCTCGGCATGGATCTGGTCGATGGCAATATTGATGGCATGATCGCTGGTAATCCATCGACCGTTTTTTCCAGTACCACCCTCGACGTATTAGCCCAGAACCCGGCAATGCTGGCGATTCCGAACTCACCAACCAATCAAACCGTGGCCGACGTCCAGGCCATCCTGGTGGCTGAAACCGCCACCACTGGCAGCACCACCCCGACGCCCGAACTGGCTGGCGGCGGTTCGATTACTACCAGTACCGAGCCGGCCGAGACTAATCCCGATAGCGATGGTGACGGCACTTTGAATGCAGATGACGCCTTTCCCGATAATGCCACCGAGACCACCGACAGCGATGGCGACGGCCTGGGTGATGTGACCGACACCGATGATGATAACGACGGCATCCTGGATGTTGATGAAGGTATCCCCCAGACCCCGACGGCCAGCGATGCCGATGGGGATGGCTTCGATGATGGCGTGGATAACTGCCCGATTCATTTTAACCCCGGCCAGACCAATACCGATGGACAGGGTGATGGCGGTAATGCCTGTGATCTGGATGACGACGATGATGGCAGGGTCGATACCGCTGATGCCTTTCCGCTGGATAATAGTGAGCAGTCTGATGCGGACAACGATGGCACCGGCGACACTGCCGATACCGACGATGATAACGATGGCATTGACGATACCACTGAAGATGGGTCCGGCGCCTCGGCCGATCATGATTCCGATGGTACGCCGAACCGCGAGGATACAGATTCAGATAATGACGGTGTACTCGATAGCATCGACTTTAATGCTTACGACAATACGGTCACGTTCAATCTGGCGCCGGTGACCGCCAACAGCAATGTTAGTACGAATGAAGATACGCCAGCCGCCGCGACCCTGAGTGTCAACGATGATGGCGTGGCCGCCGGTGCGTTGGTCTATACCATTGTCACAGGCCCTGCGAATGGCGTTTTGTCGGGCGTGGCGCCGAATTTGACTTATACACCGACTGCCGATAGCAGTGGAAATGACAGCTTTAATTTTACCGCGACCGATGGTGGCGGTGAAATCTCTAATCTGTCAACCGTGAGCATCACGGTGGCAATGGTTAATGATAGCCCGGTGGTTGATGCGGTAGGGCCTTTCGCGATTGCCGAAAATGCGGCGAACAGTACGCCGGTGGGTGCGGTGACGGCCAGTGATGTGGATTCAGCGATAAGTGGTTACAGCATTACCGCAGGTAATACCGGAACCGCATTTGCAATAGCCGCGAATGGTGAGATTACTGTGAATAACACGGCAGCGATCGATTTTGAGACATCGGTCAGCTTTGTGCTGGGTATAACGGCAACCGATGGTGTGGCGGTATCGGTGCCGCAGAATGTCACCATTAACGTTCAAAACGTGAACGACGCAGTACCAGTGGTTGCTGCTTTGGGTCCGCTTGCGATTGCCGAGAACCTTGCCAATTCCACTTTGATCGGCACCGCAGTGGCAACGGATGCGGATAGTGTGATTGTTGGATACTCGATCAGTTCGGGTAATACCGGGACCGCGTTTGCAATAGCAGCGAATGGCGCGATCACGGTGGCAAATTCCGCAGCCCTTGATCGGGAGACTAACGCGAGTTTTACACTGACCGTGACTGCGACTGACGGGACCAATATTTCGGCAGGCGTGGATGTCATCGTTAATCTGACCGATCAGAACGATACCGCGCCGACTGTGACTCCCGGCCAGGTTTTTGGGGTTGATAGTCTTGCCGCAAATACCACCGTGGCAGGGACAGTTACCGCGACCGATGCGGATACCACGGGTTTTATCACCGGTTTCAATATCACCGGTGGCAATACCGGTGCCACGTTTGCCATTGCCAGCGACGGTGAAATTACTGTACTGAATAATAGTAATCTACTGGCTAACGCGCCTTATACCCTGAGCATAACGGCCACCGACGGGGTGAATACTTCGGTCGCTGAGACGGTGACGATCAATGTCTCCAGCGGTGGTGCCGTCTGGGACAACTTCAACTGGGACGATGGTAGTACCTGGCAATGAAAATGAATAAACAACCAATAAATCTGAATCAAATATTTAAAATCGAGGTAAATAAAATGTATAAGCAACCCAAACAAGCACGTATTGCTACCGCCGTAATCAGTGCAATGTTATTAGTGACTGGCGGGGTTGCACAGGCAGCGCCTTTGAATGTGACCAATACTTTTGTTGCCAGTCAACCTGCCACTGCCGCTTCGGTGAATCAGAATTTTACGGATACCGAGGCTGCGGTAAACGATAACGACGGCCGTGTAACAACGAATGCCAGCGGAATTAGTACCAATACCGGAAACATCACCACCAACACCAGCACCATTGGTACCAATACCGGAAACATTAGTACCAACACCGGCAGCATAGGGACCAATACCACCAATATCGGCAACAACTTTTCATCCATTACCGGTAACACTTCAGACATCAGCACCAATACGGGTGCGATTGCTGATCACGAAACCCGCGTCACTGCCCTTGAAGGGGCCGGTGGCGGAGGCAGCGCATCATCACTTGATAACCCGGTGATTAACCTAGACTGCTCAACTGAATCTTTGCAGGAAGCCATTGAAACATCCTCACTGCATGGTCAGACATTAATCACTATTTCCGGCGCCTGTACCGATGACATTCTGATTCGACGCAGTAATATTACAATTCGTGGATTAACGGGACCGGGTTCCGACAGTATTACCGGTAACCTGACCGGTTTCAGTAGTGATCCGGCGGATGGTTACAATTCAAGCCTGGGTAGCGCGCTCGTTAACCACGGCCTGTCTTCGGCGATTGAAATCACCGGTAGGTCCGGGGTGGCTCTGGAAAACATGACCATCGACTCGGGCAGTAATTCGACGGCGGTATCCGTCAAGTCGAATTCGGGAGTTACCTTGAATAACGTCACCCTGCTCGGTGGAGAAGATGGTTTCGGCCTTCATTTATCGAGCTCCAGTGCATTTTTGAGTGGCACTACGATTACAGGCGACGGCGCCAACGCCGCTAGTTTTCTCGCCGGTGCTGCCGTATTGGCGGAATCGAACTCTTATGTGGAAATTGATGATGGCAATACCTTCACGGGTGGAAACGGGGACACTATTGCCTTCATCGCAGTAGGTAGTACCGCCATAAAACTGCCCGGATCAACCAACCTGTTCAACGCCGGAACCGATGGCGGAGATCCTGACAATGAACCGATTGCACTGGAACTGGCATTTAACAGCAGCTTGATTCAGCCAGTACCCGGGTCAGGCAATCAAATCAATGGGGGCCTCGGAGTTTCCGGCGGATCCCATATGCTGCTAACCAGCATGGACATCAATAGCCCATTCATCGAGGCATTTGAATCGTCCAGCCTGGTCCTGGAGCCCGGATCGGCCAATGCAATTACCGTTGATGTGACCAATTTCGAGCTAGGTTCCGGTGCCTCGCTGGATAT
>CAZAVY010000117.1:0-7332 GCA_964488685.1 uncultured Gammaproteobacteria bacterium
TGAAGACAAGGTGCTGAAGACAAGGTGCTGAAGACAAGGTGCTGAAGACAAGGTGCTGAAGACAAGGTGTCCATACTGGCAGCTTGTGAAAACAGAAATGGGAGGCCTGGCTTTCTGGCCATGGAAGCTGTTGATTCCGTCGATATGATCAATATCCATGACTTTGCGACGCGCCGAATTAAAGCGGGGCAGACGGTACGAAGTGATGCACTCCCGGCTAATAATGGTCTTACCGTACATGTTGATCATATTGCCCGAATAACACCGCCGGAAATGGCGAATGAATGGTTACCCCGGGTGCATATTGCGATCGCCAATCTAAAGCGATTTTTACTGGGTACCTATCATGGAACCAGCAAGCGGTATTTGCAGGATTATTTGAATGAGTTTTGCTACCGGTTCAACCGACGATTTTGGGAGGCTGAAATCCCTAACAGGCTCATACGTTTATGCCTACAGCACAGGCCCGTCCTGAGCCGTGGAACAGTCACTATAGTGCAGAGCCATTTTTAATTGTGAAGTGGAAAAAGCAGTTGATGGAAAACAGCAACGAGGTATTTGCGCCGGGGAAAGGGTTGGCTCCGGATCGTGAATCTGAAATTAGAACTATCAGTTGCATTTAAATTTAGACCGCTCATCATTGGATATTCGACTGATAATCTATACGACTTTTCATTTCCAGTGGGTCGGTTATTCAATACAAATCTAGCCCGAAGTGAATCAAATTTTAATGCAATTCAACAACATTGAGCGAAAAATGCAAGAGAAGGCCGCGTATAAGGCTGCCCAATAATCTGGGCGAGGTCCGGCAGGAAGCTGATCGAAGGATTTAACTTTCGTTTAGAATGGTTACAATCGAAGAGATGTGGCGAATTCTAATTCTAATGACAATCTGTGTCGGCCTGGCAGTTGCCCTGGCTGATGAATCCGTTGCCGATGGGTGGCTTGATCCGACATCCATTGTCCCCGCTTTACCTGATACCAGTACGGGGGAACCGGGCCCCGGTATGTTTCTGACGGCCACGCGGGCGCTCGACGGCTCACATTTCGGACAATCCGTTGTCTACCTGGTAGAGCATGGTGCGGATGGAACACTGGGTTTGATCGTGAATCGGTCAAGCGATATCGGCCTGTCCGAAGCGATACCCGGCATCGAAGACCAGCGTGCAACCACACATGCGCTGTACTACGGCGGGCCGGTCGGACTACCAATAATATTGATGTTGATGCGTAGCGAATCGGCGACAGAGGGGATGGCACATGTTGCCGACGATGTCTATATTAGCTCGGATCGACACGTACTCGACGAGGTACTTGCGACGAAGAAACCCGGCAGCGAGGTGCGTTTTTATTACGGGTATTCCGGGTGGGCGGCTGGTCAGCTCGAGTTCGAACTCGAGCGTGGCAGCTGGCATGTCGTGGCAGCCGACACTGACGCGATCTTCTCCGGCGAAACGGACTCGCTGTGGAACCGACTGATCGAGCGATTGGAACCGAAGGGTATCCAGGTGGATAATCGACACTCTTTGCTAATCCTGGCGTTCGGAACAAAATCCCTGTTGCCAATGTCGATGCGCTGAAGCTCCTTACCGCGACGGCACCAAACACGTGATCTTCAAACCGTTGGATTTTATTGCTCGTCTTGCTGCAACCAATCGTGTTCTCGAAAATCGCATTGCAGTCGGGAAGTTTCGCGAAGATTTATTTTATCGTTTAAACGTATTTCCAATTCACAGCCCACCATTGCGTGATCGAAGTAACGATATCGAGATACTGGCCTATCATTTTCTCAAAATGCACAGCAACAAAATTGGACGTTCGATCGATACCATCGGCGATCGAGTCATGGCTCGGTAAAGGGACTACTACTGGCCTGGTTACGTGCGAGAACTGGAAAATATAATTGAACGGGCAGTCATTCTAACCGATGGTTGCAAGTTACAGCTAGACGAGGCATTGGATCTTAATACTCCACCGACAACCCGGAATATGAAAACCTTGAGCGAAGTCGAACAGGAAATGATTCGGACCGCGCTCAAAGACTGCGATTGGAAAATAGAAGGGGACAGCGGTGCCGCTACCCGTCTCGCGATGGCGCCGATTCCGCCATCAGCCTCCAATGCTATGTACCTCTACTTGTCTGTATTGTATGATGCACCCGCTTACTTAAAAACTACTATCCTGCCCGGATGGCGAAATTGGTAGACGCAAGGGACTTAAGTAATATTGAGCACTCGGTCGGGAAACCGCCGATGTGAATGGAGTCAAATTCGGGGAAACCTCAGCTGGTAGATGGTGGCAATCCCGAGCTAAGCTTTTTTGCGGTTTTACTCCGACAGGTCGGAGTGAGGGCATGAATATAGTCAAGCTCATTCCGTATCAATGAAAGTGTAGAGACTTGACGGCTCCAGCCTAAATTATGAGTTCGGTAATATGGTAAAGAGAAAGTCCAGACCACAAAAACAGTCGGTATTTCTGTTGCAGCGAAAGCTGTAGTTGGTAAGAAAATCCCTCGGTGGAAACACTGTGCCGGTTCGACTCCGGCTCCGGGCACCATCTTTAAACATTCAAAACTTCCCAAGTTCTTTTTACTCCGCCTAAACCAGCATAAACGATCGTTTTACCCTCCCCGGGCTTTCGAATGCTTGCTAAGACATCCCGATATACCGGGGTATAACCAGGGATATCCCGGTTCTATTTAGAAATATTCCTCATCAGACTTTGCCGGCATAGTGGCCCGCTGAATAAAGGCGATAAAAGCCTAAGGCAATCTGCTCCCCTGCCGATACAAAGCCAAGGCCAAAAAGGTAAATTAAAAAGGAAACAATCAATGTTAAAGAAACTTAACAACTTTTCTATCAAATCGAAAATGTTTGCCAATACGGCTGTATTGATGCTTATCATTATTGCTATTTCAATTTACTCCTTTAATTCCATGAAAAAGCTTGGAAACGAACTTCATCACGTTGCCAATGAAGATATTCCATTAATAGGAATTATCACGGCTATTACTGAACATCAATTGGAACAGGAGATTCATTTTGAACGCGCTCTACGTTTTGCTGTTTTGCTAGAACAGCAAAAAAATGCCTCCAATCATTTTGCATCCGAACAAAAATTATTTGATGCGCTTTCTAAAAAAGTAGATGCTGAAATAGATGCAGCAAAACAGTTAGCAGAACAAATTAAATCTTCTAGTCTTGATGAGGAGGACGCTATAAAATTTGCGTATATTGATGATGCATTAAAGAAAATCAAACGAAAACATACTGATTTTGAAGATCATGCACATCAAATATTTAAAATGATCTCTGAGGGTAAAGCAAATGCAATACAACCTTTGGTTGCGGGAATCGAACGTGAAGAAGATCAATTAAATATTGAGCTGGAAAAATTACTGCTTGCAACAGAGAAATATACCCGGGAAGCCATTCGCCGAGAACAACAACAAGAACGTCGAGCGGCTAAAAATTTGGTTGCTTTTTCATTGCTATCGTTGCTTTTTGGGGGGTTAAGCAGTTGGCTAGTTGGTACCAGCATCGTCAATCGTTTGTCAAAATGCCAAGCAGATCTCGGTATGATTGCATCAGGAGACTTAACACAAAATATAGTTACTGATGGCAAAGATGAAATCGGCGATTTGCAAAAATCGATGCAAACAATGACAGATAAACTCCGTACTATCGTTTTAAATATCGAAAATACAACTCAACAGATTGATGTATCCTCGAATAAATCATCTGAAGCAGCAGCACAAACCAGTGAGAAAATTAACCAGCAACAAATTGAAACAGAAGAAATGGCTAATTCAATAAACCAGATGAGTGTGGCGATTGGTGGTGTAGCAGAAAGTGCAAATGAGACATCAAATGCATCCAGCGAGTTACAGGCAGAAACGGTATATGGCCTTGAAATTGTGAAAAAAGCCGTACAATCGATACATCAACTTTCGACAGAAATAAACAATACGTCAACGATTGTCAATGAAGTTGAGCAACATAGCGATACCATAAATAAGGTATTAGCGGTCATTAAAGCCATTGCCGAACAAACTAACTTATTGGCTCTTAATGCAGCTATTGAAGCGGCCAGAGCAGGTGAGCAAGGTCGAGGTTTTGCCGTTGTAGCCGATGAGGTGCGTACTTTAGCTGGACGAACTCAAGAAGCAACAGAAGAGATAAATCATATTATTGAAATACTTCAATCCGGTTCAAGGAATGCTGTTTTGGCAATGAGTCAAAGTCATACACAAGCAGATACTGTAGTCAAGCAGGTAAATCTTGCAGATTCTTCGTTAAATAAAATTAGCCGGTCGGTATTTCAAATAAATGAACACAACGAACAAGTCGCAACCGCTGCCGAAGAACAAAATGCAGTGACTGGTGAGATAAACAGAAATATTTCTAGAATCAAGGATATTGCAAAACAGAATGCAACGGGGGCTGAAACAATTTCTATCTATGCAAAAGAAGTCGCAACGAAATCTACAGAGTTGAAAGCATTGATCAATCAATTTAAGGTGAGCTAACGACTCATGTACGCTTAGCTCGACGCGGCGCGAGCAAAACCGATATTCGGCAGGCGTGCGATTGCCGCGCCAACTCAATTTGAACATTGACATGGTTTGGTACAGCTCACGAGGGCGGACAGCGTACTGCAGAATATGGCGTATAAAGTAAAACAAACATAATTTAGGGTATATTTCCAAATAACCAGCTCCAATAATCAAGCGTTCACGCCGATTAACTGGCACCGAGAGGCCGAATGCGCCCGAAAACCTGAACAATCCAGCCAATTTTGCGTTTATTTGGCTGCTGACAAGCGTTATGCCGTCTTCGAAGATGAAGACGCAATCAAAAGATGACAGAATTTACAGAAAGTAAAGTTGCATAATCCGCAGAATTCTCATAGCAGGAATGCCCAGCGTTCAGAGATTGCTTCGCTACGCTCGCAATGACGGACTGATCAGCGCATCCTCTAGGTGGTTTCTTCCAGGCAGGTATTTTATGCAGGTCTGGCAACAGGTATTTAGTCCAGGAGTTATATGGATCCCCTTTCACAAGGCATCCTTGGTGCCAGTGCCTCGCAGTCCATCGCCAGCGAGCCAGGCAAACAACGTCTGGCGCTGCTGGTTGGCTTGCTGGCAGGAATGGCACCGGATCTGGACGTATTTATTCGTTCTACAGAAGATCCTCTATTGTTCCTGGAATTCCATCGACAGTTTACTCACTCACTGTTATTTATCCCTGTTGGGGCCTTGCTGTGTACACTGATTCTATATCCCCTGTTAAAAATAGCCTTGACGTTTTCTACGATATACCTCTATGCCTTTTTGGGTTACACCACTCACGGTTTTCTGGATAGTTGTACTTCGTATGGCACGCAGCTGTTTTGGCCGGTCTCGGACGCCAGGATTTCCTGGAACAACGTGTCCGTTATCGATCCGTTATTCACACTACCTTTATTGATACTGGTAGCTGTGGCCTTTGCACGTAAACAATCACGCTACGCGCGATTCGCACTGATCTATGCATTGGCCTATTTATCGCTTGGTGCGGTGCAGCGAGAACGGGCGGAATCGGTGGCACTGGCGCTGGCTGAACAGCGAGGACACATTCCGACGCGACTTACGGTCAAACCAACGCTCGGTAATCTGTACCTTTGGAGATTGATTTATGAATACAAGGGACGCTATTACATTGATGCTGCCAAGATCGGCTTGGGTGAAGCGCCAATTCGCGGTTCTTCCATCGACAAGCTTGATGTGGTCCGTAATTATCCCTGGTTGCCACCGGATAGTACCCAGGCACGAGACATTGAACGGTTCCGCTGGTTCTCAGATGGCTTTATTGCGCGAAATCCGAACGATGATCTAATGATTATGGATGTGCGCTATTCTTTTATTCCCAACGAGCTTGCGCCGTTATGGGTGATTCGTCTGAAGCCGGATGAACCCCGGCAACATGTAGATTATCTGACTACCCGAGACCTGACTTCCAGGAAACGCCTGCGATTCCTGGAGATGCTTTTTTAGCTGGGAACGGCATTATTTCAGTCACCGGTGATTTTCGGAAAACATACTGCAGCCACCAGATAACAGGCCAGCGCCAGCAGAATTACCGCGTTGAAGCCAAAATGGATCGCGAGCAAGGTTGCCAGCACCGCGCTGATTACCGAGGCGCAGCCATTGATGCCCCAGGCCCAGGGAGTTAGCGATGGTGAGCCGTTTGCAATAGCTGACAGACCCAGCGGGAAGGGCACCCCCATACAAAATCCGAGCGGTGCGATCACCGCGATGCTGAGCAGGATTCTTGCTGCCAGTGGCCAACTCCCGGCTGCCTGCATCAGTGGCCCCAGCAACGCAAGGTAAGCAAGACCAAGCGCGACTATCACCGCCACCGCACAAGTTGCTGCCCTGGCCGATCGATTTTTACCCGCGAATCGGTGTGTGTAACCACTGCCGGCGCCTGCCGCAAGCAGAAAAGAACCCAGCACCACCGCGGCTGCGTAGATCGGATGATGCAATAGCAACACAAATTTCTGCATAAAAGCAATTTCAATCAGCAGGAAGCCAAGCCCCAAAGCGAAAAAGTACCCCAGTATCCTGAACCTGCTGAAATGGGCCTGGGCTGGTGATCTCTTAGGACTAATGAAAACCAACGGCAGCAGGACTAGCAGCAGGCTTAACAATAACGCAAAAGTAAACGTTAACACCAGCGCCAGGTAGCCGGTTTCGAGCAGGGCACTGCCACCGCGCTGGCGCAGCTCGAATAGTTCAGGCAGGCTGCTCCATTTGACGAAGTGGAAGTAAAACGGTTGGTCATCGGTGGCCGGTTCCAGGTTGAATTTGTAGGCATCCAGGAATCGATCGCGCTGGTCACTGAGCAGCGCCCGAACGCCGTCGTGGAAATAAGCCGCTTCGAGCTGGTTATAACGGTTTGACTCGCTCGTCGGCATATCCGGATAGTATGCAAGATCAAATGATCGTTTGGCGCAAAATGCCTGGATCGCTTCGATTTCCTCGGCGCTGATCATTCCATTTTTGATCAACAGTGTACTGGTTTGCCAGCCACGGATTAACGCCAGGCGACGTGCGATCTTGTCCAGCCCCGAGGCCGTAAGCGCCTCGATCGCGGTTGCAAATAATTTCAGGCTATCCCTTGGTGGTAACTTGACCCAGCGCGTCAGCGCGATATATCCATCGGTTTCCAGTCGCTTTAACGCCTGTTGCAACGCTTCCACCGTGTATAAATAGTTTTCGTTGAGGCCATGGACACCCGCTGCAGCGGTCGTAAATGAATCGAGCGATGGAACCTGGATTAAATCATAGCG
>CAZAVY010000118.1:0-7058 GCA_964488685.1 uncultured Gammaproteobacteria bacterium
GCGAATTAATTAAACCACTCCCAGCAAGGCAGAATTTTTTTATAGGGGATATGAGACGTGTCAAAAGTAAAGTTTGAAAGAACCAAGCCCCACGTAAATGTGGGTACTATCGGTCACGTTGACCACGGCAAGACTACCTTGACCGCGGCGCTGACCAAGATTATGGCGGAGTTGCAAGGCGGAGAATTCAAGGCATTCGACGAGATCGATAACGCACCGGAAGAAAAGGCGCGTGGAATCACGATTGCGACCTCGCACGTCGAGTACGAGTCGCAAAACCGTCACTACGCCCACGTCGACTGCCCGGGGCATGCGGATTATGTGAAGAACATGATTACCGGTGCGGCGCAGATGGACGGAGCGATTCTGGTGGTATCGGCGGCCGATGGTCCGATGCCGCAAACCCGGGAGCACATCCTGCTGTCACGCCAGGTTGGCGTGCCTTATATCGTGGTATTCATGAATAAGGCCGACATGGTTGACGACGACGAGTTGCTGGAACTGGTGGAGATGGAGATCCGCGAGCTGCTGGACGCTTACGACTTTCCGGGTGACGATACCCCGATCATCGTGGGTTCGGCGCTGAAGGCGCTGGAAGGCGACGACAGCGAGATCGGCGTGCCGTCGATCATCAAGCTGGTGGAGGCGCTGGACAGCTACGTGCCGGAGCCCGATCGTGCGACCGATGGTGATTACCTGATGCCGGTGGAGGACGTATTCTCTATTTCGGGTCGTGGTACCGTGGTTACCGGTCGAATCGAACGGGGCATCATCAAGGTGGGTGAGGAAATCGAGATCGTCGGTATCAAGGAAACCGCGAAGTCGACCTGCACCGGCGTCGAGATGTTCCGCAAGCTGCTGGATCAGGGTGAAGCGGGAGATAACGTGGGTATCCTGTTGCGAGGCACCAAGCGTGAAGAAGTGGAGCGTGGCCAGGTACTGGCGAAGCCGGGATCGATTACGCCGCACACCAGGTTCGAATGTGAAGTGTATATATTGTCGAAGGATGAGGGTGGACGTCATACGCCATTCTTTAAGGGCTATCGTCCGCAGTTTTACTTCCGCACCACGGATGTGACGGGTGCATGCGAGTTGCCATCGAGCGTGGAGATGGTAATGCCGGGTGATAATGTGAAGATGGATGTGAGCCTGATCGCACCGATTGCGATGGAAGATGGGTTACGCTTTGCGATCCGTGAAGGCGGTCGTACCGTGGGTGCCGGCGTCGTATCCAGGATTATCGAGTAAATAAAATGGCTGCCAATCAAAATATCCGTATCCGCCTGAAAGCTTTTGATCATCGACTGATCGATCGTTCAGCGGCTGAAATCGTTGAAACCGCGAAACGAACCGGCGCGAGGGTCAAGGGACCCATTCCTCTGCCGACGCGAAAGGAGCGTTTTACAATCCTGATTTCACCCCATGTGAACAAGGACGCCCGCGATCAATACGAGATCAGAACGCATAAACGGTTGATGGACATCGTTGACCCCACTGACAAAACTGTTGACGCGCTGATGAAGCTCGATCTGGCAGCCGGGGTTGACGTGCAAATCAAGCTGAATTGACAAACGCTGGCGAGCTGTCAGAGTTTGTCGTCCCCGCGCAAGCGGGGATCTTGCAATGATGGTGCGTTATTTGATTTCCGCTTTCGCGGGAACGACATCAAATCTGCGGGAATGACATTAAATGCCTGGGGATGACTGGAGATAGCCTTTGATTTCCAAATTAAAAGCTTAACTTCCCGATTCTTATCTGCTATAGTGCGCGCCCTCGCGGCCCGATACGGTTTTCCTGTATCGGGCCGCGCGTTTGAAAATAGGGTAGTAATTCATACGGTGACGCGGAATCGTCGACCGCTGCAAACGGAATTGCAGGCGCTATCCGGGACAATCAAGTCCCTGATAACGAAAGAAAAATACAGAATGCTTGTATTTTTCGTCATTTGAAAATTCGGGGATGAATTAATCAAATGCAACCGCTTATTATTTTGAGGTTTGACAATGTCTCTCGGTTTGGTAGGACGAAAAGTCGGCATGACCCGGGTTTTTTCCGATGCTGGTGCATCGATCCCGGTAACGGTTATCGAAGTTGAGCCCAATCGGGTCTCACAGATAAAAACGGTCGAAACCGACGGTTATGTGGCGGTACAGGTTGTAACCGGCACTCGTCGTGCCAGTCGTGTGACCAAACCGATGGCCGGCCACTATAAAAAGGCCAACATTGAAGCGGGTCGTGGTGCCTGGGAATTTCGCGTCGATTCGGTCGAGGAAATTGAACTCGGTACTGAATTCAAAGTCGACCTGTTTGAACAGGGCCAGATTGTAGATGTCTCTGGCGTATCCAAGGGCAAGGGTTTTCAGGGGGGTGTAAAGCGTCATAACTTCACCATGCAGGATGCAACCCACGGCAACTCGATTTCACACCGTGCCAACGGCTCTATCGGCCAAAATCAAACCCCGGGACGGGTTTTCAAAGGCAAGAAGATGTCAGGCCACATGGGCGCCAGAAATACCACCACGCAAAACCTCGAAGTTGTCAGGGTCGACATCGAGCGTAATCTGTTGTTGATCAGGGGTGCGGTGGCGGGTGCGAAAAGCGGTGATGTGATCATTCGTCCGGCGGTCAAGCAATAACATTGCGGCCTTATCAATTGCAGCAGTAATAAAGCCGAAAGATTAAGAGAAAACCGGAATGGACATAGCGATTCATAACTCTAACAAAAAAGTATCCGTTTCCGACGATGCTTTTGCAGCCAGTTTCAATGAAGCACTGGTGCATCAGCTGGTGGTTTCTTACATGGCATCGGCTCGCGCCGGTACCAGGGCTCAAAAAAGCCGCTCTCAGGTTCGTGGCGGCGGTGCCAAGCCCTGGCGTCAGAAAGGAACCGGTCGTGCCCGCGCCGGTACCATTCGCAGTCCGATCTGGCGTTCTGGTGGCGTCACCTTTGCCGCAACCCCGCGTGATTTCAGCAAAAAGTTGAATAAAAAGATGTACCGCATCGGTATGCGTAGTCTGGTCTCTGAACTGGTGCGTCAGGAGCGACTGATATTGATCGACAAACTCGGTGTTAACGAGCCTAAAACGAAACTGATGCAGGCGCGTCTCGAAGAGATGGGTGTCCACGATGCGCTGGTGTTGACCGACGGTCTTGATTCGGCGGTGTATCTCGCGGCGCGTAATATTCCCAATATCCGGGTCATGGATATCGCCATTGTCGATCCGGTAAGCCTGATCAAACAGGAAAAAATCGTCATCGACGAGGCGGCGTTGAAGAAACTCGAGGAACGCCTGTCATGAATCAGGAAAGAATTTTTCAAATTTTGAAAGCCCCGCACATCTCCGAAAAATCGGCAATACTTGGCGATGCTGCCAACCAGGCGGTTTTCCAGGTAGCTCGCGGTGCCAGGAAGGTGGAGATCAAGGCTGCAATCGAGCAATTGTTCGATGTCAAGGTCGCCAATGTGCGTACCGTCAACATGAAAGGCAAAACCAAGCGTCAGGGCCAGCGTCGCGGCAGGCGTAGCGACTGGAAAAAAGCATATGTTTCACTCGAACAGGGCCATGAAATCGACCTCGCATCCATAGGCGGTTAAGCATCATGGCGTTGATTAAAGCAAAACCTACTTCTCCGGGTCGCCGTTTCGTGGTCTCGGTCAAGACTCCGGGGCTTCACAAGGGCAAGCCTTTTGCCGCTTTGCTCGAAAAGAAAACCAAAACGGGTGGTCGTAACAATGCCGGTCGCATCACTTCGCGCCATATAGGTGGCGGTCACAAGCAGCATTACCGTTTGATAGACTTCAAGCGTAACAAGGACGGCATCGATTCGGTGGTTGAACGTATCGAGTACGATCCGAATCGTAGTGCGCATATCGCACTGCTGAAATACATGGACGGTGAACGCCGTTATATTATTGCGCCGAAGGGTGTTGCCGAGGGTGCCAGGTTGCGCTCCGGTGAGGATGCCGGAATCAAGAATGGCAATTGCCTGCCTTTACGGAGCATTCCGGTAGGTACGGTGGTTCACTGTGTCGAACTGAAACCCGGCAAGGGTGCGCAATTGGCACGTTCGGCAGGAACCTCGGCCCAGTTCGTAGCACACGATGGCGGATATGCCACCTTGCGTCTGCGTTCCGGGGAAATGCGCAAAGTGCTTTCAGAATGCCGTGCCGTGATCGGCGAAGTAGGCAACGGCGAGCATAGCCTGCGTTCGTTGGGTAAGGCGGGTGCCACACGTTGGCGCGGCATTCGTCCCACCGTGCGCGGTGTGGCGATGAACCCGGTAGATCACCCGCATGGTGGTGGTGAAGGCCGTACCTCGGGCGGTCGTCATCCGGTATCACCCTGGGGTACACCGGCCAAAGGATTCAAGACACGTTCCAACAAGCGCACCGACCACCTGATCGTGCGGCGTCGGAGCAAGAGGTAATAGTAGATGCCACGTTCACTGAGAAAAGGCCCGTTTATCGATCAGCATTTGATGAAGAAAGTGCTGGATGCGGTTGCAACCAATAACAAGCGTCCGATCAAGACCTGGTCGCGACGGTCCATGATCGTGCCCGAGATGGTTGGGTTGACTATCGCGATTCACAACGGACGGCAGCATGTGCCGGTTTTAATTAACGAAAATATGGTCGGTCACAAACTTGGCGAGTTTTCGCTGACGCGTACCTATCGTGGTCATATCGTTGATAAGAAAGCGAAGAAAAGGTAACCCCTATGGAAACCAGTGCCAAACATCGACACGCCAAAATTTCGCCGCAGAAGTGCCGCCTGGTAGCAGACCAGGTGCGCGGTATGCAGGTGGAAAAAGCGATGACCTTGCTGACTTTCAGCAACAAGAAGGCCGCTGTCCTGGTGCGCAAGGTGCTCGAATCGGCGATTGCCAACGCCGAGCACAACGATGGTGCCGATATCGACGAATTGAAAGTGGCATCGATCTACGTAGACCAGGGTCCCAGCATGAAGCGCATGCGCGCGCGCGCCAAGGGTCGTGGAAATCGAATTTTAAAGCGCAGCAGTCATATTACCGTGACTGTCGCGGATAGCTAAAGAGGCTGGCATGGGACAAAAAGTTCATCCAACAGGTTTTCGTCTCGGGATTGCCACCGACTGGACCTCGAAGTGGTACGCGGATTCAAGGCAATTTGCGGATTTCCTCGACGAAGACCTTAAGATCCGTGAGTTTCTGAAAAAGAAACTGGCGCAGGCGGCGATCAGCCGTATCCAGATTTCGCGTCCGGCGAAGGCGGTATCGGTATCGATTCATACCGCGCGCCCCGGTATTATTATCGGCAAGAAAGGCGAAGATATCGAAAGGCTGCGTATCGAAGTCGCGGCACTGGTGTCGGTACACCTTAATAACGTCAAGATTAATATCGAGGAAATTCGCAAACCGGAGCTCGATGCCCAACTCGTCGCCGAAGGTGTCGCCTCGCAGCTGGAACGTCGTGTGATGTTTCGTCGTGCGATGCGTCGTTCGGTTACCAACGCGATGCGGATTGGTGCCGAAGGCATCAAGATTAACGTGTCAGGTCGTTTGAACGGGGCTGAAATCGCGCGAAATGAATGGTATCGCGAAGGTCGCGTGCCCCTGCACACCTTGCGTGCCAACGTCGACTATGGATTCGCCGAAGCACTGACGACCTACGGCATTCTTGGCGTCAAGGTCTGGATTTACAAGGGTGAGGTTTTCGACCTTGATTCCAAAAACGATAGTGGCAAGCCCGCGGCGAAGTAAGAGTATCCAGCTATGTTACAGCCTAAAAGAACAAAATTCCGTAAGCAGTTCAAGGGTCGCAATCGTGGCCTCGCCACGACCGGCAGCAAGGTAAGCTTTGGTGAATTCGGTCTCAAGGCCATCGAGCGCGGCAAGATTACAGCGCGCCAGATTGAAGCTGCGCGTCGTGCCATGACACGTCATATCAAGCGTGGTGGCAAGATCTGGATTCGGGTTTTTCCGGACGTGCCGGTTTCAAAGAAACCGCTTGAAGTGCGCATGGGTAAAGGTAAGGGTAACGTCGAGTATTGGGTTTGCAAAATCCAGCCCGGGCGCGTGCTCTACGAGATGGAAGGGGTAAACGAAGGTATCGCCCGCGAAGCGTTTCGTCTGGCCGCCGCAAAGCTCCCCTTTAAGACAACCTTTGTTACCAGGACCGTAATGTAATGAATGCTGCTGAACTACGTGGAAAATCGGAAAACGAGTTACGCGATGAATTACTCGCGTTGCGACGTGAACAGTTCAACCTGCGCATGCAGCGGGGCGTAAACCCGGATGCAGTGCGCGGCGATCAGGTTACCCGGGTGCGCAGGGATATCGCACGTGTAAAAACCATTATGAATGAAAATCGGGGCGGTGAAACAGCATGAATGAAAAGCTTTTAAGAATTCAGACCGGTTCGGTTGTCAGCGACAAAATGGATAAATCGGCGGTCGTTATGATCGAGCGTCGAGTAAAACACCCGATTTACGGCAAGTTCATGAAGAAATCGACGAAGTTGCATATTCATGATGAAAATAATGAATGCGGTATCGGCGATACCGTTCAAATTTCAGAGTGCCGTCCGATTTCCAGGACCAAGTCCTGGAAGCTGGTCAGGGTTGTCGAGAAAGCAAACTAGAGTTCGAAGGAAACAGCGATGATTCAAATGCAGACAGTTTTAAACGCCGCGGATAACAGTGGCGCGCGTAAAATGCAGTGCATCAAGGTGCTCGGTGGTTCCAGGCGGCGCTATGCAGCAATCGGTGACATTATCAAGGTCAGCATCAAGGATGCCATCCCGAGAGGTAAGGTCAAGAAAGGCGAGGTTTACAATGCTGTGGTAGTGCGAACCGCGCACGGTGTACGCCGTCCAGACGGTTCCGCGATCAAGTTCGACGGTAACGCGGCGGTCATTTTAAACAACAACCTGCAACCGATCGGGACCCGTATATTTGGACAGGTCACACGTGAACTGCGCGGTGAAAAGTTTATGAAAATTATTTCGTTGGCGCCTGAAGTGCTCTAGCCCGGAAAATTCATAAATCATGCACAATCTCACTAGTCTATTGATTCCACA
>CAZAVY010000119.1:0-2860 GCA_964488685.1 uncultured Gammaproteobacteria bacterium
TGTGTTTATGCGTGTTTTAGAGGGCTTATTGGTCGGGGGAGCTACGGATTCAGGTCGTAACTTAGCAATGCGCCTGTTTGCAGGTTAAAACACGCACAGATAAATGCTTGTGGAAATCCGCAGCCTGGCTTTTGCTGACGATTCTGAGGCCATATCTGTTGGTTTTCGGCTGTGTCAGGCATACTAACGCCTGTGCCATCAACGACAACAACTCGCCGGTTATCTAGAGCATGTGTTATTTCTCGTTGCAATAGTTGTTTTGATGTATGCGATAAAATATTCTCCAAATCGCTCTCTTCTAATTTTTGGCGTGCCTGGCAATAAGCTGAAGTTGATGTTGAAGGCAGTGTAATGGATTGTCCGGCAGCAAAAGCATGGAACTTACGAACCACTTCAGAGCAACCCGAATTGCATTCAGTATCTGAGAGAAGAAACCCCAGAATGTGTTTTCCTTACTGAATAATCTTCGCCGACTCTGTGCCCAGATTGATGAGGTTGAAGAGTCTGAGACGGCACGAAATCAGTAAAACATTTTGCGAGTTGACTGATGGATTTTCGGCGTATCATCGAAAGCTTATCTGCGAGCTTTTGACGTGCAGATTTAGGTTTTCGGCGCAACGTAGCCAGGTGAAAACCCGGCAAATATAAATTAGGATTTTTCATTCCTAATTATCTCATTTTAGGCAAATATTGGCGCTTGTTTTTTGGTGCTAAAGAGGCTTAACTTAGTGCCATTCAGGACAGTATACTCGATTGGACAAGCTCATTCCGGTAACCCGGCTATTGAACGAATTAGGTATATACTGTCCGCGTAATCGTAATCGCTGCTAGCTCTGGTCCAGGTTTTTTGCACAAAAATATGATACTTCGAATAGGTCAGATCACTCCTGGATGAATGTAAACGGCGGCGCATTAACCGTATCACATCGCAAGGTCTGGCTGTTGGCCGGACCCATAATTCTCTCCAATATCTCGGTACCGCTGGTGGGCGCGGTCGATACCGCGGTGGTCGGGCATTTACCCGAACCGCAAGCGATTGGCGCGGTTGCCCTGGGGGCATTGATTTTCAGCTTTATATACTGGGGCTTCGGATTTTTGCGCATGGGAACCACCGGTTTTATCGCGCAAGCCTACGGCAGCGGTGACTGGCGCGGTCTATCAGATACCTTATTGAGAGTGTTGTTGCTGGCCCTTGCACTCGGCCTCGTCACAATAGTGATCGGCCGGCCGTTAATCGATTTCATACTCTACCTGATCGACAGCAGCGCGAAGGTCGAAGGACTTGCTTCTGACTACGCAACTATCCGAATCTGGAGCGCCCCGGCGGTGCTTTGTGTTTACGCCTTTACCGGCATCTTTATCGGCATGCATAACACCCGGGACGTGTTCGTATTACAACTGGTGTTGAATATCAGCAACATGCTGCTCGATATCTTGTTCGTGCTTGGCTTCGACTGGGGTGTCGAAGGTGTGGCGTTGGCGTCCGTGATTGCCGAGTACCTGGCGATGCTGGTCGGATTTTACCTGCTACGCACCCCTATCCGAAATGCGCTCGAGCATGCTAATCGCGCTCGTTTATTGGAGCGTTCAGCCCTGGTAAGGCTTTTCAAGGCGAATGCCGATATTTTCGTTCGCACCCTGTGCCTGTTGTTTGCATTCGCATACTTCACCGCGAAGAGCGCGAGCCAGGGTGAAGTGATCCTGGCGGCAAATGCGATTCTGTTGCATTTGCAAAGTATCATGGCTTATGGGTTGGATGGATTCGCGCATGCGGTGGAAGCCCTGGCCGGCAGTGCCTACGGCGCCGGCCGGCAGCGGGTTTTCCGGCGCGCAGTGATGCTGACCAGTTTCTGGGGCGCGGTAATCGCGTTGCTGGTCGGGGTTGCTTACTATTTGTTTGGTGAAACCATAATAGGCCTGTTCACCAGTATCGATTCGGTCTCTGAAACCGCGTTACGCTATTTACCCTGGATGGTAGTCGCGCCGATACTGTCGGTGTGGAGTTTTCAGCTTGACGGTATATTCATCGGCACCGGTCATACCCGGGAAATGCGCAATGCGATGATATTTTCGCTGCTGGCTTATCTTGCGCTGTTGCAGCTGAGCATGCCGATGCTCGGTAATCACGGCTTGTTCCTGGGGTTGGCGTTTTTGATGGTAATTCGCGCGCTATCACTGTTATTCTATTTTCCCGGAATAGAAGCCGCGATGGGTAAATCAGGCCAGGACGATAAATGAGAATTCAGCATCAAGATGCCTGTCGCACTCGATAAAAATCAGCGCTTTTTGCTGGCCACGCTGTCATTGTGACATCTGACCAACGACTGGGTCGCGGGCCTGATCGGTGAACTCGAATTGCGTTACGCGTTTGTCATGGCCGCGGCCTTAGCCCTGATCGCGGCTGTGATATGCCTGTTCTTGCGGTTCGAAAACAATACAGCAAGCGATGAGCTTGGGCTGGCTAGCCCATCTGATCTTCGATGATGTCGCATAGTTCGGGTCGGCTTGTAGTAGGGCACTGCGTCGCGCCGGATTGCAATCATAACCGTGGGCCGAAATCCGTCCCGGATGATTTCGGCGCCGAGACGGAATCAAGCCTGCAGTAATGGTTGTACGGATAAATACAGTTTTTCACGCATCGGGCGTGCATTAATCCTGATCGCTTGATAGGCTCCACAAGAATAACACAGAGGTCTGGACAGTCGCAGTTTTGATGCAGAAACGCTTTATCGCAGAACAGGAATTGCTGACCGATTCCTATCGACCCGACTTCAGAGTCGGCGTAGGGCGCGGTGACTCCACTTTCTATCGGGCTGATTCGCGGCATCGCAATCCGCCACCCGATTATTTACTGACCCAG
>CAZAVY010000119.1:2960-6967 GCA_964488685.1 uncultured Gammaproteobacteria bacterium
CTATCGGGCTGATTCGCGGCATCGCAATCCGCCACCCGATTATTTACTGACCCAGGTTAACGATTGGCTGGTTTCGCCTTATGAACTGACTGGAATCAGTGCTGCCGACCTCGAAAGGCAACCAGCCCGGATCGTGCCGTTAGCGGATGATTTAAAACCCGACTGGCAATAAATATGAAATTCTCCTCGCTTACCGATCGGGTCAAAGGTGGTGCCGCTGATGTGTGGGATTTGCACTACCTGGCCAGGCAGGCCAGCGACCGTGGTGAGGATGTTATCGTGCTCAGCGTGGGTGACCCCGATTTTGACACACCGCCGGCAATAATAGACAAAGCGTCGCAGGCTATGCGCGATGGTGATACTCATTACACCTCTATCCTGGGTCATTTGGAACTACGCGAAGCGATTGCCGGGCAGCATCGCGCTCGTAGTGGCCAGGCGATCGAAGCAGGCGATGTGATTACCACATCGGGTGCGCAAAACGCGTTATTTGCCTGTTCAATGTGCCTGTTGGAAGCAGGCGATGAAGCCATAGTGCTGCAACCCATGTATGTCACCTATGAGGCCACGGTGCAGGCTCCGGGCGCAACGCTGGTGCCGGTGGTATTGAGCGCCGAAAACGGTTTCCGGCTCGACCGGGATATTTTACAGGGCGCGATTACCGAACATACGCGCGCGATTTTTTACGCTTCACCGAGCAACCCGACCGGGATTGCACTGAATCGGGAAGAACTCGAATTTATCGCTGAACTGGCGATCCGGCATGATTTGTGGGTCGTCGCCGATGAAGTTTATTGCGATCTCATGTTTAGCGGTGAGTTTAATCACATCGCATCACAACCCGGCATGTCTGAAAGAGCTATAACCATCGGCAGTATGTCGAAGTCGTACGCCATGTCGGGCTGGCGCCTCGGCTGGATCATTGCGTCGCCGGAGATGATTGCCAACCTGGAGAAACTGGCCTTATGCATGCTCTACGGATTACCCGGTTTCGTGCAACAGGCGAGCGCGCATGCATTGTGTCACTGTGGTGATGACCTGGAACGCATGCGCAATATCTATCGACAGCGCCGTGACTATATGTTCCGCAAGATTTCCGACATGCCTGGCCTGGAACCATTATTGCCTGATGCGGGCATGTTCATATTGGTCAATGTGCTGGGTACCGGTTTGAGCGCGCCGGAGTTTGTCAGGGCACTGTATCAAGCCACCGGCGTGTCGGTACTCGACGGCACCGCGTTTGGTGCCAGCGCCGAGGGTTACGTGCGTGTATCCTACACCGTTAACGAAGCGGGACTGGAGGATGCCTGTGACCGCATCGAATCGTTCCTGCAGGAGTTGTAAATGGAATCGATGCGTTGCGGGTGGTGCGGCGAAGATGAGCTTTACCGGCAGTACCACGATTTCGAATGGGGCGTGCCGGTGCACGATGATCGTTTATTGTTTGAATTCATCTGCCTGGAGGGTGCACAAGCCGGATTGAGCTGGATTACGATCCTGCGCAAGCGCGAGCATTACAGACAGGTGTTCGACAACTTTGATGCCGATATGATCGCATGTTACGGGGATAAAAAGATTCAGGCATTGTTGCAGGATAGCGGAATCGTACGCAATCGGCTCAAGGTAAACGGTTTCGTGAAAAATGCGCGGGCCTATCTTGAAATACGCGAGCAGGGCCAGACCTTTAACGAATACCTGTGGAATTTTGTCGATGGCAAGCCGTTGCAAAACGACTGGGACTCGATCGACCAGGTTCCAGTCAATACCGGGGTTTCCGACGCGCTGTCGAAAGATTTGAAAAAGCGGGGCTTTACATTCGTCGGCAGCACCATTTGTTATGCCTTCATGCAGGCTGCCGGCCTGGTTAACGATCATACCGTCGATTGTTTCCGGCATCACCAATTAAAACGAGGTTGAAATGGGACTACAGGCAAGGCTTGAGTTTTTAGGCGCGAGGGGCGAGCGGCCGGTTTATACCGCTTCGAGCGCGGGTCGTAACGCCGCCCATCAAATTGATCAGGCGATGAATACGGTCGAAGTCGAAATCGAAGATGCACGTCAGAGGCCAGACGACACGGTGCCAGGGGAATTCGGCATACATCCATCGGGATTCGAGCTGTTAAAATTTCAAACACTAGTCAATAATTTTCTCGATCCGGATCAGGTCGAATCAATTTACCACTCGGAGGTCGAAAACTTTTTAAAGTCGGTAACGGGATGTAATCGCGTGCATATATTCGATCAAACGCTACGGGCCTCGGATCCGGAGCTGCGCGCAATCAAGCAGACGCGTGAACCCGCTTACCTGGTTCACAATGACTATACGTCGAATTCCGGTTTTGTCTGCCTGCGCGAAAATCTTGGCGATGACGCCGAAGCGTTGGCCCGGAGGCGCTTTCAGATAGTCAATATCTGGCGTCCGTTGGTGGATCCGGTCGAAGACTACCCGCTGGCACTGTGCGATGCGCGCAGCCTGGACCCGGCCGACCTGATCGATACCGAGCGCCGTGCCCCCGATCATAGCGGAGAAATCCAGCTTGCAGTGCACGCCCCCGGGCAAAGCTGGTTTTACTATCCTGAAATGCGCCCCGACGAGGTATTACTGTTTAAAACCTTCGATTCCATCGATGGCGGCGCCAATCCCTGCAGTATTCACAGTGCGTTTCGATTGCCGAATGTTCCAGCAGATGCAAAGCCACGTGAAAGCGTTGAAACCCGTGCCTTTGTTTTTTATAACCAGGGGTAAACTTTAAAGTTTCACTCAGTCGAATCAAGGGGCCCGTATGCCGGAATCAGACACCTGGACAGCAGCACTTAATATGATCTGGGATGCGGCGGTTGGCGCGGTGTCCGGATATCAGGCGGTTGCGAACGCGTTAAAATCCGATAACCGATTTAATCCGGCGCTGGTGCTTGCGGTCGGCAAGGCCGCACCAGGTATGTGCCAGGCCGCGCTCGACAATCTACCCGACTGTGACGCGCTGCTGGTCACCAAGTACGATCATGCGGATGGGGACATCGTCTCGCGCCAACGGGTAAGCGTCATCGAATCGGCGCATCCGATTCCAGACCAACGTTCACTTGAAGCGGGGCAGGCACTGCTGGAACGTATGCGTTCGATGCCGCTGGATAGCCGGGTTCTGTTGCTGGTATCGGGTGGCGCATCGGCGCTCGCCGAAGCATTACCCGAAGACATGACTCTGGCCGACTTGCAGGCGTTAACCGATGAAATGATAGCCGGCGGCAAAACCATCTCGCAGATCAATGCACGACGCAAACAAACCTCGCTGATCAAGGATGGCAAGCTTATCGAAACCTTCCAGGGAATCGAAATCCGAGTCTATGCGATTTCGGATGTCGAAGGGGATGATATTGCAACCATTGGCTCGGGACTTGGAGATTGTCATCGGGCCGGGGCGGTGGCGAGTTCCAGGATAATCGCATCGAACCGGATTGCGCGTGAGCAGGCAGCGCAAAAGGCGACTGAACTGGGATTGACGGTTGGTTTGAACGAGGAGTCGCTCTATGGGGATATTTATGAACTGGCGCCTCGAATCGGAAAACGACTGCGACAGGCCGAACCCGGGGTGTATATCTGGGGCGGTGAGCCAACCGTCGTATTGCCACGGAATCCGGGAACAGGCGGGCGCAATCAGAGCCTGGCGCTGGCAATTTCCGAGCAGCTGTCAGGCCGGGACAACATAACGCTACTGGTGGCGGGCACCGACGGCACCGACGGACCGACCTCGGCTGCCGGCGGACTGGTGGATGGCAACACCTGGAGCGAAGCCGCCGGCCGGTCTTTACAAAAGGCCGATGCCGGTGCTTATCTGGAACAACTTCAAAGCCTGTTTGTGACCGGACCCACCAACACCAATGTCATGGATCTCGCGATCGCAATCGTCGACTAGCCTGAATATCGCACAAATAAAGCGGGCAATCCTATAGCGGCACACCCCCTTAACCGTTGTTTTACAATGACCTGTTGGATTTGGCGACATTATTTT
>CAZAVY010000120.1:0-6705 GCA_964488685.1 uncultured Gammaproteobacteria bacterium
CTGACTTCAAGCTTTCGATCTTCGAGCCAGAGCCGACCATAGGCATAGCCAGCCAGGCCTCCAGTCACATGGGCAACCAGGTTTACTCCCCCGAAGCCTTGCACACTGAACAGGGACCAGGCGTCGAGGCCGATGTAAATCACCGCCAGCACCCAGGCGGGTACGAAAAAAGTTTTCCATACTACCAGCCAGAAAAACACGCGTATCCGTACTTGCGGCATCATGTATGCCGCGAGACCAATCATCCCCATAACCACCGCTGAAAAACCCAGTGTGGGTATCGCCTCGGCGTTGCTGATATTTGTCCACAGCGAATAGCTGATTCCGGCTACAATAACAATAAACAAAATTATGCCGATGTAACGCAGCGAATTACCGAGCAGAATTTCAAGCGCCGGCGCAAACGCCATGAAAAACACCAGGTTGCCGAGCAGGTGCCAGAAGCTGGCGTGCGCAAAAGAGGAACCGACCATGGTCAGCGGGTTCCAGCTATCGGGATAATAGATCAGATAATCGGTGATCCCGGAACTGAGCTGCAGGCTGAAAACAACCACGCAAATTGCCGCCGCCGCGTAGCAAACATAGGGTGGGCGGGCCAGGGTTAAGGCAGTGCTGTAGGGGAATATCAGCATAAGCCATTCTAACCTGCCTATAGTCTGAAGGCTAAATCCGGTGCAATTCGGAGAATAGCTTGAAATTTACCAGCCCTTCATTAGAGTCTCCGGGGCTGGTGGCAAAATAGGATCAAGATGCTGATTTCCAGAAATTATCAATTCGAATTCGATCATCCGGTGGCCAAGCTATGGGCCGTGGTGTCCGATACCCCGCGCTGGGGGGAGGCAACCGGTTTCCCGAAGTTTCAGGTCAGCGAGCAGCTACAGGCGGACGGCACGGTCAAGGTGTTCGGCAAGGTCGGGATCGCCGGTATCAAGATCACCTGGGAAGAGCCCCCGGCTAACTGGATTGCCGAGCGCTGGTTCGAGCAGCAGCGGATTTTCACCCGCGGCCCGATGCTCAGCATGACCACCCGCGTCACCCTGGAAGACAGAGACAGCCGCAGTAGTCTCGACATCGAACTCGGTTTTGAATCCAGAAACCTGATCGGCAAGCTGATCGCAAAGCGCATGTTGAACGTGTACCGGGAAAAGATTCGCCAACTGCTGACCCAGGCCGACCAGCTGATCAGGGCCGAACAACCCGACTTGTTTATTTCGAGCTACCGCCCTTCGCAGTCCGCACTTGAACGAGGCGCGAAACTGGCCCGTTCAATTGCAGCGACACCCTATGGTCATGACCTCGCTGCTAAACTGGTCGACTATATCAACCAGGGTCAGGAAGTAGACCTGTGGACGATGCGTCCGGTTGCGCTCGCGCGCCGTTGGCAAGTCGAGACTCGAAACGTGGTTGAACTTTTTTTACAGGCGGTGCGCTCGGGTTTGCTGGAATCCCGTTGGGATATCCTTTGCCCGCGGTGTCGAATTTCAAAAACTCAGGTCAGCAATATGAGCGATTTACCGAACGGTGTGCATTGCGATGCCTGTAACATCGACTTCCAGTCGGACTTTGCCAGCAATGTGGAATTGAGTTTCAGCCCGAGCCCGTCGATTCGGTCGGTTGAGAATGGCTTTTATTGTCGTTCAGGGCCTGGAGTCACACCGCATATCAAGGGTCAGTGTTCGTTACCCCCGGGCGCCAGTCGTTCACTGCCGTTGATATTGCATCCGGGTGATTACCTGCTGCGCACGCTTGAAGCCGGGGATGAACTCAAGGTAAACTGGCAACAGAACTCCTTTCCCGAAATTCATATCCATGACAAGGCGGTGGAAATTGCCGGTGATTCACCCGAGGCGGAAATCAGGATGGTGAATGACGGCAGTCTCGCGCGCACCGTGGTGATCGAAGATCAAAGTTGGTTACGCGATGTATTGACTGCCGAGCAAGTCACCACGATACAGGCGTTTCGAGATTTATTTTCCGACCAGATATTACGTCCCGGGGACGAAGTCAGTATAAGAAATATCAGCTTTATGTTCTCGGACCTGGTCGGGTCGACATCCCTGTTTTCACGTCTGGGCGATGCCGCTGCCTATCACCTGGTGCGCGAACATTTCGCCGTGCTGGGTGAAATTGTACGCCGCCATCAGGGGAGTATCGTCAAAACCATTGGCGATGGGATCCACGCCGCCTTTTCGATTCCGGACGATGCCATGCACGCAGCCATCGAGATGCAACAGGCAATGCCCGAATTCAACCAGCGCCTCGGTTCAGACGACGTTGCCATTCGCATCGGCCTGCATACGGGCAGCAGTATTGCCGTCACTTTAAACCAGCGACTTGACTACTACGGTGAAGCGGTAAATCTTGCCGCTCGCCTCGAGGGCCAGGGAGAGGCCGGCGACATTACCCTGTCGAAACAGTTTTTCAGCGACCCGGCGGTGGGTGATATCCTGCTCGAATATGATTTACGAGAACAGGAGGTAACGGTAAAAGGATTTAATGAACCCGTGGCGATTTACCAGATCAGTCCATAAGCAAACTATGAAGAAAACTTTCGACGACTGGTCGCTATACATCATTGAAGCCAGCGATGCGTCGCTCTACACCGGAATTACGACAGATGTCGAACGGCGCTTCGAGGAACATCTTAACGGTCACAAGGGCGCAAAATTTTTCAACGGCCGTCGCCCGCTCCGAGTCGTTTACTGCGAGCAAGGCCATACTCGCAGCAGCGCCAGCCGCCGCGAGGCGGAGATCAAGAAAATGTCACGCACCGAAAAACAAACCCTGCTCGGGCGATAAAACGATATTCCATATGCGCATGCATGAGCTGCTATCCGAACCTGAATTCGAGCGTTTACCTTTGCTCGATGCCGATTTGCGATTCTGGCGACAGACGGATCTGGGGCAACCCTATGACCTGCTATTGCGAGAATTGATCGACACCACCGACTGGAATCAGCAACAAATCACCGTTTATGGAAAGCCTTTTCGGCAACCGCGATTGAGCGCCTGGCATGGTGACCACGCCTACCGCTACTCCGGCATCAGGCTCCTGCCCCTGCCCTGGACCCCAACTCTGCTCGAGATCAAGGCTCGGATTGAAGCACTGACCGGGCATGCGTTTAACTCGGTGTTGCTCAATTACTACCGGGATCAAAACGACAGTATGGGAATGCACAGCGACGACGAGAGCGAACTTGGCTCGCAGCCGGCGATCGCTTCCTTGAGTCTGGGTGAAGACCGAACTTTCCTGCTTAAACATAAGTCCCGAAAGGATCTAAAAACAGTGAAGCTTCCCTTGCCAGAGGGCAGTCTGCTGTTGATGCGAGGCGATACGCAACGCTACTGGAAACACGGCATTGCAAAATTTCGCCAAAGCTGCGGGCCACGCATCAATTTGACCTTTCGAAAAGTTTTCCCGCAGGCAGCCCGGAGAGGATCGACATGAGTATCCTCAATCATGAAATCACCCGGCCTGATCGATGTAACCGCTACCAATTGCCGAGTACGGTAATTCCAGTTCGAGTCCGGGCACCTGTTGTGCCACCCAGGCGGTAAAGGTGTTGCTGTTCGGTCCCGGAAAAGCCTGGTAAGTTTTTTTCCAGGGGTAGGCCCGGGCGGCGGCGTCGACGGCGTCGATCAATGCATCCGTATCACCACCCTGGTGTGCCTTGAGCAAACGGGGTCTGGCGCCATACCAGTATCGATCGGGTATGCCACGGTAGATATTCATGACCTCCTGACCGTCAAATCCGCGCCAGCCGATTACGTCATACAGGGTGTAAAAATCCTCATCCTTGCGTTTTGTCGCGATCCAGGTATGAATTGCAAACCATCCGCGCCAGCCCCAGGCATCGGCTCCGTAAACATGTATCATCGCCTCACTGGCGATAGCGGGATCCGGTGCAATGCCCGCAGATTCCCGACTGGCGCTACGCCAGTCAATTCGCTGCGAAAAGCTGAACAAAAACGCGGCCAGTAAAACAACGACTAACAGTGGCTTGAGCAAATCCATCACGGTTCACAAATGGGTGACAGAAATATCAATAATAAATCAATTCGTAATCGAAAACACGGTGTCCGATCGATTGGAATTGATGTTGAATCAGCATTGACACACATCATCACTACTGGATTTGACAGTGAAATACGACGCCGGTATGGTAATTTAAAACGAGCTCAGGGATAACCAGATTGCAAATCAAGAATAATACCTTTGTCATCACCGGCGCGGTGCCGCTGCAGCGCACCGGTGCAGTCGAGGAACTCGCGCAGGCGGTGGATTTTATCATCGAAAACGATTACTTCAGCGGGCGCGTACTCGAACTCGATGGCGGCTTACGCCTGTAGCATAAATTCGGGTCAAACCAGTAATCAAAATTTCAAGCGGAGACTAAATCCCGAACCCGAAAATTCTGGCCGAGAGTGTAGAGACGCCATCATCCGGCCAGTAAATAATTAACTTGAACGGGGTAACGTCCGGTTTGTACAGGTAGGCGCAAACCGCCCCGGTGCCAAGATACTCCCAGCCGTCGGCAGGGGTCGTAAAAGGCACCGTTCCCCAGGGATTCATCGGTTCCGAGCTCGCCATTATGGTTTGCCACAGGTTCAGGCAGGCCGGGTTATATTATACGGGCTCCCTGCCCAGCCCTGCGCATTGACCGGTAGGGTGACACCGGGACGCACTTCGACCGTGGTCGGGTCGGCGTCACGCTCGATCGCGTAGTTAAATACGGTCGTCATGCCGATCGAACTGAATTCACCCAGGGTTGCCCGCGCCGCCGCGGTATGCGCATCCTCCGACAAGTCTTCAAACTTGCCCAGCGCCACCGTACCCACAATTCCCAGAATCACGATTACCGTGATCAATTCAACCAGGGAAAAGCCTTTAGATTTGTGATGTAAATGCCTCATATCAATGGAGTTTAGTTAATATTCCAGCATTCACATGGATAGCACCCACAAACTGACCAAATGTATGAACCAGTTAACAAACAACCAATAGGCAGGGCCCATTAACCCTTGATGTAAACCTGGTTCCCCTCCTTGATTCGAATCGATTTGCGCAGGTCTGTCGGGCCGTGTTCCATCTCGCTACCGGTTATGAAAGAGTCGAACAGGCCGACGCCAAAACCATGCCATTCATAGTTCGAGATACTCCCGGTACCGGTTTATAAATTGATGTCAAACCCTAAACCACCAGGAACTGCCCCATCATGCCGGCATCTTCGTGCTCCAGGATGTGGCAGTGATACATGTACGGCACTACCGGATCCGCATAGTTTTCAAACTGGGTGATGATGCGAACCTTCTCCCCCGAATGCACCAGCACGGTATCTTTCAACCCCTGTTCATTGGCGGACGGCTGCCGGCCATTGCGGTCGAGAATACGGAACTGGATATCGTGGATATGAAACGGGTGCGGCATCGACGATTCGTTGACAATCTCCCAGATTTCGATATCACCGAGCGGCACCCTTACATCGATCCGATTCATGTCCATGGGTTTGCCGTTAATACCAAAGCCACCGCTTCGCATCATGCCCATACCCATATTCAGCACAAAGCGCCGGGTCCGGACGGCTTCGCTTACCAACCAGCTTCGTGGTTTTACCAGTTGTGTCGGAATTTCGACCGGTGATGACAAGCCGGGCGGGGCATCGAAGCGTAAAATTGAAATCGGTTGGTCGTTGGCAGACATCATATTTCCCATCATGCCCATCATACCGGCACCGGAATTCGGGCGCCTCGGCAGGGGCTTGTGCCGCAACAGGGCAGTTTCGCCCGGTGAGAATTCAACCAGTAATTCGCCACGTTCGCCCGGAGCCAGAATCAGGTTTCGCAATCGGACCGGTTGAGCCAGTAGTCCGCCATCGGTGGCAATTTGCAGAAACTCGCGTTGGTTATCAAACTCCAGGTTGTAAATTCTGGCATTCGAGCCGTTCAGGATACGAAACCGCGTGAGTCGCTTCTGTACCTTGAACAAGGGAAACAAGGTGCCGTTTACCAGCATGTTCTGTCCCAGCATCCCCATCATGCGCTCATGCATCGAACTGAGGTAGCGCAAGGAACCATCCTGGTTAAATGATCGATCCTGCAACACCAGCGGGATGTCGTCCACCGCGTATTCTGATGGCAGATTCAAGCCCCTGGTGGCATCCTCGTCGATATAAAACAAGCCCGCCAAACCGTAGTAAACCTGAATCCCGGTTCGTTTGTGCAAATGTGCGTGATACCACTGCGTCGATGCGCCCTGTCGAATTTTGAATTCCGATACCCAGGTTTCTCCGGGTCGAACCACTTGATGCGGTCCACCGTCCATCGCCGCCGGCAGATGGAGGCCATGCCAGTGCAGCGTGGATGGTTCCAGAAGCTTGTTGACAACCTTTAACCTGACTTCATCACCGCGGTGAACCCTGATCACCGGCCCCAGATAGTCGCCATTGATTCCAATCGTCGGTGTTGGCCTGTCGCCCCAAAAATTACTTACCCCGTGCTGTAGCGTCAGATCGTATACGCGACTATTGCCTTCCCGGCGACCTTCCAGTAATGGCGGCAACCTGAGCGGGTTGATGAACCGGGAATCTTCAAAACCCGCGACGCCACAACTTTGAAAAATTAAAGGTGCCGCGATACCGATGCCTCCGGCGGCGCCGACCTGTAGAAACCGCCTTCTGCTAGTGATCATTTTTGGACCCAAGGGGT
>CAZAVY010000121.1:0-6538 GCA_964488685.1 uncultured Gammaproteobacteria bacterium
ATCCGGCCGACTGAGGAAGGTTCCCGAGGAAACAAAGCTCAAGCCAGGGCGCGAGCAGGTTTGTGAAATGTTCGGGTTAGATAAACAGTAAATCCAGCAGGGTATGAAAAAGTACCTGGGCACCGGCTGCCAGGTCTTTGTCTGCCGTGGCTTCGGCGGGATTATGCGATATGCCGTTAATCGAAGGCGTGAATATCATTGCGGTGGGGCAGATGCGGGACATCATTTGCGCGTCATGCCCCGCGCCCGATGTCATTCTTCGGCGGGAATATCCGAGCGCATCGGTGTTGCTCTCGATCCGGCCGACGAGTTGCTGATCGAATTCGACCGGGTCGAATCTGGCGAGTTTTCTGGTTTCAATCTCGACCGGGTGTTTCGCGCTCAGATCAGACAGAAAATCCGTCAATCGTTTCTCGGCATCGATTAGCAGGGTATCGTCTGGGTTTCGTAAATCGACGCTAACCCTGGCGTTGCTCGCGACCACGTTAATCATATTGGGTTTAAGCTCGATAAGGCCGACAGTCGCGACCTGCGATCCACCCATCTCATACGCCAGGTCATGGACGTAGGTCGCCAGCAGGCTCGCACAGTAGCCGGCATCCCGCCGCATCTGCATCGGCGTGGTTCCGGCATGGTTTGCCTGCCCCGAGATTAAGACCTCGGTCCACGAAATTCCCTGCAGATTTTCCACTGCGCCGATGGTGATGTTCTGTTTCTCTAAAACGGGGCCCTGTTCTATATGCAACTCGACAAAGGCATGAGGCCTGATCGAGCCACAGGCCATTTGACCGGCGTATCCGATCCGTTCCAGTTCTTTTCCGAGCCCGCGCCATCGCTGTCCTCGAGCGTCAGTGCGGTTGCAAGATCAATGCCCCCGGCATGTATCAACGAACCCAGCATGTCGGGTTGAAATCGGGCTCCTTCTTCATTGGTAAAGGCTGCAACAACGAAAGGACGATCTGTTTCAATTGTCAGCTGGTTTAATGTATGCGCGATTTCGAGACCGGCCAGCACGCCCAGACTACCGTCCAGCTTACCTCCGTTGAAGACGGTATCGATATGTGAACCGGTCATCACGGGAGCGCAGTCGAATTTCCCGGGGCGAATGCCAAAAATGTTTCCAATTTGATCAACCTCGACCCGGAGCTGCAGTTGTTTCATCCAGCTGACCAGTTGGTCCCGGCCGAGCTTGTCCTCGTCGGTCAATGCCAGTCGACAAACACCGCTTTCCGGTGTGGCGCCAAGTTGAGCCAGCGCTTCCAGGCGCTTTAGAAGCCGGCCGGTGTTTAAATTGAAATTTTGCTTGTCCATGAGATATACCTGCTCAAGTTTCGATCATTGCACACTACGGTCTGGTTAAGATGCGGCACTGCCGGAGCCGATGCAGGGGTTATCCGCACAGGAGAAGCTGGATTATATCCAGCATAAAGCGCAGGCGCGCAAGATGATTCAACGGGAGATTTCCGAACTCAGCCAGTCAAGAGATGCCTTTGTCGCCGAGGTAAAACGTAAACAGGTCGCGGCGGCGCCCAGCATGAGCGATGCCCTGGCCAAAGCCATCAGAAAACAGGCGCAGCAAAAGAATTTCAAATTCGAAAACTGATCTGTTTGTAGCGATCGGGCTCGGCGAGCGGTGTTTTCCAGTATCCGATTAAATTGCTCGCTGAGTCCGGTCGCATATTTACGGCTGTCATACTCGTGGATGTGGGAACCTTTTACGGCAATGGTGTCGTGTTTGTGAGATCCCCTGTCGCGAGCAGTCCCGCGTACCGCGGGGTGCCTAAAATTTTTGTCAGTGAAACGCCATTGCTCTCTGACTCATGCATGTTATCTTCGTGTTATCGACAATTGTCATCGAAACACCGAGGCCTATGCCGTTATCCCGTTATCCCGTCACGCCGGTAAATCAGAGTCGCCTGTCGCAGGTTGATTTCAACCAGCTCGGATTCGGCAGTATCTTTTCAGATCACATGTTCAGCATGGAATATATTGACGGCGCCTGGATCAATCCGCAGATAATTCCTTACCAGGCGCTGGCGCTGGAGCCCGGAGTCGCGATGCTGCACTATGGCCAGACTGTGTTCGATGGTTACAAGGCCTTTCGCGGGCCGAACGCGGAGGCGCATATTTTTCGCCCGGATATGAATGCACGCCGGCTTTATGATTCCTGCCGGCGTTTATGTATTCCAATCATGGGCGCCGACGAATTACGCCGAATCATGATTCAGGCCACCCGACAATTGATCGAGCTCGACCACGGCTGGCTGCCATCCCGGTGGGGCCATTCGCTTTATGTGAGGCCCCTGGTAATCGGCACCGAGGCAACCCTGGAAGTGCGTGCGGCCAACCGCTATCATTTTATCATTATGACCTCCCCGGTGGGGAGTTACTTTAGCGATCTCCAGCAAGGTGTCTCCCTGCGCGTGGAAGACCGATTTACCCGGGCCGCCAGCATCGGCGGCCTGGGGGCGGCCAAGACCGCCGCCAACTATGCCGCCAGCCTGCTACCGGGTTCGGAAAGCCGGGAACAGGGGTTTGACCAGGTGTTGTGGCTGGATGGCAATGAACATCGCTACGTGGAGGAGGTGGGTGCGATGAACATCTTCTTCAAGATCGACGGCAAGGTGGTGACCCCGCCCCTGGGCGGCTCCATCCTGCCCGGCGTGGTGCGAGACAGCGTCCTCATCCTGCTCGAGGAATGGGGTCTGGCGGTGGAACAACGGCGTATCTCTATCGATGAAGTAGTGGATGCTTTCCGTGTCGGAGACATGGAGGAAGTGTTCGGTGCGGGAACCGCGGCGGTGATCTGCCCCGTGGCCAGCATCGGCTTCAAAGGAGAGGTTTTCCAGGTGGCCACCACGCCCCCCGGGGAACTGACGCGCAGGCTCTACGATGAACTCACCGGTATCCAGTATGGCAAACTGCCGGACCGGCATGACTGGAATGTGCGGGTGCCGATCCCCGGGGTTTTTTAGGTATGCGGCCCGTGTTCTCTCCTTGCTCCCGGTATTTGAGTTGCGCTTATCGTAAGTTAATTGGCAATGGTGCCAGGCCTGATTTCAGGGTGTGAAACTAATCAGGCCCATTTTTTCGATATCCGAAAGAAATAACAGTATGACATCATCAATAACTCGATCGAATGCCTTGTCAACGGCGATGGGTTTCAATCCATAGGGAGCCTTATTACCTCTAATCGTGGAAATTATTGAATGCCGGTAGGCTTTTCGAACCTTCACGCCGGGATCTACAGCAGATTTGTAATCAAGCGAGATCACATATCTATCGGTTACGCCTATATCATTGGGTCCCAGGGGCGCCTGAGCGTTTGTAACCGGTATATCACCGGGTAATTCTTCATCGGTGTTATCGATAACAATCTTCAAAATCACATCGGCATTGAAAGTTCCACTTAATACATTTTTAAAAATTCGAGTTTGTTTCAATACTCGAAAAACAGTTTCTCTGGCCTGGCCCCGCACTTCGGCATATTCTTTGCCCTCTCGCTGGAACTCAACCAACACACCTATCGTTGGACCGGCGTGGTTGCCTTTAACGGTAGAAAGATTGATTGAACTGGGAGTTGGCGGTACATAGGACTTTATCTGGATGCAACCCGTTAACAGGGCTAAAAAGATCAGTAACGAAACCAGCTTTGTTACGCCCATTGAGTTTCTCCAAAAGCTAGTCAATGAAATAAACACAATCAGGCTACTGTTGCGATTCGATAAAAAGACGTATTTCCTGTGAACTGGAAATGGCTGACAAGGATTTGGTCATCGCGTCATCAATCAGCGGCGGTAAAAATTTATTGAGCGTTTTCGTCAGCTTAAACGCTCTCACAATTGTGGAATCTATTTTACCCTGCACGGATTGAACCCATATGGGGTCTCCATTGCTGGCAACCAGTTGCCACTCCAGTTGCAGGTTGGCGGTTATTTTGTTGCTGTACAGCCGGTTACCAACAATGGAAACTGAATCTCCCAGGACCGTAGGGATCAATAAAGCCTCGTAGTTTGCATCATCCGGAAAGGATTTACTGTCGCTTTTTGAGACCTTTCGAAACCCGGCGATAGCGACAGCCTGCACCCGTTGTTCAAGCATTTTGCCTATCGAGGTGGTGTATTTATCACCTGGCGCCCAAATGAATAGATAGTTTTTTAATGGTTCGGGAATAAACAGGCCTACCTGTAAATCCAGTTTTTGCTGGCTGGGAAAAACCAGTTCAGGCTGGTTGGGCAATTCATGTTTAAAAGAGCAGCCATTCAGTAAAGCCAGCGCAATTACTAGTAGAATAATATTATTCGATATCGGGATTCGGCTTTTAATTATTGATGGGAACATCTTTTCCATGTTGGGCTCCACACTGGTTTATTTTTGCAGGCATAAAGAATACAGGCTCAATTTTACAATGTCCAAGACCCCGGAAGTCAAAGAGGTTGGAGCGGGGTACGAGATTCGAACTCGCGACATTCAGCTTGGGAAGCTGACGCTCTACCAACTGAGCTAACCCCGCACGCACAAGCCATGACAGAACAATAACAACCTCGATCAGTATACAAGATCAGAAGTAACAGGTTTCAGTATACCCAATCCAGGGTAAATGGGCCCCAATGTGATTGCAGACACATTAATCAGATCTCCAACTTACTATTTTGGCACTTGTCTACTTAATTCTGGCTGTTTCCCATGACTGATTACCCTGCAAATAATGGAACGGAAGGGCTCGAAGCCACTGATAGTAGCGGTCGTAGGCTGGATACGGATATTGCCCAACCACTGGATTACGTGGCCGAAGAATGCACGGGTGAACAAATCGAGAAGCAGCAACGGGCGCAGCCGCGGCAAAAAACCTTAATCAAAAAACTGTTCAATAAGGACTAAAGGACCTCTGATTAGACTTGATCAGAGGTTCACTGGACATACCCAGGCCCCCATTAACGACCACCCCTGCGGTGGTGCAAGGTCGTTGCAGAAATCATCCTTACCTCAAAGGCCAATAAAAAACCCGGCCTACTAGCCGGGTTAAAGAGGTATTTCCAGGAGGGGTAATTACAAACAACAGTTTATTCCAAAGTCAGGTGAGTCGAAGCGACATTGTTCACAATAGAAATTAAAACAATCTTACAGTATGTGTTTTGGGTCAAATTTTATTGACCGGGATCAAAGAATTGAATCGAAAACCAAATTGTCGCCTGAAAGGTGAATTTATTTACACGATATTTAGTCTGCAACGCCCTAAATTCCAGTCAAATTTACCGGGTGCCGCTTACTATGATCTCGTTGGAAGATACTGCTTTACCAGACAATACCGACTTTTCAGGTGGCAGGTTAATAATTATCGGTGAAGAGGAGCGCCGTGAATATTTTGATGATGCCTATGATTTCGATAAGAAAAGAACCTTGCTTGAGTCGCTGTGCGGATTAGTAAAAAAAGCCGCCTGCCGAAAATAAAATCCCACCTGGGTGAGTCGTGGCAGGTCAGGTTATCGAGCGAAATACAGGATTCAAACTCGCGTCTTTAGCGCAGGACGCGATCAAATTACTGGCCTCAATTTACATTTGCTAATATTCAACTTTTTTGCGAATTGCATCGCATTTTTTTTTAATGTGTTGAGTACTATGAATCTTGAGTATGCGATTTGACCGCCGCATATTCAATTAAGACAAATACATGGACCGTTACAGCCCCGCTTCGGCGGGGCTTTTCTAATTAAAAATGCAGACCAGGTTTTTTCGGAACAAAGCGCCACAAAGGTAAAACTTAATGAATAAAAGTTTACATACAAGTGCCGAACTCATGGATGGCCTGGTTTTTACCTTAGGCAGAGAAGGGCATATCCGAATTGACGACGATACTGCCAGCAGGCTTCATGCTGAAATTAAAATTGTGGGAGGAAAAATTTACCTTCGCGATTTGGATTCAACCAATGGCACTTATTTATTTTTAGATAAAAGGCTTGTAATTTTCAAAGAGGGATATGTGAAGCTGGATACCCCTATTTTAATTGGAAGAAAATTATCCACCGCTCGAAAATTTCTTTCGCATATTGGTGTCTCCTCTGCGCCTTCGCAGAAAAAACGATTGTATGCTGGTGGTAACGCAGATATAAGTGGCTTCAGGCTGCCATCGATTTGATTGGCTTGCGTGGCTTTACGAATAATTAAAATCAGTAACCTCCAACCTCCAACCTCCGGTCCGTAAAACTATCTCGCCGATCGATGGTGATTCGCCTGGAATTCCCGTTAAAATTCCGGTTGTTGATCGATCGACGATCTGCTCGTCTACGCCTTTCAAGTCTGGCGAGTCGGCGTTCAGCCGGGGTGGGAGTCGGAACCGCAGTTTCCTGGGTTTTCGAACGCTTTCGCTTCAATAGAAGGTCAAAATACATGGGTGAGAAAACCTGGAGTTAGTGATCGAACCAACCGTGGCTGCAAGCGGGAGAATATACTCCCCTAGGAGTCTGTCGGAGTTAGGATAAATCCACTGCGGAAAAGGCATTTTGGCCAGATTTTCCTATCCAATTCGTTGAATATGAGT
>CAZAVY010000122.1:0-6229 GCA_964488685.1 uncultured Gammaproteobacteria bacterium
TGGCATTATCTATATACGCGTGCCGGATGGTCGGGGGGTTGCCAGCCGACTGGTGCGACAGGGCTGGTCGGCTGAACTCGACGCTATTCACCCGCTCGAACACATTAATTGTTTTACCCGTGCTACATTGAAAGACTTGGCCATGAGGGTCGGATTACAGCCCTTCAATCCACCCTTGCGACTTTACTGGGAAGGTTTACGGGGTAGTCTCAGGCGTGAAATCGCGGATCGAATTTTCACCACACATCTGTATTTCAGACGTTAGCCAGAAATACTGATTGAGTTTACTCCGAGGCAAGCAATTGCCGGAAGTGCTCGTTTTTGCTCTGCATTTCTATAAAAGGTCCCTGGTCGACAAGCTTGCCTCGTTCCATAATCATTACCGCGTCAAATTGTTCAGCTAATTGCATTCGCCCAAGAATCCAGAGAATGCCGCGGTCATCCATCAATTTTCTGACACTTTCGATCAAGCGGCGTTCGCTGGCAGGGTCCAGGCTGGATAACGCTTCATTGACGACCAGCAAATCAGGTGCCTTCAGCAGGGCGCGCGCGAGCCCCAGTTTTTGCCTCTGAATCGAAGACAGGCGACTCCCGGCGACACCTACCTCGTACCTGAGTCCGGACTCGATAATCTCGTTGCGCAGGTCAAGAGCGTTTACCACTTCGGCTATCATCGCGTTAATTTTCTGCTGGGCATGAGCCTGACCATAGACCAGTTTTCCAAACAGGATATTGTCCTGTACTGAAATTCGGGAGTTAAAGCTGGATTGGTCGAAGAACTCGATGCCAAGATCTTCTGTTTCGGCCAATTCACGAATTCGAAACCTCGCGCCAAGAATGCTTTGCTGGATAGGTTCGGTGATCAAGCTCAGACGATGACGTGCCACGATAAGTTTGAGCGGCAGCGACGACAGCCGGCGTTTGTCATCTCGCGCCAGATTCTCGAGACCCTGTTGCCTGGTTTTCTGTAACAATACGTTGAATTCGGGTAGATCGTCGGCATTGATAAAACTGAACTGCTCGAACAGCTCGCTGTCGGGTGCGACGTCCGAGAACAGATCGATCATAATTTCGGCGATCTGACTGCCGGCGTCCAAAAATTCCTGATTCAGACCGTACTGCTCGAGGACTAATTGAATTACCGGGCTGTCGATTAGCTGTTCGAGATCGATAGAGTCACCGTACAGCGTACCAAAAAGCAGGTTTTCAGACACGGTCATATTGAGGTTGTATTTTTCATGGTTGAAAGGCTCGACCAGCCTGGCTATATCAGGTTCTCTGAATTTGTCTCGAAGTTGATTGCGAGCCTGCATGATGCGACCAGCCAGGTCCATGTTTTGTGATTGATCCATAAATGACAGTAATCCGAACTGGTAGATTTCCTCATCCAGTTCGACTCCTTCAAGGATATTGATGATATGTGCCACCAATTGCTGTCGGCTTTCAAGACCGAGCGCATTGTGGTTGATCCAGTCGTCGTCGTAACGATTAGGTGAATTACCCGCCTGTCGCGCGAGCAGTCGCTCGTGTTCAAGTTGCGGGTCCAGTTCGGTGGTTACCGGTTGGTGTTTGAGCGCGTAACACAGGTTGTCATAGACCGTGCCGCTAAATATGTAGGCTCCGGAGCCGACATAGCCGATACGTTTGCCAGTGATGGATTCGGGGATTTCTTGCATTTTCGAGTCACCGATGGTTAAGTTTCCCGAACTTGGATTGATCAGTCTCGATATCAGTAAAGCGAGTTCCTCTTTACCGCTGTTACCCAACCCGACTGCGGCGTAATGTCGGGTTGTCGAAATTTTGAAACTGGCCCCGTCAACGCGTTATGAGAGTCCATCCTCGCTGTAACGGATATTGCTGGCCTGTATATCCTGCGCTGGTAGTTCAAGTGACTCGGGCCGGTGGTCGATAATTTTCGCGTCTATCATGTTTTCCGGATTGAACTGCTGAATAATCTGGCTGTACTTGACCTTGATATCTTCCTTGCGCTGGTAGTATCGCAGTAATTCTTTCCAAGGACCCGATAGGTCCTTGTAAGCAACCAGCACCGCGACCATCGAACCGATGGATAGATCCCCGCGCAGGACGAAATAACCTCCGACCGAGTAAAAGAAAAATGGCGTCAGTTGGGCGATAAAATTATTCAGGAATTTGATAAAAAACTTGCGACGGTAAATCGCGAAGCGAATCAGGTAGATCTTGCCGAGTCGCTGGCTGATATGTGCGCGTTCGTAGTGACTGGTATCGTTAGCGTGAACTTCGTTGATGCCGGAAATCGTTTCCCCGATGCGACCCGAAAGTTTGCGTGCGACCGCGACCCGTTGTTTTGACAGTTCATTGACTCTTTTCTGCAGGCGCGGAATGACGACTAACTGAAACGGATAGAGCGCTATTGCGGCCAACCCGAGAAAGATATCCTGTTGAAAGATAAATAGCAGGTAAGTGAGCAAGATCCCGCCCTGGGATACCGGCAAGGTGAAAGATTCACCGATAAATTCGCCCAGGGGTTCGGTTTCCGCGGTAATCATCGGGATCAGTTCGCCCTGTGAAACCCGTTTAAAATGAAGCATTGGAAAGCGCAGAATGCGTTCATATAGTTCGAACCTGAACCGTCGCAGCAGGCGTTCGCCGAGCGAGCCACGATAAATGTTCAACAGGTACTTGAGGCCACCGCTGGCGCCGACCACTACCAGGAAGGCAAAACTGAGCAGCAATAAATAATCAAGCCGATTCACTTCATAACCCAAAATCACACCAGGAAAATCCATGCCTTCAAGCAGGTTGATGATTTGCTTGGGCAATTCGAGCGTGATGTATACCAGGGGGAGGGAAACTATTGACAGCAGAATCAGGCCTATCTGCTCCTTTTTGCTGTGATTCAGAATATACCTGTAAAGCGATGGTTCCATAATTCCCGGTGTTTGATTCTGTTTTTATCCGAAGGTTCCACGGCCTGGTTTGGTAGCACGGCGTGTGATGCCGGTGTACTATCGCGCATCAGTCGATTTATATCAAATACAGGTTATGCCACCCAGGCTAGCAATCGTTTTAAAAGGTTACCCGCGCTTGTCGGAAACATTCGTCGCCCAGGAAATCAGGGCGCTCGAATTGCGCGGATTCAAGCTTTGCATCTTCTCGTTACGCCATCCCTACGATCCTGGCACGCACCCGGTTCATGCGGAAATCGAAGCCCCGGTGTATTATCTGCCTGAATATGTGCATGACGACGTTGCGCGCGTATTGCGGGCCATGATTCGGACTTGCTGGAAGCCTGGTTTTTGGCGGGCGATGGCATGTTTTTTACGCGATTTATGGCGCGAACCCACGCGCAATCGAATGCGACGATTTGCACAGGCGATCGTCATGGCCCAGGAAACGCCGGAATCGGTAAAGCACTACTATACGCATTTCATGCATACGCCAGCATCGGTCAGCTATTATGCCAGTAAAATTAATCGACGTTCGTGGAGTGTTTCCGCTCACGCCAAGGATATCTGGACTATTCCCCGCTGGGAGTTGCGCGAGAAGCTTGCGAGTTCCGACTGGGTAGTCACCTGCACCCGTGCCAACGAGGAGTACCTTTCACAGTTGGCCGATTCAGCGGCTCGGGTAACGCTGCTATATCACGGTCTGGATTTCGAGCGCTTTGATCGGAAGCCGGAGGCCGCTTCGATGCGAGATGGAAGGGATGTCCGAAATCAAGTCCGCTTGATCAGTGTCGGGCGAGCTGTTGATAAAAAGGGGTACGATTTTTTATTGACGGCGCTGGCCGAACTACCGCCATCGCTGCATTGGCATTTTATACATATCGGCGGTGGTGAGTTACTCGAAAAATTAGCGGATCAGGCCAGGGATTTAGGGCTCGATGGGCGAATTAATTGGCTAGGTGCTTTGCCGCAAACTGAAGTTCTAGCGCAGTATCGACAGGCGGATCTGTTTGTGTTGCCGAGCAAAATCGCAGATGATGGCGATAGGGACGGACTGCCTAATGTACTGATGGAAGCTCAAAGCCAGAGCCTGGCCTGCCTGTCGACCAATATATCGGGCATCCCGGAACTCATAGTCGACTCTGAAACCGGGTGGTTGGTGGATCAAAGGAGTAGTCAGCAACTGGCACAGGCATTGATACAATTGATTGCTAACCCCGAGTTACGTCAGCAGTTGGCGCAAGCCGGTTTCAACCGGGTACGGCAGGAATTCTCGATGGATCGTGGCATTGATACCCTGGTTGGTAAGCTCGATCGATCGCTGAGCGCAGCTGAATCCTCTTGAAACTGGCGCTGTTGCGACACGGATTGACCACCTGGAACCTTGAAAAACGCGTCCAGGGCAGGATCGATCAGCCGCTAGCTGACTCTGGACGCCGGCATCTCCATTCCCTGTCGATTCCCGCGCAATATAACGCTAGCCGCTGGTACTGTAGTCCATTGCGCCGTGCCACCGAAACTGCGGCATTGCTGGGTCTGGGATCCATCGAAATTGAAGCGGCGCTGATCGAGATGAACTGGGGCGACTGGGAAGGTGAGATCTTAAAGCCGTTGCGAAAGCGTCTAGGCGATGAAATGCGCGGTAACGAGAGTCGAGGGCTCGATTTTTGCCCACCGGGCGGGGAAAGCCCGCGCCAGGTTCAGAACCGCCTACACCCCTGGTTACGCCGAATCGCGGCTTCGGGGCAGGATAGCGCTGCGGTCGTTCACAAGGGAATCATCCGCTGTATATACGCACTTGCTTTTGATTGGGATATGCGTGGTGAATCACCCGTTGATTTCGCATGGGACGCAATCCACCAGTTCGAACTGTTAAGCACCGGCAAACTACTCGACCGCTACCAGAGCATCCCCCTTCTGAAATCCTGATTCCTGTCAACGTTCTAACGTATTACCTTCGATGTTTAATTCGCTGATGGTGACGACAAGTAGCTATTGCCAGATGTCGGGAGCGGATTGCCAGGTTACAGCAGGATGGTTGCAGAGGCATTCGAGCAGGTCTTCGAGGAAGCGCCAGACTGCCTGGTTTTGTGCCAGGTGGTGGGTAAGGAGGCCGGTCGGTTCAGCGCTGTCACGATAACCGGTGCGTTTTGCAATCAGGTGCTGGATCAGGATTGCGATTGCGGGATAGACACCGATGAATCCACCCCTGTGGCGCCAGTTTATCGGATCGAGATGGGTATTGACCTGCAGCAATCCGGATACGGGACAGGCGATGCTGCGTACCCTCATGTTTGAGATTCCGATAAATCCCAACTCGGGCAGGCGCGAGACGATGTTGTCGTCAATTCGATTCCAGGGAGGTACCAATACAGTCTGAAAACGATCGGGAAAATGCTGTTGGAGGATTTGGTAGCCCCGTTCCAGGTCTGCGATAATTTTTACAGCTGTGCGCGTACCCCCGAGCTCGAGCTTGCGCTGGCCGGGTGCGGCATGGTTGTCATGTGCGTAGCCGTGTTGCATTACCGACACCAGGGTTCGATCCTGCAGGAAATTGATTAATTCAGGTTCGAGCCTGGAGGGAATGACAGCCAGTGCCAATGGGGCATTCCAGATGTAACTAAGTTCAAGCAGTTTATCCAGATTTCCACTGGGCTCAAAGGCGTCGTCATCACGCCACCAGAAGTTCACGGATTTACCTAAATCCGCCCAGTTATCGAGTTCACTTTTCAACCATTGCCAGGCTTCGGTCGTCAGGGCGTTCAACGTTTCGCCCTAACTTGCTGCATCCATCTAGAAATCATTGCCGCGCTGTTGTTTGCGCCGTCAAGGTCGACCTCAATTCGGCTACTTTGTTTACAGGCCTGATCGATTGCGGTGGTTAGTGTCGTTACCGACAAATCTTCCTGTTCTAGCAATACCGCCCGACCGCGGTCTTGCAAAATTTGGGCGCGCATGGTTTGTTCGATTTCGCCAGCCTCGGCATAAGGAATTAAAACCGCGTTGATATCACTGTTGAGAATGTCGGAAACCGTATTGTAACCCGCCTGTGATATCGAAACTCGCGCACGTTTTACCAGGCTGTTGTAATCGGGTCGGTTGCGCTCGATGATAGTACCCCTGTCTGAGCTTAGTTTGAGATTCTCGAAATGTTTGTCCTCAATCGCGGGGCTTACCAGAAGCCGCCAGGTGAGGCCATGCAGGGAAGACTCGGGTTTTGCAGCGAGCGCGGCCTCTAGCAGCTTAAGGCCGGTGGCGCTGCCACCGGCAGATATCAATACTTCATTCTTGCCATCGTTACC
>CAZAVY010000123.1:0-6165 GCA_964488685.1 uncultured Gammaproteobacteria bacterium
TGCAACAACCTCAGAATTTGCTGCATGCTTTTACTTAGTTTCGACTGGAATTTAACAGATTAAGGGTCATAACAGATTAAGGGTCAGGTCTATGATCTATGATTCGGGCAGGTTAAACGGTCTGAATCATAGCTGATGATGAGCAGGTAAAATGTCAAGACCGACTCGTATAGAATTTCCTGGTGTATTTTATCATGTTACATCACGCGGTGATCGCTGAGGAAAATATCGTAGATGATGATGGTGATCGCGACCTGTTTCTCAATCTTCTTGATGAGGTCTGCGAGTTATACATCTGGGCTTGTCATGCCTAAAATGCAGTATTATTGTTGTGGCTGTTCGTCTTTGCCGTACCGCCTGAGAACCAGCAACCCGTATATCAGTCGGCCGCAACGCCCGTACCGCAAGCTATTGTAAAACCGCAAGTGGGATGAAACAGTAGCCGCATTTAAATTCGTTACCAAAATGTGATTGTTTTGTGATAGTCACGTGATCAATATTATGTAATATATTTAGGTAGGCTTGTGATTAATTCAGGGAAGTTGTCGATAGTCTCAAATTTGTTCCCCGATTTAATCAGATATTCCTTAGAAATTGCACTGGAACGTGTAGGCGTTCAGGAAGATAACCATGAAATCAGCAAAATTTTTCAGACAAACAATGATCGCCGTGTTGGGATTCGCGACGATTGCTCTCAATAACTCGGTGGTCAGCGCAGATGGTGGTATGGCAAACTACAAGGTCACCATTGAGAATCTGACAGTAGGACAACCCTTTTCCCCTCCCGTAATAGCGACGCACCGTAAAAACCTGCGGATGTTTAAAGTCGGCCGTGAGGCATCATCGCAGCTGGAAGCGATTGCTGAAGATGGTAACCAGATTCCAATGTTCGATCTGTTTAATGGCGCGGAGGGTGTTACTGAGGTGGTTGACATCGGGCGGCCGTTGACGTCGAGTGGACATGTGGTCGGTGACTTCTCTGATGCGGTGACATTTGAAATAGCGGCCGACGAGCACGATCGTCTGTCAATGGCGACAATGCTAATTTGTACCAATGATGGTTTTACCGGTCTGGATCGTATCCGTTTACCAAATAAAGGCGCTATTATTCGCTGGACCAACGGCTACGATGCAGGTACCGAAGACAATTCCGAGCTCAGTGAGCACATTGTCGATCCGTGCACAGGGTTAGGGCTGGTGGCACTGTCCGGCGACCCTAATGGCAACATAAACGACGCGGTTGATACCAATCCGCCTATGCCGATTTTTCATCATAATAATATTGTTGGCGTGGGTGATCTGATTATCGACCCGCATAGCTGGAATGATCCGACTACCAAGGTAACGATAACTCGAATCTCAGCGGATGCGGATGAGTTCTTCGCTCGGCTTAGCGGTGTCGGCGAAGTCCCCAGTGTGCAAACCTCCGCCACTGGCCGAGCCAGATTTGAACTGGAGGAGAATGATACCGAACTGGATTTCAGGGTCAATACCGACTTTATTGTTGGTGTCACACAGGCGCATATTCACCTCGGTTTACCCAATGAAAATGGCCCCGTGGTCGCCTTTTTGTTTGGACCTGCAGGTGCAATGGGTGTGGTGCAGGGACGACTTTCCCGGGGGACGATTAGCGCAGGCGATCTGGTCGGTCCGCTCGCGGGTAATTTTGAGAGCTTCGTAGCGGCATTACGCAGCGGAGAGCTGTATGTTAACGTTCATACCGAAACTATGCCATCCGGTGAGATTCGAGGTCAGATTGGTATTGACGACTAGGTTGAAAAAGTTAGGCGATCGGTGAGTGGTATCTTACACCGCTCGCTCTTTTTTAAAACTGCCATTCAGCACGATTTGGGGTCCGGTCTATGATTCAGACAGGCTAACCTGTCTGAATCATAGATCATGATGAGCAGACAAAAATGGCAAGACCGATTCGTATAGAATTTCCCGGTGCACCTTATCATGTCACATCACGCGGTGATTGCAGGGAAGATATCGTAGTTGATGATGGTAATCGCGACCTGTTTCTCAAGCTATTTGATGATGTCTGCGAGTCATATAACTGGGCTTGTCTTGCCTGTAATTCAGTATCATAAACCAAAGACCTGACCCTACTATCCCTACTATCCCTTGCATCCGGATTTCAGCCTCAGGCCAATTGTGGATAGCCGTGCTTCACTGATTTTTGCTGAAATTTACTGATCCGCTGATATGCTGCGGCCTCAGGCACTTCCAGATCACGTAGATACAGTGCACGGCGAACATCCTTGAGGGTTGCGCTGGTGAAGGTCCGAAAAATGGCCGTGCGCATCCGTGCGAGCGTATCCTTAGCTACAGTCGCAGGTGCAACATAGGGAATGCCCGGGGCGCGATAAGTTCTCCCTAACTTGCGGATACCATCGACGGTAGTCGGTTGATACCACTCGAGCAGCGCGTAAGTCACGCAATCGATGGCCGCGACATCAGCCCCTCCACGCCGGATCATTGCGATGCTGTCGGCATGGGAACCGCTTACTTTTACCTCGGAGAAAAATCGTCCGTTACGACTCGACGGAGCAACCAGCGCTCGCAACGCACCCATTCCGGAATGAGATTCAAACCCGTTGACGACACAGGTTGCACCGCGCATTTCAAGGACGTCGTCACTCGGGTAGTCTTCCCGGACTATGATGACACTGCTGTAGTCGTAGCCCTTGCATCCGGGTGCTCCGTAGTGTGGCGTGGCGATCGGAATCAGCTTTTCCGCATATCGATTGACCAGGTCGTAACCGCAGCACTGGCTGAAACAGAGCGCCGGGTCATCCCACAACCGGCTCAAGCTGCGGCCATAAACGAGTTTCCTTGGAATGTTGTCGATACCTTCCAGTCTGAAGTTTCGCGCCATATCTTTCCACAGGCTATCCAGGGCACTGCGGGCTTCCGGTAAATCGTACATGGGCATACTCGCTATCTGCATTAAATCTCCTGTCTGGATCTCATGATTGAGCCGAAAATAATATCATGAAAAGGCCCTTTTCGTATTGTCAGAAGTCACAGAATTGTTTTTCTTGCTGCCCTGGTCGTTGTCCTGATATCTGATTTGCAGATGGATTGACAGGCTAGCAATCCCGGTAGTCGCTGGCCACACATCTGCTGGTGAGTTCCCGTGCAGTGATCAGTTCTGCGGGCGTCATTCTGATTTTAATATTTTCGCGATTCTGCGCTGCCGTCCTGTTCCCCAGCGAAGCAGCGATATCCCACCACATGTGGGCGCGCGCATAGTCCCGGGCGACGCCTTCGCCGTTGCCATACTTTGCCCCCAGGTTAAATTGTGCTGAAGTATTACCCTGCTCGGCGGCCTGGCGGTACCAATAGACGGCTATCTCATGATTTCGCGGCACACCCAGGCCCCGGGAGTGCATTATGCCGAGGTTGTTCCGGGCCGAAGAATTTCCCTGCTCGGCCGCAAGACGCAGCCATTTGACGGCAGTGATGTAGTCCCGGGCCACGCCCTGCCCCTGTTGATACATTTTGCCCAGCTTAAAGTAGGCACTGACATTGCCCTGATTCGCGGCGAGCTGGAACCAGCCGGCGGCGGTTTGGTAATTGCGCGTAACACCAATGCCCTTGTGATACCTGGCGCCCAGATTGTATTGCGCCTGTTCGTTACCCTGTTCGGCTGCCATCTCAAACCACAGGATCGCTGTTTTATCATCGCGTGCAGCCCCTTTGCCATTCTCATACATCCAGCCCAGATTGAACTGGGCAGGGGCGATGCCCTGTTTCGCTGCCCGCTGGAACCACCCGATCGCCGCACCATCATCGCGCGCCACGCCCAGTCCCAATTGATATCTTGTACCCAGGTTGTACTGGGCATGTGCATTGCCCTGCGCTGCCGCCTGCTGGAGCCATTTGACGGCCTCGCGATTATCCAAAGGGACCCCTTCTCCGGTTTGAAACATGGTGCCGAGCGCGTTCAGCGCGTCGGCATCCCCTTGCTCCGCCGCCAGCCGATACCATTTGACGGCAATTTTGTAATCGCGGGTGGCGCCCTGGCCGAACTCATACATCCAGCCCAGGTTGGTTTGCGCAACCGCGTTGCCCTGTTCGGCCGCCAGGCGGTAATAGTCGACCGCGATTTTAAAATCCCGAAATACCCCGAAACCATTCTGATACATCCAGCCGAGATTGTTGCGACCATAAGCGTTACCCTGTTTGGCGGCCAGGCGATACCATTTGATAGCGGTGTCGTAGTTTTGGGTAACGCTTTCGCCCCGGGAGTACATTACGCCCATATTGTTCTGCGCGTCAGCGACGCCCTGTTCGGCAAGTGGAAGCCATTGTTTGAACGCGGTTGCATAGTCTCCGTTTCGATAAGCGTCGACGCCCTTTGCATAGTCAGCGGCGTATGCGAGGGTACTAATCAGGAGGGTGAACAGAACAGGTAAAACGCGGAATCCTCTCATAGGCCAATAATTGCAAAGCGCCTGTTAAATTGGAAGACATAAAAGCAAAACAATGGTGCAGATTTTCCAGTCAGCAAACTGGCATCCTGGCATCCCGTCGAATCGCTAGTAGCCGGCTGCGTGGCCATCCTTGCGTGGATCGGAGCCGCCCTGCAGCACGGCATTTTGCCAGTCGATAAAAATCCCCTGGCCTCCACCCAGGGAGAAATCGTCAGCCAACACCCGGTGCCCCCTGGCCGCCAGTTCGCTACGTGCGGCTTCCGGTACCCCGGTTTCAAGCTCGAGATTACCACCGTAGAGGAAAAAGCGGGATGCATCGAGCGCTTGCTGTATATCCATGCCGTAGTCGATCCAGTTCGACAGGACGTATGCCTGCCCCATGGCCTGGTACTGACCACCCATGACACCGAAACTGAGCACCGGTTTGCCCTGTCGGTATACCATCGCCGGGATAATGGTGTGCATGGGCCGCTTGCCCGGCTCGATCTGGTTAAAGTGACCGTCCTCGAGGCTGAAACCGGCACCGCGATTTTGCAGGTGAATTCCGCTTGAACCGGCCACCAGGCCACTGCCCCAGGAATAGAAAACGCTATTGATGAACGAACAGGCATTGCGGTCCTTGTCGACCACGCTCAGGTACACCGTATCGCGATGGTCCGGCAGCGCTGATTCCACCGGTTGAGCGAGTGCTTCGCGCATGTTAATGCGGGCATACTGGGTTCGCGCAAAATCCTGCGACAGCATTTGTTCGACCGGCAATTCGCCAAATGCCGGGTCGGCGACAAAGCGATCGCGTTCGGCCATTGCCAGGGTAAATGCCTGACAAAGCAAATGAATGTGATCGGCGCCGAGATGCGCCAGCTTCGAAACATCGGTCTGCGCAAGGATGTTCATGGCCATCAGCGTGGTGATGCCCTGGCCGTTCGGTGGAATTTCAAACACGTCATAGCCACGGTAATTGGTGCTGATCGGTTGCACCCATTCGGATTCGTGACTGGCCAGGTCTTGCAGCGTCAGCAATCCACCGAGGGAGTCGCTGTAGCGTATGATTTCGGCGGCAATCTTGCCCCGATAAAATCCATCGCGCCCCTGTTCGGCAATGCTGCGCAGGCTGTCGGCGAGATCGGGTTGGCGGTGTATGGTGCCTGCGGCTGGCGCCTTGCCGGCAACCAGGTAGGCAGCACTCGCCTCGGGAGTCTGGCTAAGCAATTCCTCGCTCGCTCCCCAGTTGCGGGCGACGATTGGAGTCACGGCATATCCCTGTCCGGCATACCGGATTGCGGGTTGCAACAGGCTCGCGAAGTCGAGTTTACCCAGCTTCCGACTTGCCTGGTGCCAGGCATCGATCGCGCCGGGCACGGTTACCGATAGAATGTTCTGCTCCGGCATGGCCTCGAAACCACGTGCCTTGATGGCTTTCGCGGTTGCCGCCGCCGGGGCGCGACCACTGCCGTTAAGTGCATGCAGTTTACCGCTGGCTGCCTCGTGGTACAGGATAAAACAATCGCCGCCAATTCCGCTCGAGTGGGCTTCGACTACCGACAGAACAGCACTCGCTGCAATTGCCGCGTCGAGCGCGTTGCCGCCGTCACGCATAATCTGAATTGCGGTTTCGGTCGCCATGGGTTGACTGGTTGCAGCCATAGCCTCGGTGGACATCACCACCGAGCGGCCCGGGAGCTGGGTAAGGCGCATTAGGTAGTTCCAGAAAATACAGGCTGCA
>CAZAVY010000124.1:0-6110 GCA_964488685.1 uncultured Gammaproteobacteria bacterium
GCTGAAAGAAATTTACACCTCGATCGAATGGCCGGTGATCATATTGTTGGGGTCGATGATCCCGATCGGTTCGGCACTCGAAGCTTCGGGCGGCACCGCGCTGATCGCTCAGCATATCATCGATTTTGCCGAGGGCTACGGGCCGGTGATCGTGCTGTGCTTGCTGATGATCGTCACCATGACGCTGTCCGACCTGCTCAATAATACCGCGACCACGATCATTGCCGCGCCGATTGCGATCGATATCGCCAATCGTCTTAGCGTTAATCCCGATCCATTCCTGATGGCGGTTGCAATTGCCGCCTCCTGCGCTTTTCTGACTCCGATCGGGCACAAGAACAATACCCTGATCATGGGTCCGGGGGGATACCGCTTCGGCGATTATTGGCGTATGGGCTTGCCGCTCGAAGTTATCGTCATCCTGGTCTCAATTCCGATGATCCTGATCGTCTGGCCATTTTGAATTTTGAGTCATCCCACGACCACTTCGACATTCCCGCGATCACTTCGGGAGATCTCCGCTTTCGCGGGGATGACCAATGAAATTGCGGGGATGACGTCAAGCGGATCGATCTCGATACCATTACCCGGGAACAGGTCAAGGCCTGAAAACCGGGCGATACCCTGTTGTTAAGCGGCAAGATGCTGACCGGCCGCGATGCAGCACACAAGAAAATGGTCGAAATGATTGCTGATGATGAAGAGTTACCAGTTGATTTGAATGGACGCTTTATCTACTACGTCGGCCCGGTCGATCCCATCGGTGACGAAGTCGTGGGTCCGGCAGGCCCGACGACGATTGAAGCAATACGCGATCACGAGTCGGTTTACCTGATGGCGGTAGGCGGCGCGGCTTACCTGGTGTCACAGGCAATCAAGGCGTCGGAAGTGGTTGCGTTTCCTGAACTGGGCATGGAAGCGGTGTACGAGTTCAGGCTTGAAGACATGCCGGTCACCGTCGCGGTCGACCCTACCGGTGAATCGGTGCATCAGATCGGCCCGAAATTCTGGGCCGAAAAAATAAACCAGCGCATTGTCAATTTCGGCGCTTAACCGTTTACCGTCGGTAAACTCGCGCCAGCGCCCAGACCTCGACGTATTCCACTCCGGCAAGATGCAAGGTCTTGGTAATTTCGGTAACCGTTGAACCCGTGGTGACAATATCGTCGATGACTGCGACGTGCCGATATTGATGCCGGGCGGCATAGCTAAAAGCCTGGCGCACGTTAATCTCACGTTTCGGCGCACTCAAGCCTGATTGACTCGGGGTCGCGCGCCGGCGGGTCAGTGCATGGCGATCAATCGGTATGCCAAGTGCCCGTGACCAGACACTGGCGATTTCGTATGCCTGGTTGTAGCCGCGTTCGAACAAACGCTCGCGATGCAAGGGCACCGGCAGCATGACATCGGGTCGGGGTGAACTTTCCCGAAATGGGCCGAGACATTGGTGGCAAAGCGTTTTGGCGAAGTAAAGTGACTCGGAGAACTTGAGCCGAATCAGGTAATCGCGCGTCAAGCCCCGGTATTGCAGAGGTGCGATCATCTTTTGCCAGCGCGGTGGATTGAGCAGGCAGGCCGGACAGACAAGCCCCGCTGCCGGATTCGGCTGAGCGCAGTATCGACAGGGATTCGGCACCCGCCTGAGTTGCTTGCGACAACTCGAACATAACGAATTCGCGTCGTCAAGCTCGCAACCGCAAGCAAGGCAAACCCCGGATGCGAGCAGGTAGTTTGTGAATCGCGTCATCCCGCGCCGTAATTTACTTCCTGACATTGACTATTCCCTGTCTTGCAATAGACTTGGCGTTCTCCATTTTATACGGCCGGAATTCCGATGACCGATGCAGTGCAAGCCGTCCGCCACGACTGGACACTAGATGAAATTAAAACGCTTTTCGAGCAGCCTTTCAACGATTTATTGTTTCAGGCTCAGACCACACACCGTGCCAATTTTGATCCTAACGCGGTTCAGATCAGCACCTTGTTGAGCATTAAGACCGGCGCCTGCCCTGAAGACTGCGCTTATTGTCCGCAAAGTGCAAAATACAACACCGGGCTCGAACGGGAACCTTTGCTGTCGCTCGATGAGGTACGATCTGCTGCGATAAATGCCAAAAACAGCGGCGCCACCCGCTTTTGCATGGGCGCTGCCTGGCGTAATCCCACCAACAGGAATCTCGACAAGGTCATCGAGATGATCAGCCTTGTCAAGGATCTTGGCCTGGAATCCTGCGTAACGCTGGGCATGTTGACCCGTGAACAGACCCGCAAATTGAAAACCGCCGGGCTCGATTACTACAATCACAATCTCGATACCTCACCCGAGTACTACCAGCAAATTATCACCACGCGCAGTTACCAGGATCGCCTCGATACGCTGGAGCATATTCGCGCCGAAAATATCAACGTTTGCTGCGGCGGTATCATCGGTATGGGTGAGACTGACAAGGATCGCTCGGCGTTGTTGCAACAACTCGCCAATCTGCCCGAGCACCCGCAAAGCGTGCCGATCAACCTGTTGGTGCAGGTCGAGAACACCCCGCTTGATGGCACTGAAGCGCTCGATCCGATCGATTTCGTGCGCACTATTGCGGTGGCGCGCATCATGATGCCGAATTCGGTGGTGCGGTTGTCAGCCGGTCGCACCGCAATGAGCGAAGAACAACAGGCGCTTTGTTTTCTTGCCGGCGCGAATTCGATTTTTTATGGCGACACGCTACTGACTACCCCCAACCCCGGGGAAAATGAGGACCTGGAATTGTTTGAAAAACTGGGAATTGTAGCCAATGGCGAACAGCTTCAGGCAGCTAACGACACCGCGGCCGCCTGATGATGAATGCCTTTACGGGTTGACGCCTGAAATTACTGCGGGCGGCCTAGGTCGATGACAACGCCGGCAGCAAGCAGTTCTTCGGTGCGTTGCGAGGAGTAGGTCTGGTAGTCGGTTTGCTTGTAATACTCACCGGCGACATAGCGCATGCTTTCCTTGAAGTGATGCGGGAAGGTCAGGCTGTCATGGCGTCGTACCAGGTGACCCTCGTCAAAAACCAGGACCCCGGGGCGATAAATCAGCTCGTGCTTTTTGGCGAGTTCTGCGGGTGTTGTTTCGTTACCATGGAAATCGATAATGGTTTCGGTCGAGTCGGCGTTCAGTCGCACGATGGTAAACGGTTCGATTTCTTCCCGCACCTGCTCATGCCCGAGAATTCCATCGTGAAACTCATCGCAGTCGTAGCAACTACCGTCCTCGAATATCAACATCAACGGACCTTCGACGCTGGATAGATCGCGTACTTCGCTGAACAGAGGATTGGCTCGCAACTGGTAGACATTCTTATCGAGTTTGGCCTGCATGTAGTCCGACAGGTTTGTCCTGCGGTAGGATCCGGAGGTAACGAATTCGAGCACCTGTTTAAAGCGTTCAGGCGCACGGTATCCGTTGACGCGTGCAATGGTTTTATTGTCTGCATTGAGGAATAACAGTGCCGGTGTCGAATAGACCTTCAGAATTCGCCCTAGCTCTTTTTCGGTAACGGTGATTTCCTCGTTAAAGGCGATTTCACGGTCACCCTGAATATTGATTGCGATGACGTCGAAGTGCTGTTTGATATAACTGGACAGCGGCTCGGCGGTAAATGACTCTTCCAGCATGCGGTCGCAGTAAGGGCAGCCGTTGAGGTCGAAAAAAAGCATGACGTGCTTTTTTGCATCGATGGCATCATCAACGTCGTCGGCGATTTCTAGGAAACTTTGCTTGAACCAGGCTGGTGGCTGATGCGACGCGCTACCGATAATCTTACCGCGGGTTTCAGCCGCGGTTAGCGTGGCGGGCAGTAAATTTACCGCAAGCACTGCCGGGACCAGAAATTTCATAAACCCGCCCTGTTTTTTCATGATTTATGTCCTCGATTCCAATGCCTGTTTTTGAAAATTTAAATGACTTTGCAAAGTTTGGTAGCTGTTCCAATGGTAATATATTCGCATACGTGAATGCGACATATTTTACTAATGCCGGTCTGCTTGAGTTCAAACTGCTAAACTCTATGGCCACCACCAATATAGTCAGTCGGACATCATGAGTTTAGTCGCAACCTTCCTTTCCCTGTTTATTATAGGCCTGCTGGTCGTGCTGATCTTGCAGATGCGCAATCAGCGCCTCGCCACCTCAGAATTGCTCGCGGGCCACCGCATTCGGACAAGCCTGTACCAGGATGCCGACGAATCGACCACTTTTATCCTGAGCCGGACTATCAGGAACCTCAGCGCCGGACACCCGGACCTGAACCTCGAAAGTGACTCGTTCGCGCTCAAAGTAGTGCGTGAACTGATAAAACGAAAAGTGACGAAAGACAAATGGCTTGAAATTCAGACCAACGAACGCCTCGTGCACGAGCTTTACCTGATCTTGCGCGATGGCAGAATCAAGAAAGATCCCCGTGTGGTGCAGCTAAGATCCTGATTCAACCGGGGCTGAGTCCCCCGCTTTTATGCGGCAATTTTCGAGCGCTTTAAAATACGCGAATTTTCCCCTATACTCACTGTCGCTACCATGAGTAGCTACGTTCTCGGGGCGGGGTGTAATTCCCCTCCGGCGGTAAGTGTGAGAATCGAAAACCTTTACACAAGCCCGCGAGCGCTTTTGGTCGCCAGATCAAAAGGTCAGCAGATTCGGTGTAAATCCGAAGCCGACGGTGATAGTCCGGATGATAGAGAATGGGAGAAAAATCGCGTCTGATTGCATGGCGCATTCCCCGTCGCCCTGATCCTTACACTCTATTGTCAAGAGGTATAGTTATGGATCAGTCCATTGATAAAGTTCAAGACCATCGGTCTTACCCGTTACTGGGCCAAGGCATGAAAATCGCCTATGTTCAGGCCGGCTGGCATCGGCAAATCGTGAGCCAGGCACACAGGTCTTTTGTTGAAACCTGTGTAAAGGCCGGGATTGAGGAATCCCGGATAGAGTTGTTTGAGGTGCCCGGTAGCCTGGAAATCCCCTTGCAGGCCAAGGTGCTCGCCAAAACGCGTAAATACCCGCTTATAGTTGCGGCTGGATTGATCGTAGACGGCGGTATTTATCGGCATGATTTCGTGGCCAGAACGGTGCTTGACGCGATGATGCAAATCCAGCTTGAGGTGGAAATCCCAATACTGTCCGTAGTGTTGACACCGCATCACTTCCAGGAGTCCGGGGCACAGGCTGATTTTTTCCACCAGCACTTTAAAGTCAAGGGCCGTGAAGCGGCAGAAGCTTGCATGCAGACCTTGAGAAACCTTGAACGACTAACCCAGGCTGCCTGAGGTATTGAGCCGAAACGACCCCTGGGAGCGTTAGTTCAGGGGGCAAGGCCTGGGTGGGGCAGTTCCATGCAAACACTTTTTATCTCATTCAGCTCGAATTCCGTAAAATTGAAAAGTACGACAATGACCCTGTTAATGCGAGTTTCGCCTAACCGTTTAACCTATCGCGGTTTGCCCTGGTATATATTTCAAAATTAACATGGGAACGTGATCAGAAATCGCCCCATGTTTCCTGGGAGTAATTTGTTGTTAGAAAATCATCTTCGCTGCTTTCTGCATAATCAAGAATTAACATTTCGTCTTCCTCAGTACCATCAGCGTGGTAGGAAGTATCGCCCGGTTCAAACATGAATTTATCCTCTGAGTTGATTGATTTCCTGTACTCTTAGGGCAGTGACACAGCGCTTGTTGATGAAACTTTATCAAGTCGCCCGGCTTTTTTTGGTGAAATATTTTGATAAATATGACAAATGTGCCAATTTATCGGAAGACTCGTGAACCGAGTCACAGCGGATTGTAAGATATTTGTCGATATGGCTATACCTGATGAGCAAAATGTACCCGCAGTCACCATCCAGCCACGATAATTCTACTTTCTCAATGCGTGAGCAAATAGAAAGAAAAGGGTTCATGGACAACTTGTATATAGAAATAGCAAGTTTAAATTTAACATGGCACCAGTTCAGTGTTGAAATGAGTGATTTACAGGTATGATTTAATCCATACACAAATCTTATGCCGTACAAAATTAAATAGTAAGCGCCAATAAACCAGCGTCTTCCCCTGAAATAATTTCCCACCGAAAATGA
>CAZAVY010000125.1:0-6084 GCA_964488685.1 uncultured Gammaproteobacteria bacterium
GGGCGGCTGTCAACAATGGCATTTCGATAGCGGAAACATGGTGACCACGTTGTTATTGCAGGAACCCGAAGCAGGAGGTGCCGATCTACCAGACCACCTCATATGTGTTTGAAAGTGTCAGCGAAGGCTCATCAGTTGTTTAACGTCGAACAGGGCGGCATATTTACAGCCGCATCACCAATCCAACGGTGGCGGTACTCGAACAGCGTATCGCTGCACTCGATTCGGTCGCCAAATGGATGGGGGGTCACGGCCTCGCCATCGGTGGTGTCGTTGTCGATGGCGGTGGGTGCAAGGAAACCCTGTATCGCTGGATAGAACTGTTGCAATGTGGAGAGAATATTTCACGAGCCTGCTGGCAAGCCTTCATGAATCTCGATTTCGGCAAGACCGCGACCTCACCGGTCATCGCCAGAAAACAGGCAATGCTGCGGGATCATGATCGCTTCGCGATCAACCGCGCGCGCGCGCCAGGGACATTATTATCTCCGGCGGGGAAAACATTTCATCGATAGAAGTCGAAAGCGTTCTCTACCGGCACCCATCGGTCGGTGAAGCAGCCGTCGTCGCGCTTGCCGATGAAAAATGGGGTGAAGTTGAAGTACCCTGCGCTTTTGTTGAACTTAAATCAGGCCTGGCGGCGAGCGAACAGGCGTTGATAGATTACTGCGCTGATGGTATGGCGCGTTTCAAGCGCCCGAAAAAGGTGGTGTTTAGCGAGCTCCCGAAAACCGCAACCGGTAAAATTCAGAAAAAATATATTGCGCGAGCGGGCAAAACAGTTGTAAAAACCTTGTTTGAACTTACCTTGATCTAATATGAACCAGGATATTTCACCTCTAGAACTGCGCCATAGAATTCGCAGTGGCGAATTCACCTCCAATACTTCCGGATATTCGCGCGGCTTTGTGCAGGGCAATCTATGCATACTGCCCGCGGATTTCGCTAATGAATTTCTGCAATTTTGCCATTCGAATCCGAAACCCTGCCCGTTGATCGGTATGGCTTCGAGTCCCGGTGATTACAATATTCCAAAGCTTGGCGAAGACCTGGATATCCGTAGCGATATCCCGAGCTATCGCGTGTTTGAAAATGGCGAACTCGCCAGCGAGGTAATCGATATCAGCGATATCTGGCGCGACGACCTGGTTTCGTTCGTGCTGGGTTGCTCATTTTCGTTCGAAGAAGCCTTGATCGATGATGGCCTCGAAATTCGCAATGTCAGTGAGGGTGTCAATGTACCGATGTATCGCACCGATATCGACTGTAATACGGCGGGTCGCTTTACCAGCAAAATGGTGGTCAGCATGCGTCCGATGATTCCTGCCGACGCCATTCGTGCGATTCAGATTTGCACTCGATTTCCCGCTGTACACGGCGCTCCGGTTCATTTCGGCGACCCTGCAAAGATTGGAATTCGCGACATTGACACACCCGAATTCGGCGATGCCGTGACCATCCGGCCCGACGAAGTTCCCGTTTTTTGGGCCTGCGGGGTCACGCCCCAGGTTGCCGTTGAACAGGCACAACCCCCATTTTGCATCACCCACTCCCCCGGTTGCATGCTGGTGACCGATCTACCCAACAGCCATCTTGCCATAATGTAAGTGGAGACAACCATGTTAATGCTTAATTGCGATCTCGGTGAAAGTTTCGGCTCGTGGAAAATGGGGCGTGACGATGAAGTCATGCCGCACATCGATCAGGCAAACATCGCCTGCGGTTTCCATGGCGGTGACCCCCTGGTGATGGAAAAAACCCTGGCCATGGCGAAGCAACACAATGTCATGGTCGGTGCACATCCGGCTTATCCTGACCTGGTAGGCTTTGGACGCCGGCCGATGCACTGCTCGGCGCAAGAGATTTCCGCTTTGATGCACTACCAGATTGCCGCACTTGAAGGTATGGCCCGGACCCAGGGATTGGAACTGGCTTATGTTAAACCGCACGGTGCACTCTACAACGACATGATGTCAAAGCAAGCGGTACGCGCCCCAATACTGAAAGCGATAGCCGGCTTCCATAAACCGCTGCGGCTGATGCTGCAGGCGACCCCTGACGCCGATCAACACCGTGCCGAAGCCGAGGCGCTGGGTATCGAACTCTGGTTCGAAGCGTTTGCCGATCGATGCTATGACGATGATGGCAAATTGTTATCTCGCGCCAAACCCGGCGCGGTTCATACTCGCGACAAAATGCTGGCCCAGGTTGAACAGATATGTAACCAGGGAACGGTCACTTCGGTCAGTGGCAAAACCCTGCCGTTAAAACCCGATACCCTGTGTGTGCACGGCGATAACGACGAAGGCGTCGCTGCGATCAAAGAAATTCGCAGCATTATTCATTCCTGATCGTAACCATGAGAATCGAGATCGCGGGCCAGAACGCCTTCATCGTTTATTTTGCAGATCAAGCCGGCGCCGCGGTATCGGCTCGGATTCAGGCCGCGGTTACAAATATTCACAGCACGATGCAGGACAGCATCATCGACCTGGTACCTTCCTATGCTTCGCTGCTGGTAATCTTCGATCTGGATCACAGCGACCATTTCGAGGTCAAACGGCAACTTCGTGCAGCCTTAACCGGTCTCGATGAGGTCGATACCTCAGCGGGAACATGGGTAAAACTCCCCGTTTATTACAGCCTCGAGTCAGGTCCGGATCTGGAAGTGATCGCCGAGCTCGGCAAGATCAGCGTCGACCAGGTTATCGATCTTCATCAACAACAAGAATATCGAGTTTATGCGATCGGTTTCGCACCCGGCTTCGCCTACCTGGGTGAGGTTGATGAACGCATTGCCGCTCCCCGCCTGGCAACCCCGCGCACCAAGGTGCCCCGTGGCGCGGTCGCAATTGCCGACCGCCAAACCGCAGTATATCCGGCAGTCTCCCCGGGCGGCTGGAATCTGATCGGACTTTGCCCGACACCAATGTTCGAGCCCGAAAAAAAACCCAGTATGCCGGTAAAAGTCGGCGATCGAGTCTGTTTTTACGCGATTAATCGTAACGAGTTTATAGACCAGGGCGGAGAACTTTGAGCGGATTTTCGGTCAAACAGCCCGGTTTGTTGAGCTTGTTGCACGATCGCGGCCGCTTTGGTGCGCATAACCTGGGTTTGACAACAGGCGGCCCGCTCGATGCACTCGCGTTCAACTGGGCTAACCGCCTTTTGGATAATGATGCCAACGCGTGCTGCCTCGAAGTCAGTTTCGGTGGGATGGTCCTGGAAGCGGAACTCGACACCAGTTTCGTGATTACCGGCGCCGAAACTCCTTGCAAACTGAATGGCGATGCAATACCTCAATGGCAAACGCAAGATATAGAGTCGGGCGGTATACTTGAAATCGAATTTTGCAAGGCGGGTACCCGCGTTTACCTGGCGGTAGGCGGTGGTTTCAAAATTAAACCCAGTTTTGGCAGCTGCTCTACCGTGGTGCGTGAAAAAATCGGCGGTATCAATGGCGATAAACTGCAAGCGGGTGATCACCTGCCCTGCAATAGCGAAAAACTAACCGCACATCGCCGACTGGCAACCGTAGATTGTCCGGTTTATGGCGATCAAGCCAGCTTGAGAGTCGTGACCGGATATCAACAAGCCGCTTTCGACAACTTGCAGCAATGGCGTTTTTTTAATTCCGGGTACCACCTGACGGAACGCTGCGATCGCATGGGTTTTCGCCTCGAAGGGGAAACTGTTCATTCCAATATTGTTGGCATGCTATCGGAAGGCATTTGCCACGGGGCAATTCAGATCCCGGCGGATGGCCAGCCTATCGTATTGATGAACGATCGCCAGACAATCGGTGGCTATCCAAAAATCGGGTCGGTGATACCACTCGATACTGCAGTATTGTCTCAATTGGCGCCCGGATCGCAGGTACGTTTCGAAGCCATTAGTATCGAACAGGCGCACAACCTCCATTGCCTGGCGCAAGCGCGTTTCGAGCGTACTTCATTGCAGCCCTGTTGAGCATCAGAAAATGACCCAAGCCGAAGACATGGCCCTGAGCCGCATCATTGAAGATATTCTGGTAGCGCGTAATCTGCGTGGAATGAAGGCCGTGCAGGCACATCTCGAAGCAGGATACTGCATGCGAGCAGCAAAGATTTTGCAAAATTGCCAGGGTAATATTCTCATTGGCACCGGATTTCCAGTATTCAAAACTTTCGAAACCGATGGCCCGGTCGGTGCCATCGCGCTTTACCGGGCCTTCGAAAAGCTGGGCGCCAGGCCGAGCATCGTCTGTGGGCGTCCGCTGTCACAACGCTTAGCGGCGAAATACCGGGTTTATGAAATCAGGGTCGGAGATCACGACCAGCGTGAACGTGAAGCCCAGGACGCGATAGAGCGATATCATCCGGATGCCATCATTTCGATCGAAAGACCCGGTCAGGCCGCCGATGGCCATTACTACAATATGCGCGGAGAAAATATCAGCGAGAATACCGCTTGCTTCGATTCAATTATGAACCTGAGCGACTGCCCGAGTATTGCCATCGGCGATGGCGGCAACGAAATCGGTATGGGTAAGGTCTTCGATGCATTGCAGGAATTGGATATCGTACCCTCAGTCACAGGTTGCGATGAACTGATAATCGCGGATGTCTCCAACTGGGGTGCCTATGGCATCATTACGTTTTTATCGGTCTGGAATCAGCGTGACCTGCTTGGTGAAATCGTGCCCCTCGATATCCTGAAGTACGTTTCCGAACTCGGCAGCGTCGATGGCGTTACCCGGGTGAACCAGCTTACCGAAGACGGTCTTGATCCCGGCGAAGGTGCAGCGGTGTTGCTGGAAATGCGACGCGCTTGTGGATTCGTCGATTAAAAAAGGTTTCTGGTACAATGTTTTTTGTTCTGTGGCTTTAGGAGTCTGTCGGACTTAGGATAAATCTACTGCGGAAAAGGCATTTTGGCCAGATTTTCCTATCCAATTCGTTGATTTATGAGTAACTATTCGCCTCATTCGATAGAAAAATCTGACTCAAAATGCCTTTCCCTCGCTACGACACCCTAAGTCCGACAGACTCCTGCCCGGGAAGACCGGTTTCTGCTTAACTTGCGCACCATTTTTCGGTGCTGTCCAAAACTGAGTTTGTTATGACCATCGCATATTTAAACGGCGATTACATGCCACTGGAAGAAGCCCGCATCTCGCCGATGGACCGCGGCTTTTTATTCGGCGACGGCATATATGAATTGATTCCCGCCTACGATGGAAAAATGGTCGGTTTTGGGCCGCACATTGCACGCATGAATGAAGGACTGGACGCGATCGAAATCAACCTCAACTGGAGCGATGATCAATGGCGCGAGCTATGCACTGCATTACTGGAACAAAACGGTAACGGTAATCTCGGCATATATCTCCACGTAACCCGGGGCACCGACAATAAACGTCATCACGCCTATCCCGAAGGTATCGAACCCACCGTGTTCGGATATGCCTTTGATATTTCCGCGCCGCCGGTTCCGGACCGCGCACAAATCAAACCTTATACCTGTGCAACCGGCCACGATATGCGCTGGGATCGTTGTAATATTAAATCGATCTCGTTACTCGGAAACGTCATGCATTACCAGCAGGGTCACATCAAGGGCGATGGTGAAATCCTGCTTTACAACCAGAATGCCGAACTGACCGAATGTGGCACCTGTAACGCTTATATCGTCAAGCAAGGTGTGGTTTCAACGCCAGTCCTCGACAATCAGATTCTACCCGGAATCACCCGCCAGCTACTGCTTTCGGTGTTACGAGCGGATGGCAGTATTCCGGTCGAGGAGCGTGTCATCACGATGGATGAAGTCTGGAATGCCGACGAGGTCTGGATTTCGAGCTCGAGCAAGGAAGTGGTGCCGGTGGTCATGCTCGACGGCAAACCGGTAGGCGATGGTAAACCCGGCCCGGTTTGGGAAAAAGCGGCCAGATTGTACTCCGAGGGCAAGTACGACTTTTAAACCCCACAAGCCGATGCGGCAGATCCCTAACCCGCATTTCTCACCACCATTCGTCGCAGTAGAAGGGTGGCGAGAAATGCGGGCTGATATGTTTTAACTTGCAACGAATTGTTATAGAACGCTTTT
>CAZAVY010000126.1:0-6028 GCA_964488685.1 uncultured Gammaproteobacteria bacterium
GGCAGCGGTATCGGACTCGGTACAAAATCGAATCTGGTTCAACCAGGCGCGCCTCAGGTATGACCACAGATATCCGCAACCCGCCCGTGACCTGTTAGCCCGAATCAACAATCAGTTACCTGCCGCAATCGAGGCCGAAAAAAAGTATCTGTTGACCAATCTTCACCTCGGCTCTGGAAACTACGATGAAGCCGCCGACCTCAGCAATCAAATCGATTCAAAATCTATCTGGAAAATCTATGCACGCTATAACCTCGGCGTATCGCTGATCGAGGACGAGCGCTACAAACAGGGTAAATTCCTGCTCGACCAGATCGGGCGGATGGAGGGTATTTCTCCCGAATTGAACGCGTTGCGCGACCGGGCGAACCTTTCGCTTGGACTGAAGCAGCTGCGTTTGGAGCTACCCGAAACAGCGCTAGAGAGCCTGTCTCGAATTCGACTCGAGGGCCCGCTCAGCAACCAGGCTTTACTGGCTTCAGGATGGGCCTGGTATCGACTCGAACAGTTCGGCAAGGCATTGATTCCGTGGCGTTTGCTGCTAAAGCGCAACGCTGTAGATGCCGCAACCCAGGAAGCGATCCTGGCGATTCCAGCCAACTATGTCGAATCGGGACAGGACAAGCTTGCGCTTCGGCACTATGAAATTGCGGCTGAGCAGTTTGATCTGCAACTTCTGTTGCTCGATGGCGCTATCGAATCAATTCAAAGTGACGGATTAATCGCAGCACTGCGCGAAAACGCTATTCTCTACGATCGCAGTAGTCTTCAACGCCTGCCGCCGAGTTCAGATGTCACTCCCCAATTGCATATTCTGCTGGCGTCAACCGAGTTTCAGCGCGAAATCAAACGCTACCAGGAGTTACTCGATATTCGTGGCTCACTCAGGTACTGGAGCGGCAGCTTCCCGGCACTGGAATTAATGCTGCAGGAACGACGTCGGGGTTTCGAGCAAAAGCTTCCTTTGTTGCAACAATCAACCGGCTTCGATCAACTCAACCAACTCCGGCAACGGCGTAACCAGTTTGCCAAACAGGTTGACGAAATCGAAACCGCAGAAAACTACCAGACGCTTGCAAACCCCGAGGAAAAGGATCATCTGCAACGCCTGCAACGTGTCGGCACTTCCATCAACAAGTTTGGTTCCCAGCACGATAGCGCGACTCAACGGGATATGCTTCGCCTGCTATCCGGATTGCTGCACTACGAGTTGGCCACCGATTATCCGGTTAGAATCTGGAAGGCAAAAAAGCAACTGATTCTGCTGGACCGGGCACTCGCCGAGTCCGAAATACGAGCGCAGGCCTTACTTCGCATTACCCAACGCACCGATCTTGAATATGGAATCTTCCAGGATCGTATCGGCGGGCAATCACAACGAATTCGCGACATGCGCAGCAAGGTATCCACCTTGCTTAAACGGCAGGAGCATCACATCAATCAGCTTGCGATAGACGCAATTCGCCAACAGCAAAAACATATCGTGCAACTACGCCTCAATGCCCGCTTCGAGCTGGCTAAACTTTACGACAAGCTGGCGGCGCAATAGTGATCGGGAAACGGTTACAGCGCCTGTCACTAATGATGCTCATCGCAACGCTTAGCGCCTGTGGTTCCGGCGGGCTTGATATCGGTCCGACTATAGCGGATCTCGAGCAACTGCCAGCCGTGCCAACGACGGCGGAACTGGAGCCCCAGGTAAGTTTTGAAGTTGACCGTCAGCAGGTTATCGAGAGTTATCGTGCCCTGGTGAAAATTACCGCCGAAGGTGGCGGCACCGGCGACGAACTGCGACGCCTGGCTGACCTCGAACTCGAATCCAGCCTCGATAACCGCATATCGGATGATGAGCTTACCCAGCAACTGGGGCAGGAAGAAGCGGCCCGCGCGATCGGGATCTACCAGGGCTACCTTGAGAAATACCCCGGGCGCGAAAACAACGACATGATCTTGTACCAACTGTCACGCGCCTTTGCCCTCGAGTCCGAAACTGATAAGGCCGTTGCCGCGATGGACCGTATCGCAGATGAATATCCCGATTCACAATACATCGATGAAATCGAATTTCGGCGCGGCGAGCACCTGTTCGTCGAAGGTGAATTCGAATCGGCGGGACAGGCCTATGGCAAGGTCGTCGATAACCATCCGGGTTCACTGTATTTCGAGAAGTCACTTTACAAGTACGGTTGGACCCAGTTCAAGCAGAATCGGTACGACGAAGCCCTTGCGAGCTATATTCGACTGCTTGATATCAACCTCGGACAGGAAAATATTCAGCAAATCGGTTTTAATCCAACCCTGTCGCGCGCCGATCAGGAATTACTCGAAGATGTGGTGCGTGTGATTTCAATCAGTTTCTCTTACCAGGACGAAAAAAATTATATCTCGCAATATTTTAAAACGACCGGAAAGCGCGAATACGAGCCCCTGCTCTATTTAAATCTGGGCGAATTGTACCTCGGCCAAAATCGTATCGTCGATGGCGCGGATCTGTTTCTGGCTTATACCAAGGAGTATCCCTATTCTTCACATACTCCGTTCTTTCATCAACGAGCCATCGAAACCTTTCAGCAGGCCGGCTATTCGGATCTGGTGTTAACGGAAAAAATTGCCTTTGTCGATCGCTATGACGTAAACAGCGAATACTGGTCGCAGCAGCAGCAGCAAACACAGCAGCTTCTGAGCAAGGCCCTAGTGTTGCACATGACCGAGCTGGCGACCCATTATCACGCCTTAGCCAGGACCAGCAAACAGCCCAAAGACTACCGGATTACCGCAGCCTGGTATCGGCGCTTCCTGAAGTCCTTTGCCGAGGATCCCGGCGCGGCGCGCATGAATTTCCTGCTGGCTGAAAGCCTCTATGACGCCGGCCTGTACCCACAGGCGATCGACGAATATCAGAAAACCGCCTATAACTACGCGCCACACAAGGACAGTGCCGAAGCCGGTTACGCGGCGCTTATCGCCTTCGACGCACTGTTTAAAACCACCGACGCGAGCAAGGTTCCGGCCTTGCGTCAAAAACGCATCAAGTCCGCGGTACGCTTCACCACCACCTACCCGAACGACTCCCGCTTATCGGTGGTCGAGCTACAGACTGCTCAACAATTTTATCGGTGGAAACAGTATCCCGGAGCTATCAAATCTGCTAAGCGTCTGATTGATAACAATAACGTCGACAAATCGACCAAACAAGCCGCCTTGACAATCTTATCCGACGCACAATTTTCAAGCGCAGACTATGCGTCGGCTGAAAAGTCTTATCTGACTTTACTGACTTTCCTGCCAGAGCAGGACAAGAAAAGAAAAGCGGTGCGGGAACAGATTGCAGCCAGCATTTATAAACAGGGTGAGATTGCGCGAGATGCCGGTAATCATCTGATCGCAGCCCGGAATTTTACCCGCCTGGGAGAGGTCATCCCCGAATCGCCAAAACGCGCGGTCGCCGATTACGATGCCGCAACCGCCTACCTGCAACTTGAAGACTGGTCTGCCGCGATCACACAACTGGAAGCGTTTCGTAAAAATTATCCGCAGAACAGGAAACTTAATGACGGCGTAACCGAGAAACTCGCACTGGCTTACAGTGAAAACGGTAATCAGTCCAAAGCGGCCCGTGAAATACTTGCGCTTTCAACCCTGCCCGGCTCGCCTGAGCGCAAGCGGGACTTGATGTGGCGTGCCGCCGAGTTATATCAGCAAGACGCACAGCCCGACAAGGCGATTGCCATCTATAAAAAATATGTCAAGGCCTACCCTTACCCGCTGCAACGCTCGATCGAGTTACGTCACAAAATCGCAGAATCGTATCGTGCCAAAAACGATGCCAAAAATTTAAACTTCTGGCTCAATGACATCATCAGGGCGGATGCCAATGGCAAAGCGGAACGCAGTGCTCGCAGCCGGTATCTCGCAGCCGGCGCCAGCATGGAGCTGATCCAGCCCCTGAAACGTTCTTACCTGAAAACGAAACTTACCATTCCGTTGAAAACCAGCTTGCGCAAAAAGAAAAAACTGATGCAACAGTCGATCGACGCCTACGGCAAAGCGATGAAATACCAGGTCCGGGAAGTCACCACGGAAGCAACCTTCCAGATCGCGGAAATTTATCATGCGTTCGCTAAATCGTTGATAGATTCGCAACGACCCAAAGGGCTGGACGAGGAACAACTCGAAGAGTACGAGTTGTTACTGGAAGAACAGGCGTTTCCGTTCGAGGAGAAAGCCATCGATATTCACCTTGCCAATTTTAAACGTATTCCCGCCGGCACTTACGACGAGCCCACCAAAAAGAGTTTACAAGTTTTGGGCGAACTGATGCCGTTTCGCTACGCCAGGGCAGAGAGCACCGATGTTTATGTCGATATTCAATAACAAAACCATCTCTCTATCTGCGCTATTGCTGATCACAGCCTGTAGCAGCGCCCCAAAACCGGCCCTGCAGCCGAAATCCGTGGCCGAAGTCGCACCGCCCGTCGAAGAAAGCGTTGTAGAAGTGGAAGCAGTTGATTTTAATCAACAATTTTATTCAGAGGCGGTAATTTTGTTAAAAAGCGGAAAAACCGAACAGGCACTGCAGTTGCTGATTCAAGTCAGCAACGATGCTCCTGAAAAACCGTGGGTTTTTACCAACCTCGGGTTGGCCTATTTCAAGCTGCAGAATTCAGACCTGGCCGAACAGGCATTCAAGCGGGCCATTTCGCGCAATAACAAAGATGCGGTAGCGCAAAACCACCTGGGTGTTTTGCAGCGTCGCAAGGGACAGTTTGATGAAGCGCGTCATCGCTATCAACGCGCAATAGAAATCGATTCCGCCTATGCATCCGCATACCTGAATCTAGGCATTCTTTTCGATATATATTTACAGGACATCGATCAGGCATTACAGAAGTACCAGAAGTACCAGAGCCTGGTCAGTAATGGGGATTCCCAGGTTGCCGGATGGATCGTCGACATCCAGCGACGCTTAAAAACAGGTACTTCCTGATCTCGAGGTTAACAAATGAGAAAACTTTCGCTACAAATTTTTGTAATTTTTGCTATTTCAACTATGGTCAGTGTCAATGCTCAGGAAAGGTTGGAAATGGAAGGCACCGCGATCACTGGCAACAAAGAATTACCCATGGTTTTGTACATCGTTCCATGGAAATCTAGCGAGCGCTTCGATCTTTCGTCGCCGCCGATAGTCAGTATCATGGATCAAAAATTAACCCCGATAGAAAGGGCTGCTTTTAAAAGAACAATTCACTATCACGACGCCATATTTTCAAAGGCAAAGCTAAATTAATCCAGCAACAGATCAGAGACAGCGGAGACTCTCGTAATGAATGAAATGCTAACTACAGTAATCAGGTTTTTCCAGGATGGAGGACCATTCATGTATCCAATTCTGGTGGTGTTGGCTATCGGCCTGGCGATCACCCTAGAACGCTGGCTACACCTCACCGTTGCGAAAACAAAAAATCGCCGAATGATCGCCAAATTAATGCCCCTGGTTGCGAAAGGAGAAGTCGCCAATGCCAGCAAGCTGGCCAAGAGTTCGAGTGCCACGGTCAGCAGAATTTTGCTGCAAGGCATGGAAAACTTTAAGTCAGCCCGTCGCCGCGACGATTTCGAGGCGGCAATGGATGAAAGTATCATGGAAGCGATTCCACGCCTGGAAAAGCGCACCCACTATCTCGCGATGTTTGCCAACATTGCCACCTTGCTCGGGCTGCTCGGCACCATTGTTGGTTTGATCAAGGCGTTTACCGCAGTCGCCCAGGTAGACCCCTCGATGAAAGCTGAAATACTGTCGACCAGTATTTCGGTTGCAATGAATACCACCGCCTTTGGACTCATCGTTGCGATCCCGTTACTTTTCTTTTACACGGTACTACAGACCAAGACCACGGAAATCGTCGATAGCCTCGAAATGACAGTGGTCAAGTTCGTGAATCATTTGTCCCGCGTTAAGAACAACACTCAGTAAGCCCGCATGTCTAGACGGGTACACAGACGCAAGCATCCAGCTGTGGAGCTGAATATT
>CAZAVY010000127.1:0-5905 GCA_964488685.1 uncultured Gammaproteobacteria bacterium
GAGTTACTCGATGTCCTGCAGCAGGGCGACAACGAAATCCCGGTTATTCTAATTACGGGCCACGGCGATATCAAAACAGCAATCGATGGCATGAAACGAGGTGCCTATGACTTTATCGAAAAACCCTTCAAACCCGATCACCTGCTCGACACTATCCAGAAAGCACTACGGCAGCGTGCTCTGATACTGGAAAACCGCGAACTGAAGGATCAGCTCAATCAGCAATTTCAGCATGATCGTCTAATCGGGAACCATTCGAAAACTGAGCTATTGCGCAAACAAATTCTCAACCTGGCCAGCACTAATGTCGACGTATTGATCCACGGCGAAACGGGTAGCGGTAAGGAACTAGTGGCGCGCGCACTGCACCAGAACAGTGGACGTAGCAAGGGTAACTTCGTGGCGTTGAATTGTTCTGCGATTCCAGAAGAATTGATCGAAGCCGAGTTGTTTGGCCATGAGCAGGGCGCATTTACCAATGCCGGTAAAAAACGTATTGGCAAGATCGAGCATGCCAACCAGGGCACGCTGTTCCTGGATGAAATTGACTCGATGCCGATCAAGGTACAGGTCAAATTGCTGCGCGTGCTGCAGGAACGAGTGATCGAACGCCTCGGAAGCAACCAACCCATCGGATTGGATTTTACGGTACTGGCTGCGACCAAGGCAGACTTACAACAACTCCGTAACGAAGGGCAATTTCGGGTCGATCTCTACTATCGCCTTGACGTCGCCAGCATACATATCCCGCCATTGCGCGAACGCGGTGATGATATCCTGTTGTTGTTTCGGTTCTTCATCGACAAGGCCGCACAAAAATACAAACGTGATGCCACGTCAATCCACCCTCGACAACAGCAGCATCTATTAAACTATGACTGGCTGGGAAACATTCGGGAATGTCGGAACATGGCGGAGAAATGGGTGTTGGGAATCAACGACAGTAATTTTTTGCAGGAGGTTGGTGCTATACCAATCAATTCAACCCACGAATCCTCTCTTGACCAGCAAATGGCCGGGTTCGAAAAAAATCTGTTGCTAAATGCACTGGTACAAAACCAGTGAAAGATATCCGAAACCGCCGAGCATTTACAAATCCCGCGCAAAAAGCCTTATCTGCATATGAAAAAGCATCAGATCGAAAAACCAGGCCGATGAATTTGGGTCAAAAATGACCCGTCAATTTAAGGCGATGGGTTAAAAGCGGGACATCACTAACGAATGAAACCAACAAATTCCTTAGTTTGACCTGAGATTCCGACCTGGCATAATCCTTGCGTAGTCGTTAGAGTGGCACACTAAAATAATCACTGGGGATATCATGAAAAAAATTATACTCACACTATTCATCGCCTGCGGGTTGCTCGCTGGCAGCATGGCGGTACAAGCGCTCGAAGGTAAGCTGGTCATCGTTACCTCTTTTCCGAAAGACCTGACCAAGCAGTTTAAAAATGCGTTTGAAAAGATGCACCCTGATCTTAAGGTCGAGATGCTGAAAAAGAAAACAACGGCCGGTATCAAGTATATTCAGGAAACTGCCAGCAATAACAGCAATGACATGTTCTGGGCTTCTGCACCCGACGCATTCGAAGTCCTAAAAGAAGATGGCCTGTTGCAGAAATATACCTCCGACGCCAAAGGCATCCCGGAAAAAGTCGGCGCTTATCCGATTAACGACCCGGATGGATATTACACCGGTTTCGCTGCTGCCGGTTACGGCATCATGTGGAATACCCGTTACCTGAAAGCCAAAAAACTCCCGGCACCGGCACAGTGGGCAGACTTGATGAAACCGGTTTATCACAACCATATCGGTATGTCTGCACCCTCGCGTTCGGGCACTACACACCTGACCGTCGAAACCTTGCTGCAAGGCGATGGCTGGGAAAAAGGCTGGGCAAAATGGAAGGCTATCGCCGGCAATTTCAACACCGTTACCGAGCGCAGCTTCGGGGTGCCGGACGGGGTTAACAGCGGCGGTTTTGGCGTCGGCATCGTGATCGACTTTTTTGGTCTGTCATCCAAGGGCAGTGGTTTCCCGGTTGATTTTGTTTACCCCAAAACCACCACCCTGGTACCGGCCAATATCGGCATCGTCAAAAACGCACCGCATCCGGAGGCCGCCAGGGCATTCATCGACTTTTTGCTATCGGATCAGGGTCAGATTATTCTGCTCGACAAAAAAATTCGCCGGCTCCCGGTTAATCCGGATACTTACGCGATGGCACCGGCGGGTTTCCCCAACCCGTTTAAGGACAGCTCTATCGGTGCAGCCGTCAAGTTTGACGTCAACCTGTCGAAGTCGCGTTACAACCTGGTCAATTCAATGTTCGACGTGATGATCACCTATCGACTGGATGACCTGAGATCTGCTGTCGGTGCGATACAGAAGGCCGAAGCCGCACTGGAAGGAAAAAGCAACGCCAAGGCCAGTGCCCTGATCGCAGAAGCTCACGCGCTGATCGCCGCATTACCGATCACCGAGGCCGAAGCGGCGGAATCGGATTTTGCCAATATCTTCAAGAAAAAGCGTAAAAAAGCAACCGACAAGGTTACCGGCCGCCAGGCCGAGGTCGAAGAAAAATGGGATAGTATGGTTAAGGCCAACTATGCCAGTGCCAGGCAGAAAGCGGAGCAAGCGCTATCCATGCTGTAGCATGATGAACCACTGCTTCCCCGACTGGCCGGGGAAGCAGTGCTAACATTGGTTCACACATAAGTTAATTATGGCAGCGCGATTGCCAACTTCGATTCGGTGCTCGTGTACTGAGCCTCTTTCGTCACCCTGACGGTGAATCATCATCTGCTATTCAAAAGAGCGACAATGAAAATCAGTCACCCGGGCCAGACAGCGCTATTTGTTTTAATTGCCCTGTTTCTGCTGACCTTCCTGCTAATCCCGGTGGTCAAGGTTTTCTACGTCGCTTTTGTCGATGTCAACACCGGTGATCTGACACTGGTCAACTTCGCCGATTTCTTTCGCACTTCGCTGTTTCGAGAATCCTTTTACAACTCGTTTTATGTAGCCAGCATGTCGGTGCTGGTAGCGACCATCATTTCAGTGCCCCTGGCTTATTTTACCACCCGCTTCGAATTCAAAGGTTCGGTAATCATCCAGAGCCTGGGCTTCGTGCCGCTGATCATGCCGCCATTTGTGGGCGCGGTATCGATGCAATTGTTATTCGGCTCCAACGGCAGTTTAAACTTGTTACTGGATGAATATTTCGGCTTCACCATTCCGTTCATGGAAGGACTGAACGGGGTAATTTTCGTGCAAAGCATCCACTATTTTCCGTTTATACTGATCAATCTTTCGGCTGCGTTGAACAATATTGACCGATCAATGGAAGAATCGGCACAGAATCTCGGCAGCTATGGCACCCGCCTGTTCCGCCGCATTGTATTTCCGCTCGCGATGCCGGGCTATGTCGCCGGTGCATCGCTGGTTTTTATCAAGGTATTTGATGACCTGGGAACACCGTTGCTGCTTAACGTCAACAACATGCTTGCGCCACAGGCTTATTTGCGCATTTCCTCGATTGGCATCGACGATCCCATGGGTTATGTAATAGCGGTGATTCTGGTGGTTTTTTCGCTGTTTGCGATGTGGGTTGCTTCTCTCGCGCTGAAGGGCAAGGACTATTCCACCCTGCAAAAAGGTGGCGGTGGGCTGTCCAAACGCAAGATGAATAGCTGGGAAATGATGATCGCCTATGCAATCGTGATCGTGATTTTACTTGCGGTGTTATCACCTCATTTCGGCCTGACGATGTTATCGTTTGGCACCATCTGGTCATACAGTGTTTTACCCGACGGGTTCACCACCGATCACTACGTAGAGATTTTTACCGACACCCCCGAGTTCATGCTCAACACATTAATGTATGCCTCGTTTGCCGCCGGCATCGACATCGTACTCGGCACCGCGATTGCGTACCTGGTGCTGCGCAGCAAGATCCGTTTTCGTCACTGGCTGGATTATGCCGCGATGGCCGCGCTGGCGGTGCCTGGCCTGGTGCTCGGTATCGGGTATCTACGAACCTTCCTCGGCACGACTATCCCGTTTGGCGATCAACCGCTGGCCACGTGGTGGGTGATGCTGGTAATCGCGTTGTCGATTCGACGTTTGCCCTATGCATTACGCGCCTGTACTTCGGCACTGCAGCAGGTTAGCCGTTCGCTCGAAGAGGCCGCAGAAAACCTGGGCGCCAACAAAGTGAAAACAATCTATCGGGTGGTGGTGCCATTAATGGCTGGCGGCATTCTGGCCGGTTTTGTCACCAGCTTTGCGACTGCAGCGGTGGAGTTGTCGGCCACCATCATGCTGGTGTCAACCGAATCCGATGCGCCGCTGTCTTACGGCATATATGTATACATGCAATCCGCCGCCGGCAGGGGGCCAGGCGCAGCGCTGGGCATGGTCGCGGTGGTCATCGTGGCGCTCGGCACCTACTTTTCGCATCGCATTATTGAAAAGAACCGCGAGCAAATTAACCTTGAAAAATTAAATCACAAGGAATGAACGGGGAGGATTAAATATGTCATTGGATACTTCGCACAGCGTCAACATCGAACTTAAGAATATCGACCTTTCCTACGGCTCGACGCAGGTCATCAAAGACGTCAGCCTGAGCATCAAGCAAGGTGAGTTTTTCGCGTTTCTCGGACCGTCGGGTTGTGGTAAGTCAACGCTGCTGCGTTTGATCGCCGGTTTTGAACAATGTCAGAAGGGTGAGGTCTACCTCGGCGATAACGAGGTTTCACGGCTGCCGCCATGGAAGCGCGAGGTTGGCATGGTGTTCCAGAACTATGCACTGTGGCCGCATATGACGATTCAAAAATATCGCCTTTGGCCTTGAAGAACGCAAGCTGCCGCAAAGCGAAATTATAAAACGAGTCGACGAAGCACTGGAACTGGTCGGCCTGCAGGATTTTGCTGAGCGCCGTCCCAATCAACTCTCGGGCGGACAGCAGCAACGTGTTGCGTTGGCACGCACCATCGTAGTCGAACCCAAGGTGTTACTGCTCGACGAACCCCTGTCCAACCTGGATGCAAAATTGCGAATCCACATGCGCCAGGAATTGCTCGAACTGCAGCGTAAATTAGCGTTGACGACGATATTCGTCACCCACGATCAGGAAGAAGCCAATACAACCGCCGATCGAATCGCGGTCCTCCATGATGGCATCGTGCAGCAGGTCGGCGCGCCAATGGAACTCTACGACTCACCGCAGAACCTATTCGTGGCGCAATTCCTTGGCATGGCTAACATCCTCGAAGGCGATATCAAAATTGAAAATAACCAGGCAATATTTGAAAGTGGCGAGGGAATCTCGTTTGCGCTGAATGACAGCGATGTTGAAGGCAGCAAACATATCATGTTCCGCCCGCAAAACCTGTCGATTTGTAACACAAGCGAAAAAACCGCCAATCTACAGGGTGTGGTCAATAAACGGGAGTTTCTGGGTAACCTGGTACGCTATGAAATCGGAGTGGGTCAACAGTCGCTTATACTCGATGAGGTTTATGGCCTTGGGAAACAACCGACTGAAGTCGGTCAGCAAGTAGCGATGAAGCTCGATACCGGTCATATCCTGGTGTTGTAATTAATAATCGCCCTTGCCGTGATTTGCCGGTGCCATCGAGGCACGGTGCTCGCTAATTGGCGCGAACAGGCCCTGGCAAAAAGTCAAAGTAATCGGGTAGGGGCAAATACGAATGTTACTGGTTTCATCTTTAACGGTCCGCCTCTCGCTGGTTACAGTTTTCCTGCCTGGTGATGGCGCAGTTAACCGGGCGTTGCCGCTTGCGGGATATCATCGATAGTGCATCGAGTCAACTGCATCGGTTTTATCACCATATCCATGATTGCCCAGTGGCCCGTAGATATTGCCACCAGTTCCC
>CAZAVY010000128.1:0-5703 GCA_964488685.1 uncultured Gammaproteobacteria bacterium
AGTATTACATTCAGTAACGCCTACTCTTGTCGAGCGAGAAGCCCGAAAATTTAAAAATACTTTTGTTGACAGCTTAAGTTTAGCAGTGAAGTGTACTTTTTTACCCGTCTTAGTGCTCAATTATGTATATCATTAGTGTGATGAGATTCAACTAATTGGCGCATTTCCTCGCCTATATTCCCTATAATAACCAACAGCGCAATAAATATACCCCGAGTCAGAGTCATGTATCGCGACGAAGAATTACACCCCGACGCCGAGAAACGCCGTCAGTACCTGGTCAGATTGCTGACTCTGGGCGCATTCTCTATGACCCCGATTAGTCAATTACAGGCATTCTGGGGCAGCAAACCGGAGAAACTCGGCGACGATAAATCGATTTTCAGCCTGGAAGGCGATGTTCGTGTTAACGGCAGACAGGCCGATTTGCGTACCCGCATTGGTGGTGGCGATGTCGTCAGTACCAGAAACAACAGTGAAGTGGTGTTTGCGGTCGGTAGTGATTCGTTCATTTCACGCAGCAACAGTGAAATGGAAATTGAAGGTGGCGGGTTTTTTATTGACGCGCTGCGAATGCTGTCCGGCAGTTTATTGTCTGTTTTCGGCAAGCGTAATGCCCAGCAGGCCCTGACCATGAGTTCATCGACCGCCACCATCGGAATTCGCGGCACCGGAGTCTACCTGGAATCTGAACCGGGTTTGACTTATCTATGTACCTGCTATGGCCAGGTCGGGCTTTATTCAAACCAGGACCTTAACGATTCGCAGTTGATCACCGCGACCCATCACGACGCGCCGAAGTACATTACCGACAGGAAAACACGCAATACCCATATCCGCCCGGCGCCATTTAAGAATCACACCGACGCCGAACTCAAGTTGCTCGAGGCAATCGTCGGTCGCGAGGTCCCATTCGGCATCGAATCAGAACTCTATAAAGGCGAGAGACGCGAGTATTAGTCGCCCAAGCTAACGTCTTCGCCGGCCTGTTCGCTGCAGTATCGGCTGAGGCAACTGAACAGTTCTTCGTCCTTCCCCCGTAATCGCCAGCAGCTGTCTTTTGCATCATAATCGAAATGGTAACCGCCCGAACGGGCAGCCACCCAGACCTGTGACAGGGGCGTTTGTTTATTGATTATAATCCGGCTGCCGTCGGTAAATTCCAGGGTCAGAATTCCACCGGCGCTGTCGGTGTCGATCTCGACTCCGCTGGCATCGACGGCCTCCTCGATTGCGGTCATGGTATCTTCAGCCCGCTGATTAAATTCGGATTCATTCATCGCCGGCCTCAAACTCCAGTGACAACGAATTCACGCAATAACGCTTGCCGGTACTATGTTTCGGACCATCGTCAAACACATGTCCAAGGTGGCAACCACAGCTATCGCAGGTAACCTCGACGCGCGCCATTCCGAGACTCGAGTCTTCCCGGTAACGGATGACCTGGTCGTTAGCCGGCTTGTCAAATGAAGGCCAACCCGAGTCTGAATCATACTTGTCGGCCGATTCGAACAAGCGTTTGCCACAGCACTTGCAAAGATAGCGCCCCGCTTGATGATTGTCGGTATATTCACCGCTGAAGGGGGGTTCGGTGCCCTTTTCCCGACACACCCGATATTCTTCGGCACTCAATTTGTCACGCCATTTCTCATTGTCACTCATCGTCTTCTCCTGTTGTCGCCGGGTACATTTCTTTTCCATCGACCAGATAAATCCAGCCCCGCGCAATTCGATAAATCACCCAGATAGCGATCGCGGCGAGCACTACATAACCAATTGCTATCCAGGTTGTCAAAACTCCGAGGAGCATCCATAGCAAGCCATACCAGAAGGTCGCCTTTTGCCACCTGAAATGCGATTCGATCCAGCTACCGCGAACGTCCTCAGCTTTTATATAATTGATTATAACGCCGATGATGGCTGTCATCACCAGAACAAAAAACAATGCTTGCAGAATATAGACCGCGTAGGCGTATTTTTTTAACTGTGCCGGTTGGGCTTCTTCAAACATCATTCCGGGTCACCTAGCAGGCGTTCAAACCCGGCCTGGTCTAATATTTCAATTCCCAGTGCCTCGGCCTTTTCATGCTTCGAGCCGGGGTTTTCACCGCTGATCAGCGCACTGGTTTTAGCTGAAACGCCAGTGCTGACCCGGGCGCCACGGGCCTTGAGTATTTTGGCGGCCTGATCACGACTGAGACCTTCAAGGGTACCACTAATCACATAGGTTTTGCCCTCCAGGGATTGCACCGGTTGCGGCCCGGAATTTTCATCATACGGCCAATTAACTCCCTGCGCCAATAGCTCTTCGACTATGTCCCTGTTTTTTGACTGGTCGAAAAAGTGACGTATGTTTCCGGCGACTACCGGCCCCACATCTTCGACCTGCTGCAGAACTTCAAGCTCCGCATCCATCATGTTATCGAGTGCAGTAAAATAAGCTGCCAGGGATTCAGCGGTGGCTTCGCCGACCTCGCGAATCCCAAGGGCATAAATAAACCGGGCAAGACTCGTCGCCTTGGTTTTTTCGAGCGCCGCGAGCAGCTTGCATGCCGACTTTTCCGCCATCCGTTCGAGCCCGGCAATCTGCTCAAGCGATAAATGATAAAGATCGGCAATCGATTCGATCATCCCGCGCTCTACCATCTGTTCGATCAGTTTGTCTCCAAGACCTTCGATGTCGAGTGCCTTGCGCGATGCGTAGTGCTTGATGGCTTGCTTGCGCTGTGCCGCGCAAACCAGCCCGCCGGTGCAGCGAAACGCCGCTTGCCCGGGTTGCCTTAAAACCTCCGAATCGCAAACCGGGCAGCGTGTCGGCATACGTGGCCTGATCAATTTCCCTTTGCGCTGTTGCGGCACCGGCGCTACTACCTCCGGAATGACGTCTCCGGCCCGGCGCAGGATTACAATATCGCCAATTCGAATATCCTTGCGTTCGATTTCATCCATGTTGTGCAAGGTCGCATTGCTCACCATAACCCCTCCGACCGGGACGGATTCGAGCCTCGCTACCGGTGTCAGCGCACCCGTTCTGCCAACTTGAAAATCGACATCGAGCAGGCGCGTCATGACTTCCTGCGCCGGAAACTTGTAGGCAATCGCCCAGCGCGGCGCGCGCGATACGAATCCGGCCTCACCTTGCTGTTCGACGTCATCGAGCTTAAACACCACGCCATCGATATCGAAAGCCAGGCTGTCACGTTGCTCGAGGATGCGGTTCCGATAATCCAGACATTCATCAATAGACTCGAGTCGCTCGATTTGGTGACTGATCGGAAAGCCGATTTCACGCAGGCATTGCATTTGCTGGTACTGGCCTTTGCGCTGACCCTCTGTGCTGGACAAACCAATGCCATAGCTGCAAAACCTCAAGGGGCGGCTTGCGGTAGTGCGGGAATCCAGCAGGCGCAAGCTACCGGCGGCGGCGTTGCGCGGGTTGGCAAATATTTTTTCACCCGCCTGCCGTTGGCGGCGGTTCAGTGCATTAAAGCCTTCAAGTTCCATGTAAACTTCACCGCGAACTTCGATGCGTTGAGGCAAATCTTCACCCATTAACCGCAACGGAATTGATACGATGGTGCGCGCATTGGCAGTTATATTTTCACCATTACGCCCATCGCCACGGGTAGCTGCCCTGACCAGTTCACCATCCTCATAGAGCAGGCTTACCGCAAGACCGTCGAGTTTGGGTTCAGCGCAATAGGCTAAGGCGGAATCGTGATCCAGTTTCTCGCGCAAACGCCGGTCAAAGGCGAGCATTTCCTCGTCATCAAAGGCATTGTCCAGCGACAGCATCGCGACCTCGTGCGCCACGGTTTCAAAATGGCTTGCGGGTTCGGAGCCCACCCTCTGGGTAGGAGAATCCGCAGTTATCAGTTCGGGAAAATCCTGTTCGAGTTGCTGTAACCGGCGAAACAGCCGGTCGTATGCCTGATCGGTGATGACCGGTGCATCGAGCACATAATAATGATAATTGTGCCTGCTCAACTCCTGCCTGAGTTTGGCAGCCCCTGCTTCAGTGGATCTGGAAACCGACATGTTTCGATAACAGCCGCTTGTCAGACCAGATTTTCACGAATCTTGGAGACATCGCTAATGGTCAGTAATTCCTGACTGGGCTTGTACACCTTGACATTCAACAGGCGCACCAGTTCATCAATTTTTTTCAACATCGCCTCGTATGCCAGACGCCGGTTTTCGCAGGAATCGAGATCGATATAACAATTAAACCCCAGGGTGACAAAATCGAGGTGATCAATTTCGGAAAAATGACCCGGTGCGGTGAGGCTTGCAACCTGGAATGCGACTTCCCCCTGTTCGCAGAAATTCAACAAGCCTTCGGCGTCCAGTTCGAGCCCTGCCTGCTGTGCCGCAGCATCGGCTTCCTCACCGGTTATCAGCCTGAAGTCACCGTGTCTGAGGTGATAACTGATAAATCGGCTTTCACTCCCGGCTTCGAGTTCCTTTGGCAAAAAAATTTCGGGGTCAGGCAGCACGAAGGGTGTTTTCTCCGAATCCCGGGCCGGGTTAATCCGAATCTGGTTAAGGTCGCCTTCGATTTCATTGTCCTTGAGTATTCGATTCAAGTTGTTCAGCTCATCCCTTAGCTGATCGTCTTCGATAAAGGCCGAATCAATTTCTTCGCGGGTGAAGGTTTCTATGGCGCTACGTTTACGCAAGCGAGACTTGTGTTGGCCAAAAAGATATATTCCCAGTACCAACATCACGGCGATAATAACCAGAACCCATCTAAATGCGCCGGCATCCATTAATTAACTCCGGCAAGGACCACCGCTTCGCCGACATCGACCGACACCAGGCGAGATACCCCGGGTTCATGCATGGTCACGCCATTCAGATTTTGAGTCATCTCCATGGTTATCTTGTTATGGGTGATTATAACAAACTGCACCTGCTCCGACATTTCCACAACCATCTTGCAAAAACGTCCCACGTTGGCATCGTCCAACGGCGCATCGACTTCATCGAGCATACAGAATGGTGAGGGATTGAGTTCGAAAATTGCAAATATCAACGCGACTGCGGTCAGCGCTTTCTCGCCGCCGGATAACAGTTGCAAATTGTTGATTCGTTTACCCGGTGGCCGCGCCATGATTTGCACGCCGGTTTTTAGCAAATCGTTTTCCGTCATCTCGAGATGCGCCTCACCGCCGCCAAACAACTTCGGAAAGCGTTCCATTAGTCGGCTGTTTACCTGTTCGAAGGTATCCTTGAACCGGCCCCTGGTTTCCCGGTCCATTTTTCTGATCGCAGCCTCCAAGGTCTCCAATGCCGATATCAAATCCTGGTTCTGCGCATCCAGGTATTGCTTTCGTTCAGCCTGCTCCTTGTGCTCTTCAATGGCAGCGAGATTGATCGGACCCAGGCGTTCGATTCGATTATTGAGGGTGTCAAGATTTGCACTCCACTGTGTCAAATCAGCATCGGGATCCAGGCTCTGCTGCAGTTGGTCAATATCCTGGCCCGATTTCTGCAATTGCTCTTCGATCGTATTGCAACGGATATTGGCTTCCTGCAATTGCATGCGTTCCTGTTCGAGCCGACTACGGATTTCATCTACCTGCAACTGGTGATTATTACGTTCAGACTCCAGTTCGCGCTGGCGATTATCGAGCTCACCGACAGCTTGCCGGGCACGATCTAACGCCTGCTGATTTTGATTACGTGATTGCAACAATTGCT
>CAZAVY010000129.1:0-5260 GCA_964488685.1 uncultured Gammaproteobacteria bacterium
CGGCGGTGCGGCCAGTGGGATGATGGCGCCGATGATGGGAATGATGCCGGGAATGAGCGGGATGATGCCGCAAATGCCTGGAATGATGAATCCAGGTGCTACTGCTACGCCCGGATCGATGTCAAATCCGCAAACAATTATGAGTCCGAAGCAATACGAGCAGTTTTACAGGCAGTGGACCGATATGATGTCGAATATGGGCCAGCCCAAACCTGAAAGTGCTCAAGCTCAATGAGTCGTTGCCGGGCAACAATGAAACAATTTATATCAATCGCTTTACTCTCGATTTTACTGAGTGCCTGTAGTGGTAGTGGATTGCCCGAGGACAAGGAGATCGAAACCCTGGTCAGCAACAACCTACTGACCGACGGGCTCGGTGATTTATTCGTACTCGAAAATTTCAGCAAGACCAATGGCTTCCGAGAAAGCGATAACGTGTATATCGTCGATGTGGAATACGACCTGGTATTTCAGAAAAGTTTCATCGATGTGGTACGGGAAATTCGCAGTGATCCTACCGGACCACAATACGGGATGTTTGGATCCAAGCTGGTTCTGACGGCTATCCAGTCAAATTTCGGTCAGTTCGAAATTGGGGATCGAATCCACAAAATTGACAAGATCACGCTTCACCAGACGGAAAATGGCTGGCAAATAGCGCAGTCGTGAAAATTGGGGTCAACTACCGGATGATCAGGTCCTGCGCAATCATCGCGGCAGTTCATGAAATCTCCGGATTAATTGTGAAGTGAATCATATCCCCAGATATCGGTATCGAAACCGGCTTCACGAATCTGCTCGGCGCGCGCCGAAATGTAACGCTGGAATTCCGGTTGTTCGAGATACGCCTGTTCAAGCACGTAGGCGTATACCGATTGAAAATGAAAAGTTTTAAGAAATGCGCTGATGCGCATGACTTCTTTACCCCGTTGGTCGAAGAAAACCAGCGACGGCGTGTAATCAATCCCCAGCTTCCGGGCCCATTGCCTGGGGCTGGTTTTTTCACCATCAGGGGTCGTTAGCGCTTGCGCCGAGGCAATATTCAATTGAACATTGTTTGCCTGTAATACCAGGCTTCGGGTTGCTTTGTCGGTGAGGATGCGTTGGTGCATGGTTTGGCACTGCTCACAATTCGGCGATTCAAAATAAACCGCCAGCGGTTTATCCGATTCTGCGATGAGGCGTTGCAAATCAGGTTCCGCAAGAAAGAAATCTTGATCGATCAATTTGCCTGGGGTTGCAGCCAGTTTGTCGAGGCGATATTGCGCAAAACTCAGCTTGTGCTCGAGTTTTTGCGCGACATATTCGAGCGCGGCGCGAAATTCCTGCGGTGGATAGTAACCATTCATGCGCAAGGCTACCTTTCCATTTTCATCCAGAAAAACAATGGTCGGGGTGTATTGCACTTTTAGCGCCGTGGCGAAGGTTTTCTCGGTAAAGTCTTTACCTGCAACGCTTACTACCGCGCGGTCACCCCACATGTTCAGCGTTATGCCGTCGAAATTCTGGATAATATAATCCCTGATTTCAGGATCGTTGAAATTTTCTTCAACCAGTTGCGCACAGTAGGGGCAACCCTCCTGATGGAAGTAAAGCATCAAGCGCCGGCCTGCCTCGGCTGCCTCGGCAACATCGTCTTCGAATTCGAGGAAACTCTCTTTGAACCAGTCCGGTTTTTCAGACGTTATTGCGCCGTAAGACGCACCCTGCTTGATTTCGCTGGCTGCTGAGTTCTGTGAGAACATCAACAGCAACACCAGGACCAGGCCCGGTAAATTGCGACCATAAACTAACGACGTTGTTGGATTTGGGAGATTCATGTTAATAGTTACTCGGGTTAAAGAGCCTCTAGTTCCAGGTACATTTTGTTCAGGTTGGGGCCGAATTGTACCTCAAATCCGTGCCACTGACTCTCGTGTTCGAACCGGGGTAACACCCGGGCCTTGATTTCGTAATCTTCCAGTTCGTCTTCCAGCCCCTGTTCGACTACCGCTTTCAATTGCCTCAGGTAGTTCAGGTATGGCATCAGCGCTGCCTCGATATCCCCACTCGCGCCGTGCCCGGGGACTACCGTTGCGTAGCTCCGTGTCGCAATATATTCCAGCGTGCTGATGGTCCCCAGAATGCTGCTGCTATTGTCAAATCTGCCCATACGCCGGTTAAAACAGTTGTCACCCATGAAAATCGTGTTGCTGCCAACATGTTCGATCATGATATCGGTATCGGTATGCGAAGGAATTTGCGAATGAATCAGAAACTCCTCGCCATCGATGACAATCCGGTCGTTATGGGTGACGGCCTTGTTGGCTGATACAATTTCGGTACCACTACTGATACCGTCGGTTAAGCGCAACATCAAGTCCAGCCAGTTCAGGCCCTCGCTATCCTGTGATTGTGCAATCGTATTGGCATGTGCGTAGATATCGACTGCTGGATAGGCACGTTTTACAGCGTGGTTGCCGAGCCAGTGATCGCCGTGAATATGAGAGTTGAACACCGCCAGAATCGGTTTGGAAGAAACTCGCGCAACTTCCTCCAGAATTTTCTGTCCAACCTGTAGCGAACTGCCGGGATCGATCAATATCAATCCGGTTTTACCTTCGATAATAGCAGGATTATTCATGAAACCCCGGTTGTCAGGGTTAGGGATAGAGAGAGGCCCGTGCATGACGTAAACGTTTTCGGCGACGGACTCGAATTGAAATTCGCCGACGGGCAGGGTCCAGGCCTGAACCGGGATCGGCAGTAAAATACAGAGCAGGCTTGGTATGCAATATTTGAGAAGCTGCATTGATTACACCGATGATTTTATCCTATAACTACTATATGGATAGGTCTATTGGTATCCATATCTAATGATAGGTATGGGCCAGGGCGCTTTTTTTTGATTACCTACGCCCTCTCGATTGTCAAGCGAAGAAACAACATAATGAAACACCTGGTACTGGTATTTTTGGTCAGCTTGCAGTTGATTCTTTCTTCCCCGGCGCTGGCCTGGTCACCGCAGGACAGCTTCGAATCCGCTGTTGAATCGATGCAGCAATGCCATACGGTTATCGCCAGTGCTGAAGAAAGCCAGCAAAGCGAAAAGATAGAGGAAGAAGAAGAAGAGCCGGACTGCGAGTGATCCGCGGTCAATCGAATTTACACAAGATTACTAACCCTATATCCGCGAGGAGGATAATAAAAATGAAATCGAAGCTTTTAAAAACCGCAATACTGACAGCCAGCCTGATTTGGGCTGGCGGTGCTGTCGCCGCTAAACCGGTCGGCATTACGCCCAAGATGATGGATGCGACCGTCATGCATGGCGGCAAGTCGGTGATGATTATGCGCGACCAGAATAACAAGGCGGTGGTTAATCCCGCCTTTGCCAAGACTTCGCGCCCCTGCCCACCGTTTTGTATTCAACCCATCGCTCTGGCGCCCGGAGTAGAAACCCTGGGTGAGCGTGAGATCATTGACTACCTGGTCAAAATGAGCAATGGCGACAAATCTATCCTGGTAATCGATTCACGTACCCCCGACTGGGTCCAGAAAGGCACAATCCCGGGTGCGGTTAATATCCCCTGGACTGCGCTGAATCCAGCCAAGGGTGCCGACCCAATCTCGATTGGTGAAATCATGGAAGATCAATTTGACGCTACTTCCCTCGAAGGACTTTGGGACTACTCCAACGCCAAAACCCTGGTCATGTTCTGCAACGGCATGTGGTGCGGCCAGTCACCGAATAATATCAAGAACCTGCTCAAGTTTGGTTATCCGTCGCACAAGCTCAAGTGGTATCGTGGCGGCATGCAAAACTGGTCAAACCTTGGTCTGAGCACCGCCAAACCGGCAAGTTAGACGGTTAAATTTGCTTGGGAAATATTGTACAGGGATGTGCATTCTTCTCCCTTGAGTGTTGATTTCGTATGCGCAAATATCTATCAAAAATGTTATTGGCGACTCTCATTTTCGCAGGCTCGGTGGTCGCTGATTCCCAGGGCATGATTCAAGTATCGGATTTGCGCATGGAGGCGCAAATTGCAAAGGAAAATAATCTCATACTGCTGGTTGAATTCTCCAGTGAGTTTTGCGAATTTTGCCGCAAGCTTGAAAATCTGTTCCTGGTGCCAATGCAGCGTAATTCGGAATACAACGATAAAATTCTGATTCGTTCGATATCTCTGTATAGTTTTGAAACCATCGTCGATTTTCAGGGTCGAACCCTATTAACAACCGAGTTTGCATCACGCTACAATGTTTCGCTAACACCGACGATAGTATTTCTCAACGCCGAAGGCGAGGAAATGAGTGACAAACTGGTCGGAATCTGGTCCGAGGACTACTATGGCGGGTATATCGACAATCGAATCGAAGAGGCGCGCACCAGGTTACTGCCACTCGATCTGGCAAAATCTGAAATTTAGAGCGGGCATCGCCTGGCTGCTGTTATTGCTGGGCGCTAACGGGCCTGCGCTCGCTAATGAGGATGTCGAAAGGCTGCTGGCGCAATCAGAACCACCCGATGGCGTGATTTTTGAAATTGTCGAGGCAAATAAATATGCGCTCGTGGATTTGCTGCCCGAGGTTCGCCAGGCTATAGAGAAGATTCGTACCCGGTTTCCCGATACCGAGTTTGCGGTGGTCTCGCATGGCCGGGAAGAGTTTGCATTGCAAACCCGGTATCAAGATGAATATGCGCAAATTCATCAACAGGTGCGGTCTTTGGTGGACGGGGATGTCCCGGTACATGTCTGCGCCACTCATGCGAGCTGGTACGGAGTGACCCCCGAGGATTTTCCGGAATATGTCGACGTATCACCGTCGGGACCGGTACAGATCCGATTATATGAAGACCTGGGTTACGAATTAATAGTGATTGAGTAAGCGTTATGTTCAAAAAATTGATCCAATCGATAATATTCAGTTTGTGTGCATTGCTTGCAAGCTCTGCGATTGCGGAATTCTTCGAAATTGATAACCGGGAATTACAAGGGCTACTTGAAAATAATATCACCATAATCGATGTTCGCCGCGTCGATGAATGGCAGGCAACCGGCGTTGTCGATCGTAGTCACCTGTTCACTTTTTTTGATCAGTATGGTCGCTTCGATGCCGATGGCTGGCTCTCGAAACTCGGTGAAATCACAAATCCCGAAGAACCGATAGTCCTGATTTGCGAGACTGGAGCACGTTCCAGGGTGATCGGTTACTGGTTGAGCGCAAAGCTGGGTTTTAGCAAGGTTTATAACGTCAGCAATGGCATCGAAAGTTG
>CAZAVY010000129.1:5270-5516 GCA_964488685.1 uncultured Gammaproteobacteria bacterium
CGGAAGAAGGCTGGAAATTCGGTGGTTACAGTTTCGAAGTAAATGGATTAAGCGTCTTCTGTATCGGGGTCTGCCGGTGGTTTAAAATCGACGATACGGGTCGTCGAAGCGCGATCTGCATAAACCGGAAGGTCTCGAAAGGACTTGCCTGAGTTGAGTTCGCGTTCGCGGGCCGCAATCAATGCAAAACAATCGCGGATATCTTCAATTGTTGACGGTGATAAAGGATTACGCATCCCCGGCAAC
>CAZAVY010000130.1:0-5452 GCA_964488685.1 uncultured Gammaproteobacteria bacterium
TTTCATGAGCACCTTCCGCAATCTGTTTAACACGACTAAAAACTGATCATTGATCTTTGAATCCGAATAAATTTATAAAACAGTAACGCCCCGGCTTCCCGGACTCTGCCTCATCATGCGAAAACCTGACCCGTTGATTTAAATCGCCGAGTTTTTTGTACCTCGTTATTGCAATTTACCTTAACCCGAATCGGTTGCCTATTTGAAACCATTCATAGGTCTGATTTGTGTTACTATTTTTCGGCTTCCCGCCTGTTGGCGGGTCGCCGTAAAAAGCAAGCATATCGAACCAATTCGTGGAGGTCACTATGAAAAAAATAAGAACTATCCTTTTGAGTATTACCGCAGTGACGATGATGGGCTTTGGATCGTCCCAGGCGGCAACACCGGACAATACCTTTGTCATGGCGAAAGACATTGCCGACATCATCACCATGGACCCGGCGGAAGTGTTCGAGCTGACCACCGGTGAAATCATCGCCAATATTTATGATCGAGTGATGATGTTCGAACCGGAAGATCTGCAGACCCTGGTCGGTGGCGTTACCGAAAGCTGGGAGATCAGTAATAGTGGCAAAACCATTACCTTTAAGATGCGCCCCGGTCTCAAGTTTCATTCCGGTAACCCGGTCAGGGCCGAAGATGTCGCCTGGTCCCTGCAACGGGTGGTCAAGCTGAATAAAACCCCCGCCTTTATCGTTACCCAGTTCGGCTGGACCGCGGACAACGTCGATGACCTGGTCAAGGCCACCGACGATCGACATGTTCAGGTCACTATTACCGAAGACTTCTCCCCCGGCCTCGTGCTCAATGCCCTGTCCGCCGGAATTGCTTCCGTGGTCGACAAGAAACTGGTAATGAGCCATGAAAAGGATGGCGACCTGGGTTACGACTGGCTCAAGTCCAATAGTGCCGGATCCGGCGCTTTCAGCCTCAAAACCTGGAAGGCGAACGAGTTAGTTACGCTCGATGCGAATGCCGGTTATCGCCACGGCGCCCCGGGAATGAAACGGGTTATCCTGCGTCACGTATCCGAGCCCTCTTCGCAACGGTTGTTGCTGGAAAAATCCGATATCGACATGGCACGCAACCTGACCCCTGACCAGGTCAAAGGCGTGATGAGCAATTCCGAAATTGCCATCGACGGTTATCCGAAGGGCACCATCGTCTATATGGCCGCCAATGCCGGACACCCGATTCTAGGCAAGACCGAAGTTGTCCAGGCGCTGCGTTATCTGGTCGACTACGAAAGCATGGCCAACTCGTTCCTGGCAGGACAATTCGTCGTGCACCAGGCATTCTGGCCCGGCGGGCTATGGGCGGCCCTTGAAACCACCCCTTACAAACTGGATGTGGCTAAAGCCAGGTCGCTGTTGAAAGCGGCCGGCCATGGCGACGGTTTCGAACTGACCATACACACCCTGACCAACTCTCCGTTCCCGGAAATCGCCCAGACGGTGCAGGCCAACCTGGCAAAGGGGGGTATCAAGGCCAATATCGTAACTCTGGAAGGCAAAACCCTTTGGCCCAAGTACCGCGCCCGCGAACACGACATTATGCTGGCGCGCTGGTCGCCGGATTATGTCGACCCGCACTCCAACGCCGATGCTTTCGCGCATAACCCGGATAATCGCCTGGAAGCAAAACTGACCGGCGTGCTGGCCTGGCGTAATGCCTGGGCGGATGATGCCAGTAACATGCTTGCGGTCAAGGCTCGCAATGAGCTCGACCTGGCGAAGCGCGAAAAGCAGTACCTGGAACTACAGGCGATGCTGCAGAAAAAAGGCCCGTTCGTTATTATGTTTCAACAAAATGAACAGGTCGCCCGTCGTACCAATCTGAAAGGGTTTGTTTCGGGTTCGAACTTTGACCTCGTGTTTTACCGAAATGTAACCAAGTAGCAACAGCGGCTGGATGGATCAGTCCACTGCCAGCGGCCGGCAGACAGTGGGGTCTGGATTGACCCCACCGTCGGCCCTGATTAAAATTCTCGGTGTTGTTTTAAGTTTATCCCTGACCTTTATCGGTCTGACCGCGATCACCTTTGTTATTGGTCGGGTAATGCCGGCCGATCCGGTACTTGCCATCGTCGGCGACCGGGCTTCACAGGAAGTTTACGACCAGGTATTCCTGCAACTCGGGCTGGATAAACCCATTTTTATCCAGTACCTGCGTTATCTGGGGCAGTTGGCAGATGGAGATCTCGGCATCTCCATCATGACGGCACAACCGGTCGCAGAGGATATTCTACGTTTCTTTCCGGCAACCCTGGAACTGGCGACAGTTGCGACTGTACTCGGTATTTTCGTCGGCATACCGATGGGTGTTCTGGCGGCGGTCAACCAGGGCCGTTGGCCGGACCACGTGGTGCGCGTGATTGGATTAATCGGATATTCGGCACCCATATTCTGGCTTGGCATGGTGGCTTTACTGATCTTTTACGCGAAGCTGGACTGGGTCGCCGGACCGGGGCGGCTCGACGTTATCTACGATGGGATCGTAGAACCCGTGAGCGGTGTTTTATTGATCGATGCGGCCATGTCAGGGGAGTGGGAAATTTTTCACAACGCGCTCTCGCACCTGATTCTGCCAGCCTCAATTCTGGGTACCTTTGCGCTAGCCTACATCGCGCGCATGACGCGCAGTTTCATGCTGGATCAGTTGAGCCAGGAATATATCCTGACCGCGCGCGTCAAGGGAATGCCCGAATGGAAGGTCATCTGGGGTCATGCGTTTCGCAATGTGCTGGTACAGCTCATAACCATCATTGGCTTGACCTATGCGTCGTTGCTGGAGGGATCGGTCCTGACCGAGACGGTTTTTTCCTGGCCCGGCATCGGTCAGTACATTACCAACTCACTATTTAATAACGACATGAATGCCGTGTTGGGCGGTACCATCGTTATCGGCGTCTGTTTCGTCGGCATCAATTTGTTATCCGATCTGCTATATCGCCTGGTGGATCCGAGAGTCCGCTGATGCCGACTGAAGTCACATTGCGCGGCTGGTTGCTGGCCGAGATCCCGAATTCCAAACTGCAGGCGCGTTGCCAGCGTATTTTCATTAGTTGGCTCGCCTTCAGGCGCAATCCGGTAGCCATGATCGGTTTAGTGATTATCGCCGGCCTGATTGCAATCGCAGCGCTGGCTCCCTGGATTACGTCTTCCGATGGACTCGAGCCCGATCTCGCCAACCGCTTGCGGGCGCCCGGTATCGAACACTGGTTTGGTACCGATGAACTCGGGCGTGATATTTACGAACGGATTATCTGGGGCTCCCGGATTACGCTTTATATCGTCGCCCTGGTATCGATAATCGTGGTGCCGATCGGACTTCTGGTAGGAACCGTGGCCGGCTATATCGGTGGCTGGGTGGATACTGTTCTCATGCGCCTGACCGATATTTTTCTGGCCTTCCCGCGTTTAATTCTGGCCATGGCGCTGGTGGCAGCACTTGGGCCGGGTCTGGAAAACGCAGTGCTGGCGATAGCCCTGACTACCTGGTCGCCATTTGCGCGGATCGCCCGCGCCGAGGCGCTGACTATTCGCAACAGTGAATTCATTCTCGCCGCCCAGGTTCAAGGTGTCAGTACCGCCGGAATTCTTATCCGTCACGTCACCCCGCTGTGTATATCGTCGGTCATTGTTCGACTCACACTGGATATGGCCGGCATCATACTGACCGCCGCCGGGCTTGGCTTTCTCGGTCTCGGAGCGCAGCCACCAACCCCGGAATGGGGCGCGATGATTTCGCTGGGCCGGCAGTACCTGATCGACCAATGGTGGGTACCTACGGTTCCCGGGATCGCAATACTCGTGGTGAGCCTGGGTTTCAATCTGCTCGGAGACGGCCTGCGGGACGTGTTCGATCCCAAGAGCGGGGCCTAGGCGATGACGGCAGCACCCTTGTTACGCGTGGAAGATCTCCACGTCCGCTACGACACCCCCACCGGGATGGTACATGCGGTGAACGGTGTGAGCTTCGAACTGGGGCGTGAAAAGCTCGGCATCGTCGGTGAATCCGGTTCCGGTAAATCGCAAACCGGGCGCGCGATTCTCGGCCTGACCGCGCCGGGGGGAAAGGTCAACGCCCGCCGCCTGGAATTCGAAGGCACCGACCTGCTGCATGCAACCCCACGAACCATGCGCCGAATTCGCGGTGGCTGCATATCGATGATCATGCAGGACCCCAAGTACTCGCTGAATCCGGTTATGACCGTTGGGGCCCAGATCGAAGAAGCCTATCTGGTCCACCGCACAAGCTCGAAGCGCGAGGCGCGTGAGCGCAGCCTCGATATGCTCAGGGCGGTAAAGATCCGCGCACCTGAAAGGGTCTACAAAGCCTATCCGCACGAAGTGTCCGGAGGCATGGGCCAACGCATCATGATTGCGATGATGATGATACCCGAACCTGCCATCATCATCGCCGATGAGCCCACCTCGGCACTTGATGTTACGGTGCAATTACAGGTACTGGCGGTGCTCGACGACATGATCAGGGAACGTGGAATGGGACTCATTTTTATCAGCCATGATCTCAACCTGATCGCCTCGTTTTGTGACCGGATCCTGGTCATGTACGGCGGCAGGGTGATGGAACAAATCGCCGCTGCCGATCTCGGCCAGGCTGAGCACCCCTACACCCGTGGCCTGCTCAATTGTCTACCCAGCCTGGAAGGGGGCTATGACGAGCTACCGGTTTTGCAACGCGATCCGTCCTGGCTGGCGGCATCGGCAGAGTCAGAATGATCGATATTCAGGGTCTGGATGTGGTCTTCGGTCACGGCAAGAAAGTTTTTCATGCGGTGCGTAATCTCTCGCTCAAGGTTGAACAGGGGCAGTCCTATGGCCTGGTAGGCGAGTCCGGTTCGGGGAAAACAACCGTTTTACGTGCCCTGGCTGGGTTGCTTGGTCGCGTTGCCCGGGTCAGCGGTGAAATGCAGGTCGCCCAGGAATCACTGCAGGGGCAGCTACGTTCGCGCCAGTTTCGCCGACGCGTGCAAATGGTTTTCCAGGACCCTTTCGGTTCGTTGCATCCACGTCACACGGTCGATACCATCTTAAGTGAGCCGGCCCAGGTTCACCGCCTCGACCGAATCAAACAACGCGTGGTGCATGCGCTTGAAGAAGTCGGGCTCGATGCCTCGTTCCGATTTCGCTACCCGCACCAGCTTTCCGGCGGGCAGCGGCAGCGGATTTCCGTTGCACGCGCCCTGATTACCGAACCGGATATCGTGTTGCTCGACGAACCCACCTCGGCGCTCGATGTTTCGGTGCAGGCCGAAGTTCTCAACCTGTTGATGCGATTGAAGCGCGAACACGGTTTGACCTACCTGCTGGTGAGCCATAACCTCGCCGTAATCGCGCATATGTGTGAGTCCCTGTCGGTGATGCAAAGCGGTGCGGTGGTGGAAACCTTGACCGTGCAGCAGCTGCGCGACCACAGTCCGACC
>CAZAVY010000131.1:0-3861 GCA_964488685.1 uncultured Gammaproteobacteria bacterium
TAATCTATAGTTACATCTACTTGTGAAAGTGTTTTCTTTAAAGTAAATTCTCTAACTACGATCATAGGTGCATGGATTTAAGGCACTTTTTATAAGAAATAGGTTGGGGATCTGGGAGACTAAACGTGCGTAATCTGGGACTAATTGTTGCATTATGGTTGGTGGCTTTGTTGCCAACGAACAGTCTTGCTTTGGGTCTTGGCGAGATTGAGGTCAATTCCTTCCTGAACCAGCCGCTAAATGCTGAAATCGAAGTTATTTCGGCACGCCCCGGCGAGATCGATGATTTGCTGGTGAGCCTGGCATCGCGGGAAGCTTTTACCCGGGCAGGATTATCGCGTCCACGCCATCTATTGGATCTCAGGTTCGCGGTTAAGAAAAGCGAAGCTGGCGATGAAGCGGTTATAGTCGTCACTACCAGATCTTCGATTAAAGAACCTTTCCTGAATTTCCTGATCGAAGCCGATTGGTCCAAAGGCAGAGTGCTGCGCGAATTTACGGTGCTGCTCGACCCACCTTTCTACGCGGATCAGCCGGCACCGGTTGAAACCGTCAGCCAGACGGCTGAACAGCCGGTTGCCGAAGATCCCAGTGTCAGCGAAATCGTTGAACAATCCGGAGTCACCTCCACAGTTGATAGCAGTGAATTCACCACCTCAGGTGAAACTATCACCGAGCCGATCGCCCTGTCCGAGGGTTCTGCGGAAACCGTATCTTCCGAGCCCGAACCCGAGTCGGATGTCAGCAGTATCGAGCCTGTGGCCGCTTCTTCCCAAGACATAATCGAAGCTGAAGTTTACGTCGTAAAAGGCGACACTCTGTGGAGTATCGCTTCACGTTACAGGGACGACGATCATAGTATGTCGCAGGTGATGTTGGCCTTTCAGCGTGTCAACCCTGACGCATTCAACGACGGTAATATTAATAATATGAAGGTTGGTGCGGTTTTACGCGCCCCCAGTGCCGACGAGCTAAATGCCATAGACAAGCAGGAGTCCTATGCCGAAGTCCTGGTGCAAAATGGACTCTGGGATGAATATGTCGAGCGTGTAACCGGAGTTTCACCTGCCGTTGCCAGCGAAGATATTGCTACCGGTTCGGATGCGGTTATGCAGGATGAGTCGGCCGGCGAAGAAGCCACTAGTGAGCTGAGCCTGTTGCTACCGGAAGATGGCGATAACAAAACAGCCGGTATTGGCGATACCAGTAATGTCGATGAACTGCGTACTAAACTCGCCCTTGCCGAAGAAGAACTGGAAGCATCTCGAATTGAAAATCAGGAGCTTGAGTCACGTATCAGCGAACTTCAAGCTCGCCTGTCAAAAGTTGAAGAATTGCAGAAAATGATCGAGATCGAAGACGACAGCCTCGCTCAGCTGCAATCAGATCAGGCCGAAACTGCGGAAGCGATGGTGCAGGACGAATTACCACCAGGTACCGACACCATAACCGAAGCGATTGAAGCGGATGAAGCAGCCTTGCTCGAAGAGTTAATCGCTGAGGAAGCGGCTGCCCAGGCGCAGGAGCAGGCTGAAGTCGATGGCACTGTTGTTGCTGCGACGGACGATACCATGACTGAGGATTCGCAGGCTGGAGACCCCGGTACTGATGAAATGACCTCCGACGAGATAGTGTTAGACGAGATAGTGTCAGACGAGATAGTGTCAGACGAGATGGTCGCGGAAGCGCTGGAGTCAGAGACTGCGGTTGCGCCCCCTGCACCGGTGATCGTGACTGAAACGACAACAAGGTCTCCTTCAATTTTTGACGGTTTCTTGCCACCGGATATTATCGATATGATCCCGACGATGCCATCCATGGGTGGTATTTTGGGCGATCCTATTATTCTCGCCGCCGTGGGCGGTGTGATTGTCCTATTGCTGGTACTGATTATCCTTAAACGCAGAAAAGGATCGGCTGAAGATGAGCCGGATATGATTGCCGGCGGCAACGAAGATCTGTTCGCTGCGGATGAAGAAGAGGAATTGACGCCGATTCACCTCACAGAGGGTGCCGAGCCCGAAGCAACCGATATCAAGATGCCGACCGATGAAGATCTGTTGCCTGCTGAGCCTGAGGTGGGGTCGCAAGATGATCTGGCAGCGACCGCTATTATTTCTCCAGAAGATATGCCGCAACCCGAGGCGCCAGTCGCAGCCGCCGCACCCGAGCAGGATGACGTGCTAAACGAAGTTGATGTTTACCTCGCGTACGGACTCTACGATAACGCGGAAGATTTGTTGAATACCAGCCTGGCCGAAAATCCCGATCGTGCAGACTATCGTTCCAAATTGCTTGATACCTATTTTGCAACCAAGAAATCGGATGCTTTCGTCGGTGAAGCCGAAAAGCTCAAATCCATGGGCAATGTTGCCAACGGATACTGGGATCGTGTACAGGTTATGGGTTACGAACTGGCACCAGATAATTCGTTGTTCTCCGACGCCAAGGACAGCACTGTAAGCGCTGCGGATCTCGAGATTTCCAAGCCCCAGGAGGCTGATTTCGATCTGGGTGCTTCGGAAGATGACGATACTAATTTTTCGGCCACCGATTTTAACCTGGGCGAAGACGACACCGGCGCCGATTTTACCGGCACCGATTTCAGTGAAACCTCGAATATGGGCGAAGCGGGTAATATCGCGGCAACCCAACAGATTCCACAGGTCGACGAGCTACCCGAAATCGATCTTGATGACGATGACACAAATATTCGTACCGGGGTTAAAAATAAGGCTGAAAGCGGCCAGGATTTACCAGACGATATCGGTGATGAGTTAGAGTTCTCCATAGATGAGGCGGTATCCACAGACGCTAACGGAATGGAACTTTCCAATGATCTGGATCTCGCAACAGTGGGCGCGGTAGCCGACGTCCCGTTGACTGCGGAAGATGTCAACCTGGATGACATCGCGATGGAATTCGATATTGATGCGGATGAGGCCGCTGCCGTAGACGATATCTCGGAGGTCGATTTTAGCGCCGAGTTTGAATCGGCGCTGGAGGAAGCCGACAGCCTGGATGTCGATGATTCAGAGATCATTCCGTTTGAATCGGAGGATCCCACCGATTTTGCACCTGCCGAATCGGCAATCGGCGATGAGGCGGCTGAGAACACAGCGATTTTAGACGAAGATGAAACCAACCTTACCGATGGTGCTGACGAAACCAGCCACACAGATACTGCGGTTATAACCCCTAACTACGAAGACACCGAGGTAGTTCCACAAGTATCGGGCAACGCAAAAATCGATCCGGGCGCGGAGCAGTCCGCGATCCGTGATGACGATGAAACGTCGCTGGGAACAGCTGAACTCCACCTCGACACTGCTGAAATATCGTTATCGAGCCTTGACGACGATGACGACGATATTTCTATCATCGATTTTGGCGGTGAGGATTTCGCCGAACCAACTGACATCATTGAATCAACTTCCGGTAGCGACGATGCCGTGATCGATATCGATGATGAAGACAACGATGCAGTCAAAACCGGTACATTTGCGCCTGGTGATTTTGAAGAACCTACAGGGGTTGCTGATTCTATCTCGGATATTGATGACATCGGCGATCTGATGTTGCCGGATGATGTCGACGAGGTATCGACCAAGCTTGACCTGGCGCGCGCATTTATCGATATGGGTGATACCGAAGGTGCCCGTGGCAGCCTCGAAGAAGTGATGTCTGAGGGCAATGAAGAGCAAAAAACGGAGGCTAAATCGCTGCTGGGCAAAATTTGAACGAGTTACGAATTCTCCCCCCGAAAATTTAGTTATTAGCCTGCTGCGAAATCAGCAGGCTTTAATTTCGTCCGACACCGCGCTTGATATACCCCTACCTGTTTGCATTCTGTAGAATTAA
>CAZAVY010000131.1:3961-5200 GCA_964488685.1 uncultured Gammaproteobacteria bacterium
ACCTTACGGAAGATGAATCATGAAACTCGCAGCGGGTATTGAATATTCCGGTTCGGCCTATTGCGGTTGGCAACGTCAGTCGCACTGTGCATCGGTGCAGCAGAATCTTGAAGCAGCATTGGGATTTGTCGCGGACCAACCAATCGAACTGGTTTGCGCGGGTCGAACCGATTCCGGGGTTCATGCAATTGAACAGGTGGCGCATTTTGAAGTTGACGTGGAACGTTCCGAACGCGCCTGGGTAATGGGATCAAATTGTCGGTTACCTCGTGATATACGGGTGAAATGGGTGGTTCCCGTAACCGACCGGTTTCACGCCCGATTCAGTGCGAGGTCACGAACTTATCGCTATATTACCGCTAACTCTACGATACCGAGCGCAATATTCCACGATCGCTCAAACTGGGAGTTGCACCCGCTGGAGCAGGCGGCAATGCACGAATGTGCACAATTTCTTGTCGGTGAGCACGACTTCAGCAGTTTTCGCGGGGCGGGTTGCCAGGCTAAATCACCTATTCGCAATGTCCAGGAAATTTCGGTATTCCGTCGGGGTGACCTGATTTATCTCGACATCAGCGCAAATGCGTTTCTATACCACATGGTGCGTAACATTGCCGGTAGCCTCATCGCGGTCGGAAAAGGGGAGCGGGATTCAGCCTGGTTTTCATCCGTATTTAAAGCCAGGGATCGAAGTCAGGCAGCAGTTACTGCACCAGCAGCCGGATTATATTTTCTACAAGCCTCGTATGACCCGAAATTTAAGCTCCCCACCGATACCAAAAAACCATTATTATTCGAGTATGAAAAATAGAACCCGAGTTAAAATTTGTGGGATCACAACTGTGGCAGATGCCTGCTATGCGGCTGACAGGGGTGCGGATTCTATTGGCCTGATTTTTTTTCAACCGAGTCCGCGCGCGCTCGGTATAGAGAAGGCTCTCGAAATTCGGTGGGCTTTACCGCCATTCGTCACTGTAACCGCCGTGTTTCTGGACGAAGACAAAGAATGGGTTGCGAAGGTAGTAGATCAGTTGAAACCCGATTGCCTGCAATTCCATGGCAACGAAACGCCGGAATTCTGCGAAGCCTGGTCAATACCCTACATCAAGGCAATCCCCATGGGCAGCATCGGCGATCCGGAAGTCTACGCGAAGACCTATCGGTCGTCACAGGGATTTTTGTTTGACAGCAACGTTGCTGGACGGCGGGGCGGCTCTGGTGATACATTTGACTGGTCTA
>CAZAVY010000132.1:0-4980 GCA_964488685.1 uncultured Gammaproteobacteria bacterium
TCTGAAAAAAGTGTCCGGTAATGCTTGACCAGAACAGGTATTCCCTGAGCGACCGGGCCATCGCGCGTTTTTGTGACTTCGAATACTCCCGCAAAGTGGGAGTGCAACTATCCTGACAGAGGGGGTTAAAAAGGAATTTGATGCCAATGAGGGTGAGCTCGTCTGTATCAAATCCGGCGGTATCCACAAGGTTACCAACGAGACCGATCGCATGACCTTGTCATTACATACCTACGGTAAACACATCAACTACAGCAATCGCTCACAGTTCAATCTCGATACCAACGAGAGAAAGGAGTTTCTGCTGCGGGTAGAGTAGGGAATGGGTTTGTATCCAATGGCTCATACAAGGCGTCAACTCCCGCGTACGCGGGGCTGCACGAAAGCGGGGATCTTGCAAAGATGCCGGGTTAATAAGTAAGTGCAACCGGGGACCACCCCATTTTCTGCACTATGTTGACGTTGCTGTTTCGGAATCTCGAATGCATCGCAGCATATCATTCGAGTTCCCATCACCTGCAAGAATCCGGTCGCAGTTATTAAAGGCCATAAATGCAAGCAAGGCATCGCCGAGTGCGCCGCTAAACTTTTCATCGACTTTGCGTTCGATGTGTAAGGACTTGATCTCTAGCGAATTGCTATTCCGATGCGCCTTGCAATCGACCCGGCCGACAAACCGATCGCGGTACATAATCGGCAGACAAAAGTAACCGAACTGCCGCAAGGGTTCGGGCACATAACATTCGATCTGGTAGTCGAAGCCAAAAATATCACGACCGCGCTGACGCTGGATAACGACATTATCGAATGGGGACAGGATACGCACCCGGGTATTACTGCGGGGAGCGCGCGATTCGAGTATTTGCGGGGCGATGTAGAGACAGCTGTTGTTGCCCAGGTCCACTGAAGTCAGCGTATCGGTTTCCATTCGCTGTTGTAACTGTTGCATCACTGCCGCGCGTAATTTCTGTCCCTTACGCAGGTAGGTGATCAAAGTCGAGGTCGTAAATCCATGCGCGCGTAAAGTTGTCTCGACCAGGTAAGATGCGTATTCGTCCATGTCCGGCATGCGGGTATCAACCCAGTCCGGCAAGACGCGTTGCGGCAGGTCGTATACTTTTTGAAAACCATCGCGAGCGCTAACCATAAGCTCGCCTTGCATGAACAGTTGTTCGAGCGCCTGTTTGGCGGGCTTCCAGTCCCACCATCCGCTTTTGCTCTGGCGCGGGTCGGCAAAGTCGCGGGCGCGCAGCGGGCCCTCGGTTTCAATCCGTTTCAGGATACTGTCGGTTAACTTACGGTCGATCGATTCAAACCAGTTGCGCTCACCGTTCATTTTCATCATGCGCGGCAGAGCGAAACGATAGTCGCGCATGGGCAACCACGAAGCCGCATGAAACCAGTATTCGAAAACCTGGCGCTCCTTGACCAGTTGATCGAGAAAATTCGGCTGATAGTTCGCGACCCGCGACCACAGCACGTGGTGGTGGGCGCGTTCGACCACGGAAATAGTGTCTATCTGCACATAGCCGATTTGCTCGATGGCGCGCAGCGTGGCCTGCTTGCCGCGACCGAAGGAATCAGCTTTTAACAGGCCTTGATGATCGAGCGCGATGCGCCTGAGTTTTGCTGCCAGAGACATATTTCGTATCCGGTATTGTCGATTCCAGCGTTACCATTAGTTTACCTAAAGCTGGATTCAGGATCAGGACAAATTAGCCGCCGGTATGATAATCCGGAAATGTCTGTATTCGAGAATTGTTTGCAGGGGAAGTATTGCGGTCATATTTACACGACAGGCTGGAGCAGGCTGTTGCCGGTTTGGAAACGCATCGGAGTGGTTCCGAGGCAGCGCCGAAACATCGCGATAAATGCGCTGCTGTTATCGTATCCGATCTCCAGCGCAACCGAGGTCACACTATTGCCTGTGGTCAATAGCTCCAGCGCGCGCAGTAGTCGCCTCTGTTGCCGCCATTCACGAAACGTCATCCCGGTTTGTGCCGGGAACAAACGTACCAGGGTGCGTTTACTTGCACCCACCTCGCTCGCCCAGGTGTCGAGATCGCGTGCATCGGCGGGGTTTTTGATGAGTGCCTCGGCAACGCGACGCAAGCGCGGGTCGGATGGTAGCGGTAGCGCCAGCGCGGCGACGGGTTGGGTCAGTATCTGATCGAGAACAACATCCATGAGCCTGTCCTCGGGGCTACCCGGGGTATACTCTGGACCCGATGCAACCGCCGCGACAATAAGTTCCCGCAGTAGCGGTGTGACCTGCAGCACGCTGACTTCGGCGGGCAGATTCCGGGATGCCTGCGAGTCGAAGTACAGGGTGCGCATGGTCACCGCGCTGCGGGCATCGATCCGGTGTTCGACGCTGGCAGGCATCCAGACCGCGCGTTGAGGGGGGACGACATACGAAGCGTCTCGGGTCGTGACCGTCATGAACCCGTTGCTGGCATAGACCAGCTGCGCGCGCCGATGATTGTGAAACGGCAGGATCTGTCCCTTCTCCAGGTCGCGACCATGGGCGACAACCGATTGGGGTAGATCCTCGAGTCGCCGCATTTTTGCACTGATTGGTAATACAGATTGGCGTTCTTGCGACATTATTTGTCCTTTTATCGTGAGTGCGCCGTAGTATTTTTACCCACAATTGCAATCTGGTCAATTAATACCCTACTCCAATGCAACGCCAGCAAATCAGATTCCTGTACCTGAACCTCGGACATTTCCTGGACCACCTGTTCATGCTGGTGTTTGCCTCGGTCGCGGCGTTACGGCTGAACCTGGAATGGGGTATGAGTTACGCGACATTGATTCCTTATGCGACACCGGGCTTTATCGCATTCGGGGTTTTCGCGCTCGTGGCAGGCTGGATCGCGGACAGGTGGAGTCGGGAGGGTATGATCGTCATTTTCTTTATCGGGATTGGCGCCAGTTCGATGGCCACCAGTATGGCGGATAGTCCGATACAAATCGCGATGGGCCTGACGCTGATTGGAATATTCGCGGCGATCTATCACCCGGTTGGACTCGCGATGGTGATACAGGGTCGTGCCAGAACCGGTATTCCGCTTGCGATCAACGGTGTGTTCGGTAATTTGGGTGTCGCCAGCGCGGCCCTGCTCACCGGGTTCCTGATCGATACCTCCGGGTGGCGCAGTACCTTTTATGTGCCTGGGGCGATTTCAATTTTGCTCGGTGTCAGTTATTGGTTTTTCATTGGTAGTGAAAAGCGAATCTGCGTCGAAGAGACTGAATTCAGTACCGGGCCGATAAAAGTCGATGCGCCCCCGGTTCCCACAAACACCCTGGTAACGGTTTTTGCGGTCATTTTTTTTACCACTGCAATTGGTGGATTGATCTTTCAAAGCACCACCTTTGCGCTACCCAAGATTTTCGATGAGCGCCTGGTGAATCTTGCCGGCAGCGCAACCCAGGTGGGCTGGTATGCTTTCCTGGTATTTTCACTCGCTGCCCTGGCGCAACTGGTGATCGGTTATCTGGTTGACCGGCATTCGTTGCGAATCGTTTTTGCATCGGTGGCATTACTGCAAGCTTGTTTTTTTTATCTGATGACGCATCTCGATGGGATTGCCGCGCTGTTGGTGTCGGTTGCGTTTATGCTCGTGGTATTTGGTCAGATTCCGATAAACGACGTGCTGGTAGGAAAAATGGTGCGTAGCGAATGGCGTAGTCGTGCCTATGCGTTACGCTACGTGATCACTTTTTCGGTGATGGCGTCGGCGGTCCCGTTGATCGGCTGGATCCACGCAAACTGGGGGTTTTCGAGGTTGTTCACTGTGCTCTCGGTCGCCGCCTTGATGATCTTCTGTGCAACATTGCTGTTACCTGGATCGAACCGGTCTTTCGGGCAACAGGTCTAAAGTAAAAAGGGTGCCGTTCCCAATGGCACATACCTTTACAATCAAATGGCCAAGATTGACGGTGTCTGGCTTATTGTAAGCAAGTTTATCGTTAATCCGTAATAACCGACACTTGTGGTGGCCGTGGTCTATCGACGCTTAACCTGGCTCAAGTTCGATCCATACTGGTTGATGATCGGAACCCTGCGCGGATTCGTCCACCCAGGACGATGTGATGCGGCCGTCAAGGTCTGCGGTCAGAAAATAATAGTCGAGCCGAGCGCTTGTTTCGTCGCCGGGTCGCCCGGGATTCGGATGCCGGGTCACGATGCCACTCCCCGGACTACTCAGAGTTTGTTACCGGTTTTGTGGCATCTTCACTCTTGCCGGTAATTCCGGCGGTCAACACAAAACGCATCGCTTCATCCATGCTCATCTTGCAGGTTTTGATGTCCGACCTCGGAATCAACAGCGTAAAACCGCCAATCATATAGCTCATTGGAATGTAGACCAGCACGCTATCGGGATTGCGGAACGATGCGGGCAATCGGTCCGGATTCTCCTGGGTGACAAAACCGATCACTTCCATATTGTTGAACTTGACGATGACCACGCGCCCGAATTGCTCTTTCTTGGGAGAGAAAAAATCGAATAAATCCCGAATCGCGCGGTACACGGTTTTAATGATCGGTAAACGATACAGGATTCCTTCACCCAGGGCGAAAAGATGACGTACCAGAACCGCTTTCATCAATAGGCCGATCAGAAATATGACCACGAGACCCGCTATCGAGCCGAGCCCCGGGAAATAGACAACCTTGGGTAAAGCCCATTGCAGTGCGCTGCCCATGACCTGTTCGGATGAAACCGCCAACCAGTAGAGCAGATAGATGGTCAGTACGATTGGCAGTACGGTAATAAAGCCGGTAAGCAGGGTAGTACCGATGGATTTGAACATGGCCCGAGCTCTTTGATTCTGATGCCTGGAATTCTAACAGCTTTTGACGTCATCCCCGCGCCTCCTCCGTTATCCCCGCGCCTCCTCCGTTATCCCCGCGAAAGAGACTGTGAGAGTATTCTGCTCACGATACAAGATTCAGCCATTTCATTGGCA
>CAZAVY010000133.1:0-2788 GCA_964488685.1 uncultured Gammaproteobacteria bacterium
CGGGGCGGTTTTCGAAAAAACGGTGTCTGTCTCCTATTTTTATGTCCCCTATTATTAATCGTCCTGAAAAATCTACTCGCTTCAGGTTTTATATTGTGCGCTGCCGCCGATGCCCGGCCCAGGTGATGTAATCAGACTCCAAGATAGCGGGTTTTCAATCCGGGTTCAGACAACAGGGCATCCGTGCTCCCGTGCCAGGCGATCGATCCTTTTTCGATTATGTAGTGATAGTCGGCAATCTTACTGAGTTCTGCGAGGTTTTTATCGATCAATAAAATTGAAATACCAGTTTGCTTCACTTCATTGAGTTTTTGCCAGATGTCTTTTCGAACCAATGGTGCCAGACCCTCGGTGGCTTCGTCGAGAATCAATAGATTCGGATTAAGCATCAGCGCGCGTGCGATCGCGAGCATTTGTTGCTCGCCGCCCGAAAGTTGATTGCCCATATTGGATAATCTCAGTCTGAGCAGCGGAAACAGTTCCAGGACGCTGTCCAGTGTCCAATTGGTTTTGCCCTGGCTGTAATTAGCCGCGGTCGCAACGAGATTTTCACGCACGTTCAAATTGGGGAAGATCTGCCTGCCTTCCGGTACCAGGCCTATGCCCTTCTGTGCAACCTTGTACGCGGGTAATCCGTCAATCTGATCGCCATGAAAAAAAATCGCGCCGCTACGACTGGGAATATTACCCATGATCGAATTGACAGTGGTGGTCTTGCCCATACCGTTTCGACCCAGCAAAGTGGTGACACTGCCGCGGGTCACTTCCAGACTAAGACTGAACAGGGCCTGGCTATTGCCGTAAAACGTTTCGAGTTTTTTAACCAGCAGTGACATCTAGTCCCTAGTCTCCCAAGTAAGCTTTTTGCACTTCGGTATTGTTGCGAATTTCATCGGTGCTGCCGGTGGCTATAATATGACCGCCGACCAGAACTGATGTAGTGTCCGCCAGCGAAAAAACCGCATCCATATCGTGTTCGATCAGTAATATCGTGGTGTCGCCTTTAAGCTTGTTTAGCAGCCCAATCATTTTCACCGATTCCTCTTTACCCATTCCCGCCATGGGTTCATCGAGCAATAACAGTTTTGGTTTTAATGCCAGCGCCATCGCGATTTCCAGTTGTCTTTGCTCGCCATGGGAAACAGCCCCGGCAATTTGATCGGCCTGCTGTTCCAGGCCGACCTCGGCCAGCACCTGGGTTGCCTGGCTGCGTATACGGGTGTCCTGCTTCACCGGTGACCAGAATCGGAATGAATGTCCGGAGACAGATTGCACCGCAAGCATGACATTTTCGAGCAGGCTCATCGGAAGAATTATGCTGGTGATTTGAAACGAACGGACTAAACCGACATGCGCATATTTATGCCGACTCATGTGGGTAATGTCGAAACCCTCAAACATGATCCTGCCGCTATCGGGTTTCAGCGCACCCGACACGAGTGCGATGAGCGTGGTTTTTCCCGCACCGTTCGGTCCGATAACGGCATGAACCTGATTTTTCTCGACTTTGAGATTGATATCGCTTAAGGCCTGTATGCCGCCAAACTGCTTATGCAGATTTTCAATTTCGAGCATCATCACTGGCCGCCACTTTTGTCCTGGCTGGGCAATGACCACTTGCGATCAATGCGGGTCAACAAACCGTGTAATCCGCCTTTACCGAACATCACCAGCGCAATCAGTAACAGACCGAATATCAAGTGCCAGTAAACGGTAATGCCGGAAAGAAACTCTTCAAGCAAAAGAAAAGTGGCGGTACCAACGACCGGACCGAGAACCGCGCCGGTGCCCCCGATGACCATCATGAAAATCAGGTTCCCGGAATGTATCCAGTCCATCATTGACGGGCTTATGAAATTGCTGAAGTTGGCAAGCATGAAACCGGCTACCCCGCACAGCGTGCCTGAAATCACGTAGCAGGTGAGTTTGTATCTATAGGTATCGTAGCCGAGGGACTGCATGCGCTCGTCATTGTGTTTAATGCCAAACAACACCCTGCCAAAGCGCGCATTGATTAAACGATGCATCAGGTAAAGTGATATCAACAATACGATCAACACCAGGTAATACAGCGTGGTTGCATTTTCCATATCGATCAGGCCGCCAAACTCGCTGCGCTGATTTATCACCAGGCCATCGTCGGCACCGTATTCGTCGATACTGACGAAAGTGAAATGCAGCATTTGCGTGAATGCCAGGGTAATTAAAATAAAATACAGGCCGCGGGTGCGCAGGCAGATGGCCCCGGTCACCAGCGCGAAGACAGCGCTGCAAACAATCGCCAGGCCAAGATGAACAAACCCGTTGTAAATATCATAGTAAGACGGTATGCCGACACAGTAGGCACCGATGCCGATATAGGCGGCATGACCCAGGCTGATCATGCCACCGTAACCAACTATTAAATTCAGGCTGACAACGGCAATGGTGAGTATCAAAATGCGGGTCAGCAAGTCGAGATAAAAACCTTGACCAATTTCCAGAATTAATACCGGTGCAATCAACAAAAAAAGGATCACGCAAAAATACACGCGCCCACTGATGTTGCGTAACGCCCCAGTCATTTCTTATTGAAGCCGCTGGGTGGGAATAATCCCTCGGGTTTGAACACCAGCACAACCGCCATCAAAATATAGACCATCATTGCCGACAATGCCGGTGCCGCGGTTTCAGCCGCTTGATTTGAGACAAATAATTTCAGTAAATCGTCCAGGTAGGAACGACCCAGCGTATCGATAAAGCCGATCAGTATGGCTGCAAAAAACGCACCTTTAATCGAACCGACAAC
>CAZAVY010000133.1:2808-4927 GCA_964488685.1 uncultured Gammaproteobacteria bacterium
CAAAGGCAATAATTATTATTTCATTGCCCATGCCGATACTGGCCTCGGTAATCGGTGCAATCAACAACCCGGCAAACCCGGCCATCGCCGCACCGATCGCAAATACGAACAAGTACAGGCGGTCGATATTGATGCCAAGTGCAGTCACCATGATGCGATTGGAAGCGCCGGCCCGAATTAACATACCCAGGCGCGAACGGGTTACCAGAAAATACAATCCCAGCGCTATCGATAAACCAGCGACGATAATCAACAACCGATAGGTCGGTATCACAAATTTCGCAATCTCAACTTGTCCGTTTAGAATATCGGGCAAGGGAATCGTCATCCCGGCCGGTCCCCAGATCATATGCGCCAGTGTGTCGAACACCAGTATCAGGCCGAAGGTAACCAGCACGTGGTCAAGGTGATCCTCGCCGTACAGTTTTCGCGCGATCAGGATATCGACCAGCGCGCCGACGATTAACAACGCGATCACGGTTACCACTGCAGCTACAATGAGTGAGCCCGTCAGCGAGACCATGGTAGCGCCGACAAAAGCGCCAATCATGTAAAACGAGCCATGCGACAGATTGATGAAATCCATGATGCCGAATATCAGCGACAGGCCCGAAGCGAGAAGGAACAACAACAATCCCAGTTGCAGGCCGTTAAATATCTGCGCAATCAGCAGATGCCAGTCCATCGATACCTTGAATAATAAGAGGGGCAGGTCAACCCGGGCCGCAGGCTAATAGCTGCGACCCGGGTCAGTATAGATCAGCAATTAATGTTACAGCTTGCACTGGTCGACGTAGCTGTCCTGATGGTTCTTGAAAACCGTTTTGACAATCCTGGTAGTCCATTTACCATCGGCATCGGCTACCACTTCACGCAGGTAAAAGTTTTGAATCGGCATGTGATTTTTACCATAGGCATAGCTGCCACGAATCGAATCGAAGTCGGCTTTTTTCATCGCTGCACGCAGTGCATCCTGGTTGTCGAGCATGCCGCCGGTAGCCTTCAACGCGCTGTTGATCAACATAATCGTGTCATAGGATTGGGCCGCGTAAAAAGAGGGATAATTACCGTGCTTGGCTTTGAAATCGCTGACGAACTTCCTGTTTGCCGCGTTGTCCAGATCCGGTGCCCAGAACATCGTGCTCTTCGAGCCCATGACGCCTTCAATATTGGCCGACTGAAATTTAGGCAGCGAAATTGAATCTACGGTGAATACGCTATACAGCGGTAAGCTGTTTCTTAATCCAGCCTGCTGGTATTGCTTGATGAAAGCACCACCGGCACTGCCGGGATAAAAGATGAACAGACCGTCGGCGCCCGAAGCCTTGGCTTTTGCCAGTTCGGCGGAAAAATCGAGTTGCTTATCCTTGCCCCACTTGGTCATGTCCCTGCCGATAATTTCACCTTTAAAGGTACGCTGTACGCCGGCGACCATGTTCTTGCCGGCGGCATAGTTTGGCGCCATTACATACAGCGATTTTACGCCCTGCTGATTTAACACCTCACCCATCGCCATCGGTGTCTGGTCGTTCTGCCAGGATGTGGAAAAGAAATTTTTGTGACAACCTTTACCCGCCAGCTGCGAGGGCCCGGCATTCGAACTGATTAAAAATTTGCCTGAATCGAGTACGGATTTACTGGAAGCGAGCAGCACATGCGACCAGATAAAACCGGTGACGAAGTCGACATTGTCGAGTTTTACCAGCTTGTCTGCTTTTTGTTTGCCGATTTCAGGTTTGAAACCATCGTCTTCGAACAAGATCTCGATTTTCTTGCCGGCCATCATGCCGCCAAGATGTTCGACCGCAAGATTGACCGCGTTTTGCATATCCTTGCCGATAACACCGGCCGGCGTAGTCAGCGTGGTTATGAACCCGATTTTGACGCTCGCGGCCTGGGCCGTTGCGGTCATGATTATCGCGCTCGCGATTAAAACAGTGCGTATTGTTCTAGTTAACATTATTCTCTCCTCTGGATTGTATTTACTCATTGATGACAAGCGCCACCCGGTTCTCACATAGGCATTGACCTGCCTTATTCAGGTAAAAGTCGAACTCATTTTACCTAGCCCGAACATTTCATAAACCTGCTCGCGCCCTTGCTTGACCTTATGTTTCCT
>CAZAVY010000134.1:0-4816 GCA_964488685.1 uncultured Gammaproteobacteria bacterium
GTTCTGGATACAGACGTCCAGACCGTCCTGCCATAAACCGTAATGCAGATCACGGGTTCCGAGAAAAAAATGGAATAGATTGAGCCCGGCGACTAGCCCGACTTCCCTGGAATCAACTTTCGATGTCATATTGGTTGTTGTGCTTGCTAACTGGCGATAGCAGTAATTTCGACCTGCTGCTGCTTCAGATCCCGTGCCTGAATACAGCAAACCCCACAACCCCCGGAATCGAATTCAACCCAGGTAATCGGCAGAAAGTCATACTTGATTTCCATTGCGGCCTGTGAATTTCCGACCTCGACAATCAAGACGCCCTGATCGTTTAAGTATTCCCCGGCGCCTGCCAGAATTCTATCGACCAGAATCAGGCCATCGTCTCCCGCACGCAAGCCTATTTCAGGTTCGGCGCGAAATTCATCGTCCAGATTAGACATATCCGCAGCGTCTACATATGGGGGATTGCTGACGATTACATCGAAGGCCTGAACAGGGATATTATCAAACAGGTCTGACTCATAGAGTTTTAAAGCGTCACTGAGGTCGTGTCGTGCAAGATTGATTGCGGCAACTTCCAGTGCATCGCGGGAAACATCGGCAGCATAAACCTCGGCACCGGGAAGGTGATATCGTGTAGCGATGGCGATACATCCACTGCCACAGCACAAATCTAGAACACGTTTCACCCGGCTGCTATCAATCCAGGGTTCGAAGCCATCGGCGATGAGCTCGGAAATTGGAGAGCGCGGTACCAGGGCGCGTTGATCGATGTAAAACTTGAGCCCGCAAAACCAGGATTCGCCGGTAATATACGCTGCCGGCTGGCGAGAAGTAACCCGCAACTGTAGAATATCGATTACCTGCTCGCGCTCGTCAGGGGTTAACACCGTATCGAGGTAGTCGTCCGGCCAGTCATATGGCAGAGCCAGGGCATGCAAGCTAAGATATCTGGCTTCATCGAGAGCATTGACGAAACCGTGGCCAAAGCCTAACCGGTTGCGCAAAAACTCACTGCTCCCCCAGCGGATAAAATCCCGAATCGTGGTCAAGACTCGCAGCTGTTCGGGAATGGACACGTTGTGTTTATTACCAGTTAAAATATAATGCCGCGAATTTTACACCATAATGCGAATGAATAAATCGAGTATCGTAATCGTAGCTGTATTAGCCTTGATCGGAGGTTTTTCGATCTCCTGGTTTATCAGTAACAGTAAACCGGTCGAACTGGAATCGGGCACCTGGTTCGGCGAACAGGCAAGGGCGTTACCCGAATTTGAGCTTGTCGATCACAACAACCAGATCGTGACACGAACCAGTTTAAACGGAAAATGGAGCCTGATGTTCTTCGGTTACACCCATTGTCCCGATATCTGTCCGGCCACTCTGCAAACCATGAGCGACATGGTTCGTGCGCTCGATGATCCGGATGTTGCCGAAGCAATACGGATTTACTTCGTGTCGGTAGATCCGCAGCGCGACAAACCGGAAATTCTCGCCAGCTATGTCACCTATTTCAATCCCGACTTTCGTGGCCTCACCGCATCGATGGAGAAATTGCGACCCCTGACACGAAACCTCGGCATCGCGCATGATATTCGCAATAATGCCGGAGACGGTTCCAGCTACGATGTCGACCATAGTTCGGCAATCATACTGATTAATCCACAAGCGGAATTCGCGGGATTATTCAGCACACCTCATGACGCCCTGGCGATGGCGCGCGACATGAACCGCATTGTTGAATACAATTAAACGAGCATGCCACGATTTGCATTGATTCTGTTGCTGATGGCGCCGCAGGTCGCGCTTGCCGAAATTGAATTTCTCAACCCCTGGATAAAAAACCTGCCACCCCCGGTTCCGCTACGCGCCGGATATATGACGATTCACAACGCCCGGACCAGCGCGATCATCATCGATTCGATACGCAGCGAGGCTTTCACCAGTGTCGAAATTCACCGCAGTATTGAGCAGAATGGCATCATGAGCATGGAACGAGTACCGAGTTTGAAAATCGAAGCCGGCGCCAGCGTGCAACTGGCGCCAGGTGGGCTACATTTAATGATGATGAACCCGTACCAGCCAACCAGGCCGGGGGACTTTATTAGCGTAACAATCGTTCTGGAAGATGGCTCTCAGCACAGTATGGAAATGCAGGTAAAAAGGTAGTCATGGCCGAGTTAAGTAAAAAACAGAAGTTTCTCAAGCTGCTGTTTTACGTGACCCCCCACCATGCGGTATCCCGCGTGGTTTACTTCATCACGCATCTGCGAGGGCCGCAGGTGAAACCGATGATTTCGTGGTTCGTGAAAAGGTACGGCGTCAAAATGGAAGATGCGGAAGAGTCCGAAATCGGCTATTACCAGACCTTTAACGAATTCTTCACCCGGCCTTTAAAGCACAGCATCCGACCCATTGCGCCCGGGGAAAACACCCTCGCCTGCCCCTGTGACGGCACGGTGTCCCAGGCGGGGCCGGTCCGCACCGGTGCGATCATGCAGGCTAAGGGCCGCGGTTACAGCGTGCTGGAACTGCTCGGCGGCGACAAGACCATGGCGGCGGAGTTTGTCGATGGGTGCTTTGTAACCATTTACCTGGCGCCCTACGACTACCACCGCCTGCATATGCCGCTGGACGCCAATATGAATAAAATGATTCATGTACCCGGGCGCCTGTTTAGCGTTGCGCAATGGACAGTCGAAGAGATACCGCGCCTGTTCGCGCGTAACGAGCGACTTGCCTGTCACTTTGAAACCAGTGCCGGGCCCATGGTAATGGTAATGGTTGGTGCGATAAATGTCTCTGCGATCGAGACCGTATGGAGCGGCCTTGTGGTACCACCACGCGCCAGGAAAATCAGCGAGTACGACTACAGCCATACCCGCAAGGAAATTCCCAAGGGTGCTGAAATGGGTCGTTTCAACATGGGATCTACCGTAATTCTGTTAACCGGCAAAAATGTCGAATGGCTACCCCATATCAAAGCAGGTCAAACCGTCAAAATGGGACAGCTCATCGGCCACTTCCCAACCTGATAAATAAAAGATAAAGTAAAGATAAAGGGGTCAAATCTTGACTTAAGATAAGATAAAGGGGTCAAACCTTGACTTAACAATTCACACCTTTTAGCTTACCGCTATTATGACTCGCCCACTTCGCATCGAATACGAAAACGCCTGTTATCATGTCATGAACCGGGGTAGAGGGCGCCAGGATGTATTTCACGGTACAACCTATTACGAGGCATTTCTGAAATGCCTGGCTGCAGCCCATACTCGATTTGGTCTTGAAATATTAGCCTACTGCCTGATGAGCAATCATTATCATTTATTGCTCAAGACCCCGCGTGGTAATCTGAGTCGAATCATGCGGCATGTCGATGGTGTTTATACGCAGCGCCACAATCGACTCAAGCAAACGGATGGTTCTTTGTTCCGTGGACGCTATAAAGCCCTGATCGTCGATGCCGATAGCTATCTACTACAAGTCAGCCGGTATATTCATCGAAACCCGATAGAAACCAGAATACCGATAGTCCCGGCGCTCGAAGACTACCTTTGGTCCAGCTACCGCGCCTACCTTAATAAGGATCACCCCATTGAGGGACTCAACCGGGATCTCGTCTATGCCAGGCTGGGACATCGTCAGCGGTTCAAGGCATATGAATACTATGTGATGGCGGGTAATGATGACGGCATCCGGAACTTTTATAATAAAAATAGATCGCCTGTGGTAATAGGTAGTCAGGCATTCGCAGCAAGCGTGAAAAACAAGGCTCAAACACTGAACAAGGAAATTGACAGGACAGGCCTAGCACAACCGATCGCAATGAAGACGATACGACAGGCGGTCTCCGCTTACTATGGGATCACTGAACGGGAACTGGTTACCACGAAACGAGGTAAGGGGCGGAAGAATATACCGCGCTGGATAGCCATGAAATTATGTCAGGATCTGGGAAGCGCCCGACTGCGCGAAATTGCTGAGGACTTCAATGTTGGCCACTATTCTACGGTGTCACAAACCATTGGCAGGCTAAACCGGTTGATGGCAGAGGATCGGTCAATCGATCGGGATTATAATATGTTAAGTCAAGATTTGACCCCTTAGCCCTAGGCGCAGGCTAGCGGGAGAAGGTCAGGATCTGGTCGATAGATTCGAGATCGAGTAAAACCATGAGCAGGCGATCGAGTCCCAGCGCTACTCCGGCACAGGGTTCCAGCCCGGACTCAAGCGCGGCGAGCAATTTTTCATCGATTGCGTGTCGAGGTAATCCCCGAGCCTCACGAACCTGATTGTCGCGCACAAATCGCGAGCGCTGCTGATCGGCATCGGTGAGTTCGGAATAGCCGTTAGCGAGCTCGATACCATCAAAAAACAGTTCGAAGCGCTCGGCAACACGATCGTCATCCGCCTTGACATGCGCCAATGCCGCCTGTGATATCGGGTAATCAAAAACGAACTGGTAACCTTCCATCGATGGTGCGATAACCATGCCCAGCAACAGGTCGAGACACTGGTCAAATTCAAAATCGCTGCTATCGGAGCCATCAACCAGTCTCGAACAATGCGCCTGCAATGGTTGCAGTTCGATCGTGTCGATATCGATATTCAGTGATTGCTCGAACAGGTCTCTATAAGAAATACGCATAAAGCTGCAGGGTTGGGAACTCAGCGTGGAAATCAACAACTCGATTTCAGCCATCAGTTGGCGATAATCATAGCCAACCCGATACCACTCCAGCAGACTGAATTCCCGGTTGTGTAAGCGCCCGCATTCACCTTGTCGGAATGCGTGGCAGATCTGGTATATCGAGCC
>CAZAVY010000135.1:0-4742 GCA_964488685.1 uncultured Gammaproteobacteria bacterium
AAAATCCCGTAGGGTGGGTGAAGCCCACTATTTGCTGCGGCATCCGGTGGGTTCCACCAACCCTGCAAAACTAGGAATGCAAAGACCCCCTCATCAGATACGAAAGATGAGGGGGCCTAATTTAAAAATAAGGCGTTAAAAATTAAATCGCAGACCGGCAAAGTAGTTTTCAATATCACTATTAATTTCGGCTTTTGCTGACAAAGATATTGATTTGGTCAGTTTAAATACAGCTCCCACTGTCCCAAAATCTTTATTAAGATCTCCACCAACCCGCTTGTAGCTAGCATTCAGTTCGAGCTTTTTAAGCGCTAGATACCGGGCGCCAACTTCATAGATCATACCTATATCAGTACTGCTGGAGTCGCCATTGAGTTTAGCGTTAAACCCTAGCGCATCTCCAAACAGATCCAGCTGCTTCAGGACAGAGTATTGCAATCTGATGCCCGCCCGGAATTCTGTCAAATCAACATTACCATCTGGAAAGTCGTCAGTATGACCCCTCAAAAAACCGCCCCGCAAGGCAAAAAAATCATACAGCCCAAATACCCCATCGACCAGACCACTATCGTAATCGACCGAATCACCATTTATACGCTGATAGCCAACATCGGCATAACTATGTTCCAATCCACGGGCAAACACTGAATTGCTCGCTGCAAGCACTAAGCCAGCGATGACCGCCACTAAAACTTGTTTGATAACCATATGATCTTCCTCCTGTTTTTATATCAGCGAATACGCTGAATCCCGCCATAGTACTGATTGCACCGACCCCATTCAACCCAGTCGATAAAAAAGCAGCTGTAGCTGCTTTTTTATCGACTGGGTTCTGAATGCTCAGGCAGCGCTGATCCGGCGGTTTGCGGTCTCAAAAACCAGTTGGTCATCGCTGATATCGACCTTAATAATATCCCCCGGATGGAAGCGTCCCGCTAGGATCTCCTGGGCCAGCGGATTTTCCAGCTGCTGCTGGATAGCCCGCTTCAGTGGACGGGCGCCGTAAACCGGGTCGAATCCCGCTTCACCTAGCCGGTCAAGCGCCTCTTCAGTCAGCTCAAGACCCAGATCCCGCTCAGCCAGGCGGCCGCGTAGATAGCCGATTTGTATGGTCGTGATTGCCCGAATCTGTTCCCGGCCTAGTGGATGGAAGACCACAACCTCATCAACCCGGTTGATGAACTCTGGCCGGAAATGGGCACCGACCACTTCCATGACGGCGGCTTTCATCTGCTGGTAGTTTTCCTCGCCCGCCATTTCCTGAATCTGCTGACTGCCTAAATTTGACGTCATCACAATAACCGTATTCCGGAAATCCACTGTACGGCCCTGTCCATCCGTCAAACGGCCGTCGTCTAAAACCTGCAACAGCACATTGAATACATCCGGGTGAGCCTTTTCGACCTCATCCAGCAAAATCACCGAATAGGGTTTACGGCGCACCGCTTCCGTCAGATAACCGCCTTCTTCATAGCCTACATAACCGGGCGGCGCACCAATCAATCGCGCCACAGAATGCTTCTCCATAAACTCGGACATATCGATCCGCACCATGGCCTCGTCGGTATCAAATAAAAACTCGGCCAGTGCTTTAGTCAGTTCAGTCTTACCCACACCGGTCGGCCCCAAAAACAGGAATGACCCATTGGGACGATTCGGATCGGACAACCCGGCCCGCGAACGGCGAATCGCGTCGGAAACCGCTTTTAAGGCTTCGTCTTGCCCTACTACCCGGGTAGCAATCTGTTCTTCCATGCGCAATAGTTTTTCACGCTCAGCTTCGAGCATTTTCGAAACCGGGATGCCTGTCCACATGGAAACCACTTCGGCAATCTCTTCATCCGTCACATTGTTGCGCAACAGGGTCATTTCCTGCGTATCTGCTTTACTCGCCACTGCAAGTTGTTTCTCAAGCTCCGGGATCCGGCCATATTGCAATTCTCCGGCGCGTGCAAGATCACCGGCACGTTGCGCAGTTTCCAACTCCATGCGCGCGCGTTCCAGCGCTTCCTTAATGTGTTGTGAACCCTGCACAGCCGCTTTCTCCGCCTTCCATATTTCTTCGAGGTCAGAATATTCGCGTTCCAGTGTTTTGATTTCAGACTGCAGATTTTCCAGCCGTTTTTTCGATGCCTCATCGCTTTCTTTGCGTAAGGCTTCACGTTCAATCTTGAGCTGAATAAGCCGCCGTTCGAGGCGATCCATAGATTCCGGCTTAGAATCAATTTCCATCCGAATCCGGCTGGCCGCTTCATCAATCAGGTCAATCGCCTTGTCGGGTAATTGCCGGCCGGTAATGTACCGATGTGACAATGTTGCGGCGGCAACAATTGCCGGATCGGTGATATCTACACCATGATGCACCTCATAGCGTTCTTTCAATCCACGCAGAATGGCGATGGTATCTTCCACGCTGGGCTCATCGACCTGCACTTTCTGAAAACGGCGTTCCAGTGCAGCGTCTTTTTCGATGTACTTACGGTACTCGTCCAATGTAGTGGCGCCGAGACAGTGTAGTTCACCGCGCGCTAACGCAGGTTTGAGCATATTACCGGCATCCATGGCGCCTTCCGCCTTGCCTGCACCTACCATGGTATGAATTTCATCGATGAATAAGATAACCTGACCTTCCTGTTTAGCCAGGTCATTCAATACGGCCTTCAGGCGTTCTTCAAATTCGCCCCGGAATTTTGCACCGGCAATCAGTGCGCCCATATCCAGTGATAAGAGGCGTTTGCCTTTGATGCCTTCCGGCACCTCACCATTAATAATACGTTGTGCCAAACCTTCGACAATGGCAGTTTTACCCACACCTGGCTCGCCGATGAGCACCGGATTATTTTTAGTGCGGCGTTGTAAGACCTGGATAGAGCGGCGGATTTCGTCATCACGGCCGATGACGGGATCAAGCTTGCCCTGTTCAGCGCGCTCGGTTAAATCAATGGTATATTTTTCCAACGCCTGACGCTGATCTTCGGCATTCGGATCATCAATCTTCTGCCCGCCACGCATAGCCTCAATCGCTTGCTCCAGCGAGCCTTTGGCGGCACCGGCTTTGCGCAGTAAATCACCGGGCTGGCCCTTGTCCTCGATAGCCGCGAGGACGAATAACTCGGAAGAAATGTATTGGTCGTTGCGCTTCTGGGCCAGCTTGTCAGTCAGGTTCAGCAAGCGATTCAGATCGTTGGAAATGTGAACATCGCCGCCGGCGCCTTCGACAGTCGGTAACCGATCCATCATTTCAGCCAGCTGTGAACGGAGCAAATTAACCTTCACCCCCGACTGGCCTAACAAATGGTGGACGGTACCACCTTCCTGATCGAGCAGCGCGGTCAGCACATGTACCGGTTCGATATAGTTATGATCCCGCCCAAGCGCCAGGCTCTGGGCATCGGCGAGCGCTGTCTGGAACTTGCTGGTTAGTTTATCCATGCGCATGGCAAAGCATCTCCGTTAAAATTTTTCATTACTGTTTATATGGGCAGTGTGGGCGCGAAATCAAGGGGAAAAGACGTTTTTACCCCGGAACCCATAGAAGAACACGAAGTTTGCAGGTTGTACGCAGCTAAACCTATTTTAGCCCTTATAAACCTTACGCCGGAATAAATCCTGACGGCGGCTGACCAGGCGGTCGAGAAATAACATGCCGTCAAGGTGGTCAATTTCGTGCTGCACGGCGCGGGCTTCAAAACCGTCCATATCGAATTCCATCTGCTCACCTTGCGGGTTGCTGGCTGTCAGATGAATTTTTTCTGCCCGGATCACATTTGCCGTGTAATCGGGTACCGATAGACAACCTTCGCGGCCAACAGCGTAACCTTGCCACTCGGTGATGTCCGGATTGACCAGCACTAAATAACTGTGATTGCTGGTTTTTTTGCGCCCGGACACATCGACGATGACCACGCGTTCAAACCAGCCGATCTGGGGCGCCGCGATACCTACCGCGCCGGGCCCGGCCAGGCGTGTTTCTTCAAGGTCAGCGATACGTTGCAGTAACAGATCATCAAAAGCTTCAACTGGCGTGGATACCTGTCGTAAGCGCTCATCGGGATGCGTCAAGATCTCCAGTACTGCCACAATTCACCCGATTAGCGTATCTATTGGACGCACATCAACTTCGATGCCTTCGGCCTGTAAAGGCAGCAGCGCTTTTTCCAACGCATCCACGCCTTTTGTGGCGACGCCTTCGATATGTAATATATATAAAGGCGTTTCCGGGCTGCCACCCATATCCGAGGCAAGATCGATAATATTCAGTCCCGCCCCTGCCGCCGCACCGGTTACCTGGGCCACAATACCGGTACGATCTGCACCGTGTACGGTGATACAAACATCCGGAATCAGATGACCGTGCTCGATGTCCTGAGCAGAATCAATATGCAGGATCAACCCCAGATCATCCGATACGCTCTGCAGCGCCTGACGTAATTGTCCGGCGTCCTCAACCGCATCGATCAGCAGCATCATGCTGAAACTGGTGCCTAACCGCATCATGGATGCTTCGCCGAGATTACACCCGGATTCAAACAGGATCTGTGTGACCCGCGCCACAATACCGGGCCGGTCTTCACCTATCAGGGTCAGCATATAGCGATTCGACATGGGCTACTCCTACGGGTTTAGTTATGTATGTAATGTCGAGTGAGTTGCGGCGATCACCGCAACGCCAGCACCAATCAACAAAATCTGCATAAGCGTTTCAGAAAATTCGACACGTTTATGTAAACCGGGTATCAGAT
>CAZAVY010000136.1:0-4677 GCA_964488685.1 uncultured Gammaproteobacteria bacterium
GCCAGACCTTACCCATCCTGGGTAATGTTCTTTTGAAGTCAACAGGCGGTGACTTCACCCTTACCGCGACCGACCTTGAAATTGAAATGATCGCGGGTGTTAATGCCGAGGCCAGTTCTGAATTCCAAACAACTATTCCTGCACGCAAATTGCTCGACATTTGTAAAGCACTCCCCGATTCAGCCTCGATCGACTTCAGTATCGATGAAAATCGTGTGTCGTTGACCTCCGGACGGAGCCGGTTTACGCTGGCATCGTTACCGGCGCGCGATTTCCCCACGCTGGATGAAATAGACGCGCAACATTCCTTTTCGATGCCACAAAAACAGTTTAAGTCTTTATTCGATAAAACTTCATTCGCAATGGCGCAACAGGATGTTCGCTACTATCTGAATGGGATTTTGATGGAAATCACTGCTGACAGGATAAAACTGGTTGCTACCGATGGCCATAGACTTGCCCTCAGCGAAGTCGCCGTCGAAACAGGGATCGAAAATGAAAAACAAATTATTATTCCCCGTAAAGCCGTGCTCGAATTGTCACGATTACTCGAATCGGGTGAAACCCGGGTAAACTGCGTTTTGAGCCAAAATCATTTTAAACTTGAAACTTCGACCCTGGTGTTCACGACAAAACTGATCGATGGAAAGTTTCCGGATTACCAAAGAGTAATACCGGTTGATGGCAATAAAACGATGGAAGTTGACAGGGAGACATTGAAACAAGCGATGAGTCGAATCGCTATTCTTTCGAACGAAAAGTATCGGGGCATTCGATTGACGCTATCTTCGGGAAATCTTTCGATACAGGCAAATAACCCGGACCAGGAAGAAGCGCAAGAAGAGCTGGAGGTTAATTACGATGAATCCGAGGTAGAGATTGGCTTCAATGTAACCTATCTGATCGATGTGCTTAACGTGCTGAATTCCGAAAAGGTGCAGTTCAAGCTCAAGGATTCAAACAGCAGCGCGATTATGAGCGATAGTAAAGATGAATCTAGTCTTTATGTCGTTATGCCGATGCGATTGTAAGATATAAATCGTCGCCGGATTAATAACATGTCGATCCGTCAGCTGAGTCTGACAGATTTTAGAAATCTCAAAAGCACCACACTTGATTTCGATCCACATTTTAACCTGATCAGCGGTGACAACGGCTCGGGTAAAACCAGCCTGCTCGAGGCGATATACGTTCTCTGCCAGGCACAGTCTTTTCGAACTCACCACCTTAAACAGTGTGTTAGTTACGACAAAGGCAGTTTTTTATTGTTTGGACATTTTGATAATTTCAAGGCGGGGCTGTCAAAGAATAATAAGAAACTTGAAATACATATCGACGGGGAGGTTGTTAAACGCCGGTCTGAACTGGTGAGAAAAGCGCCGGTAAATATCGTAAATGCCGGTAGTTTTGAGCTGATCGAAGGGCCGCCTCATAAGCGACGTGCGTTTCTGGACTGGTGTTTGTTTCACGTGGAACCCCGTTATGCCCAATACTGGGCACAATTTCAACATGCACTGAAACAACGCAACCGGCTTTTAAAAACGCGCAGCGATCTCGAATTAATCGACTATTGGGATCAGTATCTGCTCGAACCCTCGTTGCAGCTAAGTGCGATGCGCCGACAATACTGTAAAACCATTAAAAATTTATTGAATGCCGGGGCTGATAATATTCTTGCCGGATTACCAATAGAGTTGGAGTATCTCCAGGGATGGTCGCAGGATATCGATCTAGGGGAAGCCTTGCGTCGAAATCGAGAGCGCGATATCAAAACTGGATATACCGGTATGGGTATCCATCGGGATGATTTGTATTTTACCTCGCGTGGAAAAAGCATATCCGAAATTCTATCCCGGGGACAAGGCAAAAGACTGTGCCTGGCGCTGTTGCTGTCAGTGTTGAAATTGGTCAACGCAGAGCGCGATAACCGCATCATTTTGTTGATTGACGATTTGCATTCGGAACTGGACAAGAGGGCACAGGGCATGGTTTACCAGCAGCTCACAGAATTTGATTTACAGCTGTTTGTTAGCAATATTGAAAGAGTTGAACCGCAGGGTATCAACGCAAAAGAAAGCAAAATGTTCCACGTGGAACATGGTATAATCAAACCTCGAAAGTTCAGCTAGATTCATCCATGTCAAACTACGATTCCTCTAGCATTCAAGTGCTAAAAGGCCTCGATGCTGTGCGCAAACGTCCGGGAATGTATATCGGCGATACCGATGATGGAACCGGCCTGCATCACATGGTTTTCGAAGCCGTAGACAACGCTATCGATGAAGCGCTGGCCGGGTATTGTACGGAAATCAACGTGATTATTCATTCTGACGGATCGATATCGGTCAAGGATGATGGTCGTGGGATTCCGGTCGATATTCATGCGCAAGAGGGTCGTTCGGCGGCCGAGGTAATCCTGACTATTCTGCACGCGGGTGGCAAGTTCGATGACCATTCCTACAAGGTCTCCGGCGGTCTACACGGAGTTGGAATTTCAGTAGTTAACGCATTATCAGAAAAACTCTCGCTGCGTATAAAAAGGCAGGGGAAAGTTTACACCCAGGAATACCGGCTCGGTGTACCGCAAGATGACCTTAAACCGATCAAGGATACTGACCAAACCGGAACCGAACTTAGGTTTCTTCCAAGTAAAACCATTTTCAGCGACATTGAATTCCACTACGAAATTCTGGCGAAACGATTACGTGAGCTTTCTTTTCTAAACTCGGGCGTAAAGATTCACTTGTTTGATGAGCGCAGCAACAAGGAAGACGTATTCGAGTACGAGGGTGGAATCCGAGCCTTTGTCCAACATTTGAACAAGAATAAAACCCCGATCCATGAAAAAGTCATCGATATCAAAATGGAACTGGATCAGGTCGAAGTCGAGGTTTCGATGCAATGGAATGACTCCTATCAGGAAAACATATTCTGTTACACCAATAATATTCCGCAGCGTGATGGCGGTTCTCATTTATCGGGTTTTCGGACCGCACTAACGCGTACCCTGAATCAATACATGGAAAACAACCAGGTTAAAAAGGAAAAGGTAAATACCGGTGGTGATGATGCGCGTGAAGGGTTGACCGCGGTTTTATCGGTCAAGATTCCGGACCCCAAGTTTTCCTCGCAAACCAAGGACAAGCTGGTCTCCTCGGAAATCAAAGGCATTGTCGAATCCGTGGTGAGCCAACATTTAAAGGATTTTCTCGAAGAAAACCCGGCAGATGCAAAAGCCGTGACCAGCAAGATTATGGAAGCAGCGCGCGCTCGCGAAGCAGCGCGTAAAGCACGTGAAATGACTCGTCGCAAGGGTGCGCTCGATATTGCCGGATTACCCGGCAAGCTGGCAGATTGCCAGGAAAAAGATCCTTCACTGTCTGAGATATATCTGGTGGAAGGTGATTCCGCCGGTGGTTCTGCAAAGCAAGGCCGTAATCGCAAGACCCAGGCTATTTTGCCACTTAAGGGGAAAATTCTAAATGTTGAAAAAGCGCGTTTTGACAAGATGCTGCAATCTGCGGAAGTCGGCACGTTGATCACAGCACTGGGCTGTGGTATTGGTCGTGAAGAGTTCGATATCGATAAACTGCGATACCACCATATAATTATTATGACCGATGCGGATGTCGATGGATCGCATATACGAACCCTGTTGTTAACTTTCTTTTACCGGCAAATGCGTGAACTGGTCGAGCGTGGTCATGTTTATATCGCGCAACCACCCCTGTACAAGGTGAAAAAAGGGAAGCAGGAACGTTATGTCAAAGATGACAAGGAACTAAATGCCTATCTGCTTCAACTGGCAATCGATGGCGCTAATTTGTACCTTGGGGATGAAGTGCCGCCGATATCCGATTTGGCACTGGAAAACCTCGCACGGCAGTTCATAATCATATTGGCGATTTTCGAGCGTCTCGCACTGCATATACCACGGGAAATACTGGATCAACTGGTCGATTTACCGCTGGTGACCGAATCGGTTCTGCTCGACGAAAAGGCAATTGGCAAATGGGGGGAATTATTATCCCAGCGGCTTAACACTAATTGCGAAACCTCGGTATCTTACAAAGTGTCAGTCAAAATTGATGATGATAGCAACCAATACAGTCTTAGCATCCATAAACGTTTGCACGGAATCAGTACTTCGAGTGAACTCAGCAGCGATTTTTTTAACAGTGCCGACTACCAACCCATCGCCCAGTTTGTCGAGCAGGCAGGGGAATTGTTTACCGAAGATTCCTATGTGAAACGAGGTGAACGCCAGCAACCGGTAAACAAATTCAGCGAAGTTTACAGTTGGTTAATGAAAGAGGCACGCAAGGGGTTGAATATCCAACGCTACAAGGGTCTCGGTGAAATGAATCCAGATCAGCTCTGGGAAACCACAATGGACCCGGAAAATCGACGTTTATTACAGGTTCGGATTGAAGACATAATCGCTGCCGATGAAGTGTTTACTACCTTGATGGGTGATCATGTCGAACCCCGACGTCAATTTATCGAAATCAATGCGCTAAATGTGAACAACCTCGACGTTTAATAACTACTTGATTTTATTAAATTAATCTCTATACAAGAGGAATGGTTTAATCTCTGAGGGTTGAATTCCCCGCAGCTTGCTGCGTTCACGTATCGTGGATGGATGAGTGAGTATGTTCATAAGAATCACAATGT
>CAZAVY010000137.1:0-4599 GCA_964488685.1 uncultured Gammaproteobacteria bacterium
TTGTACCCTCGTAAATAGTCAGGATTCTGGCGTCACGCATGTACTGGGCCGCTCCGGTTTCTTCGACATAGCCCATGCCGCCGTGTACCTGCAGCCCCAGGTAAGTTACTTCCTGCGCCATTTCGGTACACCAACCCTTGACGATTGGAATAATCAGGTTGACCCGTCGCTGGTGGGATTTGCGATCATCGGCCGATTCCGCGTGATGCGCCAGATCGGTTTGCGCCGAAGCGTAATAGGCCAATGCCCTGCCCGCCTGACTGATGGCACGCATCTGCATCAACATTCTGCGCACGTCCGGGTGATGGATAATCGTACTGCGTCCGCTACGCCCGCGCGCCGCGCCCTGTACTCGCTCCTTGGCGAATAATACCGCTCGCTGATAAGCGCGCTCCGAAATTGCGACCCCCTGCATGCCAACCTCGAGTCGGGCATTGTTCATCATCGTGAACATGCAGGCGAGGCCATTGTGCTCTTCCCCCAGCAAGTATCCGACGGCGCCATCATTGTCGCCATAGGACATGACGCAGGTTGGTGATGAATGAATGCCCATTTTTGTTTCTACCGACACCGCTTTCAGATCGTTACGTTCACCCCTGGTACCATCTTCATTGGACAGGTATTTAGGCACCAGGAACAATGAGATGCCTTTAACACCCTCCGGTGCATCAGGCAGGCGGGCCAGTACCAGGTGCACGATATTGTCACTCATCTCGTGCTCACCCCAGGTAATGAAAATCTTTTGACCATAGATCAGGTAGTTCTCGTTCTCGCGTTCCGCCCGGGTCCTGATCGCGGCGAGATCGGTGCCCGCCTGGGGTTCGGTCAGGTTCATGGTGCCGCTCCACTCGCCGCTTATCATTTTCGGCAGGTAGAGTTTTTGCAAGACGGGGTTCGCGTGCGTTTCAATCGCCTCGATAGCGCCCGAAGTCAGCAGTGGGCATAACGCAAAAGCCATGTTTGACGCATACCACATTTCCGCCACCGCCGAATGCACCAGAAACGGAAGGCCCTGTCCGTCGATCGCTGTTGACTTGCCAATGCCCTGCCAGCCATTTTCGACAAACTGCCGATAGGCTTCGGTGTAGCCCGGCGGACTCACTACAACACCATTTTCGATTCGGGTCGCGTGCGCGTCACCGGTCTGGTTCAACGGTGAAAACACCTCGTTTGCGAGTACCCCGGCCTGCTCGAGTACGGCCTCGACCAGGTCGGCGGTAGCATCCTCGAAACCGGGCAGGTTCGAGATCGAAGCGAGATCAGCAATCTCGTCGATGACGAATCGCATATCCTGGATCGGAGCAAAGTAATCAGACATCTGATATTACCTGGGGGTCTGTCGGACTTAGGTTGAATCTACTGCGGAAATGCCATTTTGGCCAGAAATTCCTGTCAGTTTCGTTAAATATGTAGGGAAATTAGAGCTCGGAATTAGGGGACAGAACAGAATGGCACTTAGTTAAGCATGTCATCCCCGCGAAAGCGGAGATCTTGCAATGGCTGGAAGCCAATGGCCCGAACAAATCCATCAGGTGGGTGCAACTTCTGTCGGTTCCAATACGTTCGCGTACCTGCTTGATCCAGCCAGATCCAATTCGCAGCCCGATTAATTCGGACATAGTCCCGGCCGCACGTGGGCAGATAGGGAAAGGAGTTTGATCCGCGGCCGCCTGTACATCACGGATCATAAAATCGAGGTCGATGGTGAAACGCAACCACATATCGTGCACCGGTTCGCCGGCCTTGGTGACGCCACCACGATGAAATTCATCACAACCACAGTCATAGCTGCGGGTATCGATCATCGATATCCCAGAGTCCATCGTCGCGCAGGAAACCTTCACAATCGATTTTGCGATGATGCTTTTTCTCACGCGGTACCGCTTCGGGTAATCCCATCGGTCTACCCCGCCTTTTTACGCAGCAACGCGGTTGCCGCGCGTGACACCGGCTCGCGTCCGAGAAAATCGCTGATGAAACGACCGGCTTCGAGCAACTTATCCATATCGATTCCAGTTTCGATGGCCATGCCATCGAGCATGTAAACCACATCCTCGGTGGCGACGTTACCAGTAGCACCTTTGGCGTAGGGGCATCCGCCGAGCCCGGCGATCGAGCTGTCGATCACGGAAATCCCGCATTGCATCACCGCGTGGATATTCGCCAGCGCCTGACCGTAAGTGTCGTGAAAATGTACCGCCAGTTGTTGCACCGGCACCTGCCCGGTGAGCATTTCAATCAATGCCCGGGCCTTACCCGCGGTACCGATACCGATAGTGTCCCCCAGTGACACTTCGTAGCAGCCTTTATCGAACAGTTCGCGCGTAATCATCGAGACCGTATCGAAGGAGACAGGGCCTTCATACGGACAACCCAACACACAGGAAACGTAACCGCGTATTCTAACCCCGGCTGCCTGCGCATGAGCGATAACCTGCTTGAAGCGCTCGATGCTCTGCGCGATCGAACAGTGGGTGTTCTTTTGTGAAAAAGTTTCGCTGGCCGCGGCGAACAACGCAATCTCTTCGACCCCCGCGGACAGCGCTAGCTCCAGCCCCTTCAGGTTCGGCACCAGCATCGGATAGGAGACATCGGAACGTTTTTCCACCTGCGTGAAAACCGCGGCGCTGGTCGCCATTTGCGGCACCCATTTTGGAGATACCATAGCGCCTACCTCGATCACCGACAGGCCGGCGTCGGCGAGCATTTCAATCAACTGGACCTTCGTTTCTACGGGCACCGTACTCGTTTCGTTCTGTAATCCGTCCCGCGGTCCGACCTCGACAATTTTAACCTGCTCGGGAAAGCTCATCAGTTTACTCAACCTCCAACAAAATCAGGGTATCCCCTTCTTTAACCTGATCACCTACAGCAACCAGGATTTCACTAACACCCGCCTCCAGTTCGGCAACGATAGCGTGTTCCATTTTCATCGCCTCGATGACCACCAGGGTAGTTCCCGAGCTGACAGTATCTCCGACCGAAACCGGTAACGCAACAACGGTTCCCGACATCGGCGCGCGCGCCCTCCCCCGCCCGCGGCGATGGTTGCGGCCCTGGCGTGCAAATCGTCGACCAGTACTTGCATCGCCGCGCGATTTTGCTGAAATTCCTCGCTTCGATTACTAATTCTGGATTCGATAATACTCATGATTCCCTGGCCAGTTCCGGTGCGATAACCATGCGTTGGATATCACTGCTACCTTCATAAATTTGCGCAACACGGACCTCGCGAAATGCGTTCAAGCGGAAAATCGCGCACGCTGTCGCGAACCAGACACTGTTCTTCGCTGAGTTGCATCGGGTTTATCAAATCAGTTCCACTGCCATTGCGGTCGCTTCACCACCGCCGATACAGCGCGCGGCGACACCTTTTTCAACCCGAACCGTAGCAAGCAATACGAAATTGAGTTGGCGCGCTCAACTGATGAAGAAAAGCAGAATCAGATCAATCGTTTACCTGAATTTCAAAATACCCATGCCGACACCAGCAGGGCCGCTCTGGAAGCTGTACGTCAGGCAGCGATTAATAACCGGAACATCTTTGCAGAACTCGTAAACGCGGTGCGCCACTGCTCGCTCGGCGAAATTACGACCGCGCTGTTTGCAGTGGGCGGACAGTACCGAAGAAGTATGTGAGCGTTATCCGGGGACAGCCGTTTTGAAATGCGTTACGAAAAGTAACACCGATTCTCGGGATAACGCTTTTTAAGCGAATATTTGAACCATATTTTCCTACCGTGTCAGAACTTCGTTAGATATATTTTACAGGTCAATTATTTAACGCTGTAATACCACTATCATGGTCATTAGACCGATGATTCGCGGGTCGATAAAAATCGACATGAATTTTTTAGCAACAATTGAACTGGATGGCACAAGACACGACCCTGGATACTTTTCCCCGGCTGTTGCAAAGCCATGTAGAGCTGCGTCCCGACCAGGATGCAATTCGCGTGAAGGATCTCGGCATCTGGCAATCCTGGACCTGGGCCGGCGCAGCGATTGAAATCCGCGCCCTCGCCTGTGGATTGGCCCAGCTCGGACTCAAACGGGGTGAGAAGATCGCGATTATCGGTGACAACCGACCCAGGCTATACTGGGGCATGACTGCGGCCCAGGCGCTCGGCGCTATTCCGGTACCGCTATACCAGGACGCGGTTGCCGACGAGATGGCCTACGTGCTCGACAACGCCGACGTCAAGATCGCACTGGTGCAAAACCAGGAACAGGTCGACAAGATGCTCGAGATACGTGAGCGATGCCCAAAAATCGAACATATCATCTTTGACGAGCCGCGCGGGCTGCGTTTCTACCAACAGGAATTCCTGTCCGACTTCGAAATAATACGTCAAACCGGGGTCGAGTTTGACCACGATAATCCAGACTTCTATGAAAAGGCAGCGGTGGCGACATCTCGATCATGCTCTACACTTCGGGCACCACGGGGAACCCCAAGGGTGTCGTGTTGAGTAACGACAATATCATCATCACCGCACGCAACGGCATTATCCGTGAAGGTCTGGATTCTCGCGAAGAAGTCCTCATTAATAATGCGCCCTCCCTTCGGTGTCTGTGCTTTCATCATCCGGATCGCCT
>CAZAVY010000138.1:0-4535 GCA_964488685.1 uncultured Gammaproteobacteria bacterium
CAGGTGCGCCAGATTGAGGGTATTGATCAGTTGTCGGCGCGGGTTCGAATAGACGTGACCCGGTAACGAAGACAGCCAGGCATGGAACGAATTGTGGGTTTCCGCCCGCGTTGTAAAACCCCGGCTGTTAATTACTTTTGTGATCGCATCGAGCCGTTTATGACAGTCATCCAGATCGGTATGCCAGACCGTGATGGTCGCGGTGTAATAGCCGAACGACACTTGTTTACTGCCGAGTTCTTCCAGCGCGGCTTCGGCGTCCGCCGCATAACCGACCGCTTCGGTGTTGATCAGGCGGGATTCGGTCCCGCTGGCTTGTTCCCGGAGCATCGTAAACAGGGACTTGATCGAGGCCACCCAGCGTTTACGATATTTCGAAATAATCGTTTTGGCGTCTTGATGATCCAGGCAAATAAAACGGCTCGACCAGCGGTATTCAATGGGCAAATGGTTCAGTTCATCCAGAATACCGGGCCAGGCTTCGGATGGAAAATCGTTGATCGTGGCGGTCATCACATAGTGATCGCCCAGCACTGGGATTTGACCGGATTGATAGGTTTCATCACATAAAATGTGATCGAGGAAATTCGGGGTATCAGGGGCTTTAACGGGATGGCGGCGCGTTGAAACGGTCGAATGTAGATAAGTGAGCGTTTCATCGTCGTTTAGGGCAACCACTTCCGGAAAGATCTCGCCCAGTATGCCTTCGAGTTGTCCGACCGTTTTGATAAAGAAATCTAAATCCCGCTGAACATCATAGGCTTTATCGCGCTTATCGCGATTCGGATCATCGATAAAAAGAGCTTCCGCGCGTTTCTCGCCCGCTTCGGGTACTTTCCAGACTAAGGTGAGAAAATAGTTGGAATCGTAGTGATCGCCTTCGCCCTCGAACTGGCCGCGCCGTTCCTCATCAACGACCCATGCGGCGGCATTCGGCCATTCGCAGGGGGTATAGTCGTTGGTTTTAAAACGTTGCGCCTCACAAAAAAACGTCCAATCGCGGCCCAATCGCTTTAAAGCATTATTCAGTCGGCTGGCGCTGGATTGAAGTTCTTGAGCCGAGGAACTTTCCAGATCAGGACCACGAAAGGCGAGGGTTTTTTGAAAAAAACCGCCTTTTTGGACCACGACGTTCGAGCGTTGTAAGAATGCCCAAGGCAGGTAGTCGCTGAGGTATTTTTCTTTAACCCGGTATTGCGTTAGAAACTCAGGGTTTTTTATGGCCAGCAGGGCAACGCAAAGTCCGAGGGTCAAGCCGAGGACTAATGCGATGAGAACAGACATAAGAGCACGCTAGGGTTTCAGTGTTCGCGGCACTTTGATCGCGAGCCGTAAGATGCTAAAAAAGTACGGATCTTTGCGCGTCAAATGCGCCAGTCCCATTTGCAACACGATAAAAAACGGCAACACCCAAACCTCGCGCAGCCCAAAACCGAGGGCAAACGCGGTGGTCCAAAGCACAAAGGCAACCGTTCGGGGGAGACCCGTGATCAAGATCGGCGTGGTCAGCCCTTGGTGTATCGGGGCGGTGAAATCGTCCATGACGGGGACCTAAATCAATAATCCGCCCGCAAAACCAAAAAACGTTAAAGCCCAAGAGACCGCGTTAAACGCGATGGTGAGGCCGAGCACGATCCATAAGGCGCGGCGTATTAAACCGCCGCCCTCGGAAAACGCCAGGCCCAAGCCGAAAACCACAATCGCCATCGCACCAATCACCCGGGCTACAGGTCCGGTTAATGAGTTCAGCAGGTTATCGAGGGGCGTCTCCCACGGCATGCCGGTGGTGGTGGCAGCGTGCGCGGTCCCGAAGAAGCAAAGTGAAAATAACGCGATGAGAATCAGAACGGGTGTTCGGTTGCGCATGATAAATCCCTTTTTCTAAATGAATATAAAACTATAGCGTATAAAATCCTACTCGATCACTGTTCTCTAGTCAACAGGGTTAAAAACCCAGTTGTTATTTTTATATCCACACAGCGCTGAAATGCCCGAAACTCGCCGCCCACCCGACACATTCGAGTCTTTAACGATATGCACGCAAAGATCGATCGTCTCGGCAATGAATTCTTTAGGCGCGACCATATTATTTTCTTCGATCAATTGACACAATCGAGAAATCATCTTGGCGGCGGTATCCGCATGGATCGTTGCGATCCCGCCAGGATGACCGGTATTCCAAGATTTAAGCAATTCCAATGCGGATTTATCCCGGACCTCGCCGATTATAATACGATCCGGCGCCCAGCGTAAAATGTCAATGAGCAGGGTATGCAGCGGGCAATAAGTACCGGTATAGAAGTGTACTTTGTTTTTTGCATTGCACTGAAGTTCCTGATTGTCTTCAACGATCAGGATACGGTCATCGGTCGTGGCCATCACATCGAGTAGCGCGTTTGCTAGCGTGGTTTTACCGGAACCCGTCCCGCCGCCCAACAGGATATTTTTTTTATCGAGGACCGCCTGGCGGAGCGTGTCAGCGTGGCGCTGCGATAAAATCGCCTGCTCGACGTAATCGGACAGCGTAAAAATTGTTTTCGGCGGCAAGCGTATACAGAACGAGGGACTGGTGACCAGCGGCGGGATCGCCGCTTGAATCCGCGCGGTCCATTTCGGCAAGGTGCCGGACAGCCTTGGGTTCTCCGGGGTGATCGTATCACCCATCAGTGAGGCCACATGACGAATCACGCGCTCGACTTGTTCGGTGTTGATTTTAATGTCCGTCAGTTCTTGGGGATGACCCAAATACTCGACCCAAACCTGGTTATCCGGGTTCACCATCACTTCGACGGTCTGAGGATCGTCCATCAATGGTTGAATCGGGGCGAGTGCGGTAAACAACATATCCAGCCGCCGCTGGGCTGATATCGCCGCCGAATCATTCATGATCTTGCGCGAGAACAGCCTTCAAATCATCCAGGGAAACCGGAGCGTCTTCGGCCAAATCATCAACAAAGGCATGCCCGCCCGCGATTTGTTGGGCGACATAATCGCAATATTGCTCATAGCGTTGCGCGGCAGAGGTTTGGGCCGCATCTTGTTCCGACGCCCCAATCCTCGGGGTATGGGCAAACCAGAGTTTGACGCACACGGCAAAGGCTTCGCTCAACAATTGCACGTCACGATTGGCTTTATCCAATAATCGAGTGTGCCGGTCCAAGCGGCGAAACAGCAATTTACTATCGGTCGTATCGTCAAGGTAGGCCCGGATCGCGGCATCGCCCACACTGCTCAAGGACTTTCCGTTCGCCTTACAATAGCGCCGCAACAAGGTGTACGTCTGTTCATCGAGGTGAAATTGCTGTCTGATACTCATAGGGGTAAATCTCCACCGCTGTCGTCTCGGGTTAATTCTCGGGCTCGGCCCATTTGGCGTTGTAGCGCCAACCGGCGCTGAGTTTCGAGCTGATCTTCGTTCAGTTCACGATCGGGTTCGGCCCGATCGAGCGGCCCTGTTGTCGGTGCAAGATCCATCGGTAGCGAAAGCGCTGGATCTTTGTCTGTGTCCGCTGCAATCAGTGGATCGGTCAACCGGTCGGCTGAATCCTCTGTCGAACTCGGTAACGCCGCCTTCGGTAAACTGTCTGCGGTTTCGCGCTCAAGCGGGACCGGTTCACTTTCAACCGGACCGCGACCGGTCCAGGGGTGTTCGCGTCGTTCAGGAAACTCCTGGGCTTGCGTCTCGGGTGAATTAGGCGGCACGAGCCCCGCCCGATCCTTAAAGCGCGAATCGTTGTAATAGGTGACCTTCCGGCCGTAATACGGATAGAGCCCGCCGATCATCATCAGGTTGGCCTCCGACGGCATGTTCAAGATCTCACCCGGCGTTAACAACGGCCTCGGCGATTCCTGCTCGCTCACCATGACATGGCCCAGCCACGGCGCAAGACGGCTGCCGGCATAATTGGACATTTTACGCACTTGGGTGGATTGGCCGAGTAGATCGGATATCCGTTTGGCGGTGCCTTCATCCAGCGCGCCGTAGGTAATGCGGATATGCGAGGTATCGAGAAATGAATTTTTAGGCCCGTAATGTTTTTCGATTTGATTGAGCGATTGGGTAATCAGATACGCGCGAATGCCGTAGCCGGGAAAATAAGCCAGACCCGTTTCGAGAAAGTCCATCTGCCCCAACGTCGTGAACTCGTCCAGCATCAGCAGCATTTTGTGCCGATACTGCGGCCGATCATGTTCATGACTCAGCGATTCGGTTAAACGTCGTCCGATTTGATTGAGGATTAACCGGATGAGCGGGCTGGTGCGTTCGATATCGCTCACCGGGATCGTGAAATATAAACTCACCGGATGCTTCAAATTCATCAAGTCATCGATGGCAAAATCGCTGTCACGTAGATTCCCAGCGATTACAGGATCGCGATACAGCGTTAAAAATGAGGTGGCGGTACTCAACACACCCGATAATTCATTGGCGGACTTGTTCAAGACTTCACGCGTCATGCTGGCGATAATCGGATGAGGGCCGGACTCCAAATGTCGAGTGGTCATCATATAGGTCAGCGTATCGGCAATATTTC
>CAZAVY010000139.1:0-4491 GCA_964488685.1 uncultured Gammaproteobacteria bacterium
ATGGAAATGAAAAAGGTTGCTTAACTGGGGTGTATCAAAAAGCTTGACCACGTCAACCTTTGGATCGATTTGCCGCATAACCCCCAATATTTTAAAAGCTTCTTTTTCTAGTTCATTGGGATTCAATTTGCTCGCCACGAATCTTCCAGTCTGCTCGTCGATTTCAAAATGGATTGGGCTCGATTCACTATCATTTGTTTCAACCACTACACACCTTCCTGTGTCGCCCTCAAGTTTGATCCCCAGCCAGGCCGGTGAAGGTTTCCGACTTTTCGGGGTATCCCCCTAGACTTGGAAAACTCGATTATTTCACTTTGTTTATCGGCACCACATTGTCACTAACCAACCCGTTCAAATGATCTGCCCACACCTGTAACCACTTCCTACATTCGGACTCATACTGATGCACATCATAGGTACCCTCGATTCCTTTTTTTGAATGGCCAAGCACCGCCTCCCCCACTTTGCTCGGACAGCCCAAACGTGATAGACCTGTCCTGACAGATCGTCGTAAATCATGCGGTGACCAATGGTCGATATCTATCATTTTCTTTTTCGTGCGCATACGCCAAGCTTGTTCGCTTAACTGTTTTTGTTTAATCGGAAGTCCTGTTTTTGATGATGGGAAAAGATATTTTCCTGTGGTGAGGTGATGTTGATTTAGGAATTCAACAGCCTGATTCGGTAGTTGTACGTAGCGCTCTACAAAAGTCTTTGTTTCAGGAAGGTGCCAGGTATTTTCTTTTAGATCGATATACCTCCACTGTGCAACCACGACTTCACCGGTGCGACATCCAGTCCACAATGCCATGCGAATTACATTCTTCTGAGTCGGGGTGTATGCGGAACCGGGTAACCATTTCAGTAGTTGCGCCAGTTCTGAATCATTCAGGATTCGTTTTCCGCGTTGGGAGGTCAGTTTTATCTTTGACTGTCTTAATCCAGCCTTGGCTTGTATACAGGGATTTACGAACTCATCATCGAAATAAACATCGAGCCCTATTGCAAACTCATAAGCCAATAACAGCTCACGCAGTACATTACCGGCCTGAACATTTGCAGCACGATCTACGATTGCTTTCACCAGATTAGTAATGTTCTTCATGGTTACCGTCGAAGCAGGTTTCTTACCAAGCACTTTTACCGGATCAGTATAAAGGGTACGTCTTACCTCATCCTGCCCCTTTGGTTTTCTGGCTCCTTTAACGATCTTTCCATTAACCATTCGATCATCAATATATTGCTCTAGGTAAAGATCGATTAGCGCCCGAACAGTAAATTCCTGTTGCTTTCGTGATTTGGTTTCGGATTCTTTAATTGCCTGCTCTCCTTCCCGTTTTTCAGTTGCAGGACAGCGACCAGATTTGCGAATGCTTTTTAAGCCTTCCAATTCCTGTCGGGCATCAGATAAAGACATCGTCGGGAATGCTCCTAATTTCATCTGAACGAGCTTTCCAGTCAGGGGAGATTTGTAGCGATAGTAAAATGTTTTTGTGCCTGCGGTGCCACAGTAAACCCTCAACCCCCGGTATTCACCCGTATCGGACAGATCCCTGGAAACTGGTTTCATGGAATCGATTGCCCTGAAGGACAGCGGTTTGTTATTCTGTTTGGCAGGCATCGCGATGCTCCTAATCAGTCTCGCCTTGTCAGAATCGGGCGGTGTTTGCGCACTGCCCGCTTCGTTAAATTAGTGTAGGTTTTGGGTATTACACACCCCTACAGTGTATCAAACCTACACTTCTTCCTACACTAATATTTGAGATTGGGTGAAATTTCTTGAAACCGGATGATACGCGCTGATTTAGCAAATGACAGACATTGATTTAAAAAACAATAAGTTATTTGAGAGAAATTCAAGTAAATCCAAAGACTTAAAAAATACGCACACCCCAATGATGCAGCAGTACCTGCGCATCAAGGCGGACCATCCTGAAACGCTGGTTTTTTATCGCATGGGCGATTTTTATGAGCTTTTTTACGAGGATGCGCGCAAAGCCGCCGGTCTGCTCGATATTACGCTGACCAAACGCGGGCAATCCTCGGGCGAACCGATTCCGATGTGCGGGGTACCCTACCATGCACTCGACAATTACCTCGCCAAACTGGTGAAAAAGGGCGAGTCGGTTGCAATCTGTGAGCAGATCGGGGATCCGGCCACCAGTAAGGGGCCGGTAGAGCGCAAGGTCGTGCGTGTGGTAACGCCGGGCACCTTGACCGACGAAGCACTGTTGCAGGATCGGCGCGAAAATCTTTTGTGCAGTGTTATCCGACAACAGTCCGGGTGGGGCCTGGCGGCGCTGGAAATCAGTTCAGGCCGATTCTCGCTGAGCGAACTCGATAGCGATGATCTACTGCGCGCAGAGATTGCGCGACTGGATCCGGCCGAGATTATTTTTTGCGAAGATCAGGAACTACCGCTCGAGGCGATCTACATCCAACAGGCACACGCCATGCCACCGTGGTATTTCGAGACAGATTCCGCAACCCGGTTACTTTGCAAGCAGTACCGTACAAGAGATCTGCAGGGATTCGGCATCGCGGAATCCAACCTCGCGATCAGTGCCGCCGGCTGCCTGTTACAGTATGTAAACGACACGCTAAAAACCGAAATCAATCACCTGCAACCACTGCACTACGACTCGACCAGTGATCTTTTGTTGATCGATGCCAACAGCCGACGCAACCTCGAGCTAACCCGATCTTCGAACCCACAGTCTCCACAGAACAGCCTGCTGAGTATCATCGACTTTTGCAATACGGCGATGGGGCATCGCGAACTGCACCGCTGGATCCGAAAACCGTTGCGTGACCAGGAGCGGGTGCGTCGCCGCCATCACGCGGTAGCGAGCCTGCTCGCCAACCATGAATTTTTAACTCTGGGCGAACATCTGAACAAGACCGGGGATATCGAACGTATTCTGACGCGTATCGCCCTGCTTTCGGCCCGACCTCGCGATTTGTCCACGCTAGCGGCTACCTTGCTGATTCTGCCGGAATTACAACAGCAGATAGCCACACTCGATAGCCCCTTATTGGCGGAATTGTCGACCGCTATCGGCACCCACCCCGAGGTGGTTGCACTGCTCGACGCCTCGATAATCGATGAACCCCCCATGCTGATCCGCGATGGTGGCGTCATCAAAACGGGATTCGACCCTGAACTCGATGAATTACGCGGGCTAAGCGCCAACGCCGATCAATTCCTGGTCGACCTGGAATCGCAGGAAAAACAAAAGACCGGGATCAATTCGCTCAAGGTTGCCTATAACCGGGTACATGGTTTTTACATCGAAGTCGGCAAATCGCAAGCCGACGCGGTGCCGGTCGAATATGTGCGCCGGCAGACCCTGAAAGCGGTTGAGCGTTACATCACGCCCGAACTGAAGGCATTTGAAGACAAGGTACTGAGCGCTCGCGAACGAGCACTGGCCCGGGAAAAACACCTCTACGAAGCACTTTTAAATCAACTGGGGGAGAGCCTGGCGCGACTGCAGCAATGCGCTTCGGCGCTGGCGCAACTCGACGTGCTGAGCTGCTTCGCGATGGGTGCCAGCAAACATGACTGGACTGCGCCCGAACTCAGCGAGCAACGCATACTCGAAATAGAAGCGGGCAGACACCCGGTGGTTGAGCAGGTGCTGGATCAGGCATTCACCGCAAACGACCTGCATCTCGACGATAACACCAGCATGCTTCTGATAACCGGTCCCAACATGGGCGGGAAATCGACCTATATGCGCCAAACTGCACTGATCGTCATCCTCGCCTACATGGGCAGTTACGTGCCGGCGCGCAAGGCTCTGCTTGGGCCAATCGACCAGGTATTTACCCGAATCGGCGCCAGTGATGATCTTACCAGTGGACGTTCGACGTTTATGGTGGAGATGACCGAGGCTGCGAACATTCTGCACAATGCCAGCGCCAACAGCCTGGTGTTGATGGATGAAATTGGCCGCGGTACCAGCACCTTTGACGGTCTGGCGTTGGCCTGGGCCTGTGCCGATCACCTGGCGCAGCATTCGAACGCTTTCACCCTGTTCGCAACCCATTATTTTGAGCTGACACAGCTCCCGGAGCAGTATCAAAATATTGAAAACGTGCATCTTGACGCGATCGAACATGGCGACGACATCATTTTCCTGCACCGGGTAAAACCCGGCCCGGCGAACCAGAGCTACGGCCTGCAGGTTGCGAGGCTCGCAGGAATTCCCGCGCAGGCTATTCAACTCGCGCGCCAAAAACTCCATTTACTCGAACAACAGTCGACACAGGCGCAAGGCGACCTATTCAAAGCACTGCCACCGGCGGAGGATTTGACGCCCCATGTACTGATCGACGAACTCGAATCGGTCGAGCCGGATGAATTGAGCCCCAAACAGGCTCTGGAATTGATATACCGTTTGAAAAGTCTTGCCAAATTGTGAGACAGTATTACGATATCAATCTTGAATTTTGCGGGCGCCCGTCTAGGAGTCTGTCGGACTTAGG
>CAZAVY010000140.1:0-4288 GCA_964488685.1 uncultured Gammaproteobacteria bacterium
TTCCAGAAAGTACAGGCTGCATATTATAGCCACACAGTGCTGCGATATGCAGGTTAAGGAAGCCATTCTGGTTTCTTCAATAATCCAGTCGCGTACCTGTTGGGCCGAATCCGACAGTCGGGTATTGTCAGACCAGATCAAATGAAATGCTTCGCCGGTAATCCAGGTCATGCTGAGTGGTTTACCCCTGGATGACAATGCGCTCGCGCGTGACGCCTATACCGAAGTCGAGCCGGCCGGGATCGATTACGAAGGCAATTTGTATTTTCGCCAGGAAGGCAAGGGCATGTTGCTCGGCACCTATGAGCCAATCGCGACACCCTGGTCGGTAAAGGGCACCCCGCAGGATTTCGGGCATGAGCTGCTCGAACCGCAACTCGATCATATCGTGCAACGACTCGAACTCGGTTTCGAGCGCATCCCGGCGCTCGGTGAAGCCGGCATCAAGGATATGATCAACGGGCCGTTTACTATTGGTCCCGACGGTAACCCGATGATCGGGCCGGTGACGGGCATGCGCAATTACTGGGCCGCGGTGGGGGTCATGGTCGGCTTTTGCCAAGCGGGCGGCGTTGGCAAGTGCCTGGCCGAATGGATGATCGAAGGTGAGCCCGAGATCGATGTCTCCAACGATGAAGCGATTCTCATAGATGGTGACAGTATCGGCTATGTCACCTCTGGTGGCTACGCACATCATGTACAGCAATCGATGGCGCTCGGCTATGTGCCGGGAGAGCTCGCGAGCGCGGGCACCCTGCTCGAAGTCGAGATAAACGGTGAAATGTATGCCGCAACAGTTGTGGATGAAGCGCTTTACGATCCGGCCGGTGCAAAAATGCGCGCCTGATCAATAATACAACCTAAAGCGCCGCCCCTGATGCAATATGCAGGCTAAGCCTCTCCAAGCAGAGTATTGACAACAGGAATGCCGGAATTGGGGGTGGTGGCAAACAATAAGTATTCGCGTTTTGTCATCGCCGCTTTTATTTTTTGCAGCAATGATCCGAGCGCAACCAGATCTAATCAGCGAATTGATCGAAAGGTACCGGCCTCGAGAAAAAGTAGCCCTGAAAATGGTCACATTTCGCTGCTTTCAGATATTCCAGTTCTGCCTCGGTTTCGATACCTTCGGCCACGATGCCGAGATTTAACTGACGCGCCATTACGATAATGGTATCGACTATGACGGCATTGTCGGGCGAGGTGGATATGTTTCTGACAAATGACTGATCTATTTTAAGCTCGTCCACCGGTAAGCGGTGCAAGTAGTTCAATGAAGAGTAGCCGGTTCCAAAGTCGTCCACCGAAAAGCTGATCCCCAGCTGCTTCAGTTGGTTCATGGTGTCGATGGTGTGCTCGATATTGGCCATCGCCAGACTCTCGGTAATTTCAAATTTGAGATTTGAGGGATTTGCGCGGGTTTCCAGTAAAACCTGTTTCAGGTGAGCGATAAATTCAAGATCGCTGAACTGTCTCAGGCTGACGTTCACCGCCAGCATCAAGCTGGAGTCGAGCCGGGTTAGATGCTCGCAGGCGGAACGCAATACCCAGTTACCGATGGGAACAATCAACCCGGTTTGTTCGGCAATATCGATAAAAAGTTCGGGCTCGATGACTCCTTCATCGGGGTGATTCCAGCGTAGCAGGGTCTCGGCGCCCACTAACCGATTGCCAGCGTCATACTGTCCCTGGAAATAAAGTTCAAATTCGCTGTTAGCGAGCGCCTGACGCAACCCTTTGTCGATGGTGCGTTGCTTGTTCACAGCTTCCTGCATTTCCGCTGAAAACAGGCGTACGCTATCGCGACCCTCTTTCTTGGCCCGATACATTGCGACGTCGGCGTACTTAAGCAGGTCTTCCGCTGATTCGCCCGTCGGAAACAGGGCGATACCAATGCTGATGGTCAAATGGATTTCATGACCTTGAATCATGAAGGCTGTTGTAGACAGTTTTCGAATTTCGTCCGCAACCATCGAGGCGTGGGTACCGGCCGCATCCTGATCGTCGCCGACTTCCGGTAGCAGTACCACAAACTCATCGCCCCCCAGCCTGGCCACGCTATCTTCCTTGCGAAGCCGCTCGGCGATTCTTTGCGCGACTTCGATCAGCAACTCGTCGCCGACGGCATGCCCCAGTGAATCGTTGACCAGTTTAAATCGATCCAGATCGATGAAGAACACCGCCCCATAACGATGATGCCGCTCTGCCTTGGCCATTTCCTGACGCAAGGTAGACAACAGCAGTCTTCGATTGGGTAAATTAGTAAGTTCGTCGAACTGCGCCTGACGACGGATCGTGTGCTCGGCGATTGTACGTTGGTTCCTGACTTTTAAAGATTCCACGATGATCTGGTTTAAACGTTGCGCAGAAACCAGGATCATGACGATAAAAAGTAGCGCCATGATGGTCAGTGCAAACTTGAACTCACTGTCAACCAGAATGAACTTGATGATAATCGGGACTATCGCGATTATGACAAAACCGCGCGCCGCGGCAATGATCGACGACAGTGTTGTGATCGCACCGGCGCACAATCCGGTTACCACCAGGGCAAGGAAGACCTGATGTGCCAGACTAGTCTCGGGAAACAGGAAAAATCCACCTGCACCCCAGGTGACGCCAGATGCCATGCTGGTACCGATGGCGAGCCTGGCCCAGCTGCTATCGACCAGGTTTCCCGCTTGTTGCTGTTTGAAGCAGTAATACAGGTAAATTCGAAGCAGAGATAGTAAATTGGTCGAGGCAAACCAGGTGATTATTGTCCGATGGTCGATTACCTCCCATTGCGCCGCGCAGAGAATAAAGCTGCTCACCAGTATCGCCACCAGCGAGCTCGGAACCGCCGCGTATAAGATTCGGATCTGCTCCGATCTGATATCGATTAGCTCGATCGAATCGGGTATTTGCATGATCGAAGTCTGGCTCATTGTTTCCGTAACAGCTGGATCATACCAGCGGTGTCGGGGCGAATTTTACGCCACACTGAAAATGCTTCGGCAGCTTGTTCTACCAGCATGCCGAGCCCGTCGTATGCTTTTCCTGCACCGCCACACATGGACCAGTCAACGAACGCAGTCGCAGTGCTGGTGTTGTACATCATGTCGTAGCATACCGTATTCTCAGCCAGGGTAGATTTTGGGATCGACGGGACCTGGTTGCTTAACCCGGCGGCTGTGCCGTTAATTATCAAATCGAAGCTATCAGATCCGAGCGCGTCGAATGCACTCACTTCGATGGTTCCCTGGCTACTGAAATCCCGTGCCAGCGCCGTCGCCTTCTCCTGAGTTCGGTTGGCCAGTGTCAGTCGCGCCGGAGATTGAGCTAGAATTGGACCGAGCACACCGCGCACCGCACCACCCGCTCCCAGTATCAAAATCTGACGATTTTCAATCGGCAGTTCCAGGTTTTCGATCAGATCCCGCACCAGGCCCACGCCGTCGGTGTTATCGCCGCTGACACCGCCATCGGGCAGGAATGTCAGGGTATTGACCGCGCCCGCATCGGTGGCGACTGTAGTCAAGCGATCACAAAGCTCCCAGGCTTCGCGCTTGAACGGAACCGTTACATTGACACCATTAAACCCCTGCTGTTGTAACTCATGAATCCCGGTCGTAAACGAATCGGCCGACATTTGGATCGCTCGATAGCTGATGCTTTGCCCGGTTTGTCTGGCAAAGTGGCTATGGATTGTGGGCGAAAGGCTGTGAGAGACTGGGTTGCCGACCACAGCATAACAATCGACCCGCTCAGCTCGGGCCACTATTTTTCCTGCAACCAGGCGGCCGCGGACTTTGCAAAATAGGTCAGTATGCCATTGGCACCTGCGCGTTTTATCGACATCAGTGCTTCCAGTACGCAAGCCTTTTCGTCTAGCCAGCCTTTTTCGCCAGCTGCTTTAAGCATCGCGTACTCGCCACTAACCTGGTAGACAAAGGTCGGGAATTGCAATTCCTCGCTGACCCGTCGCACGATATCGAGGTAGGGAAGCCCGGGCTTGATCATGATCATATCGGCGCCTTCGTCTATATCGAGCGCCACCTCGTGCAGGGCCTCGTTGCTGTTGGCCGGGTCCATCTGGTAGCTGTACTTGTTAGCGCCGGCAAGATTGTCGGCTGATCCTACCGCGTCCCTGAACGGGCCGTAAAAACTCGACGCATACTTGGCTGCGTAGGCAAGAATTCGGGTATTTAAATGACCGTTTGACTCCAGCGCTTGACGAATTGCAGCGATTCGACCATCCATCATGTCGGAAGGCGCAACCACATCGGCGCCGGCATTTGCATGTGAC
>CAZAVY010000141.1:0-4284 GCA_964488685.1 uncultured Gammaproteobacteria bacterium
CTCATATCCCCTATAAAAAAATTCTGCCTTGCTGGGAGTGGTTTAATTAATTCGCCAAAAGCGGATTAATTAAACTTCTCCCCTCATTAAATCGTCATACCCGCGCAAGCGGGGACCGTGCCAATTTTCCACCATTCCAGGATACCCGTTTTCTCGGGTATGACTACCAATCTTTGGCTAAAATCGGGGACGGTATACTGTCCTCGAAATCCCCCTCGATATGGAGCTCATAACCGGATTTGAACCGGTGACCTCTTCCTTACCAAGGAAGTGCTCTACCGACTGAGCTATATGAGCCTAATACTACAAGCCCTTACCTGGAGCGGGTGGCGGGAATCGAACCCGCGTCATCAGCTTGGAAGGCTGAGGTAATAGCCACTATACGACACCCGCATTCATCACAAATTTTACCACCACTTTCGACATCTTAATATATACCCGAGGCTTATCGAGCAGATGGTGGAGGGGGGTGGATTCGAACCACCGAAGGCAGTGCCAACAGATTTACAGTCTGTCCCCTTTGGCCACTCGGGAACCCCTCCAGCAAGTTGCGTATTCTCTACACGCCCCTGAATCATGTCAATAGCGATGACTCGTAATTCATCCCGCACATCAATCACTTAAAGTAGTGCGCTTACTTTTTGGCCTCACGCCGCTCGTTCACTTCCTTGATCACTGCTTCAGCAACGTTGCGGGGACAGGGCTTATAATGCTCAAATTCCATCGAAAACTGCCCACGACCCGAGGTCATGGTGCGCAGATCACCGATGTATCCGAACATATCGGACAGGGGCACATTTGCCTTGACACGAACGCCCGCTGCGTTCGCCTCCTGCGCCTTGATCATACCGCGGCGACGGTTAAGATCGCCGATGACATCGCCGACGTGAGCTTCAGGCACAAACACGTCAACCTTCATGATCGGTTCCATCAATTGAGGTGCGGCTTGGGGTATGGTCTGGCGATAAGCGCCCCTGGCTGCAATTTCAAAGGCTACCGTTGAAGAGTCTACCGCATGATAAGCGCCGTCAATCAGCGTAATCTTGACATCGAGCAAAGGGAAACCAGCGAGCACACCCTCGATCATGCAGCTACCAAAGCCTTTTTCAATCGCCGGCCAGAATTCACGCGGCACGTTACCACCGGTTACTTTCGACTCGAACTGGTAGCCGCTTCCGGTCTCACCCGGCTCGATAATATAGTCGATCTTGCCGAACTGTCCCGAGCCGCCGGTTTGCTTCTTATGGGTATAACTATCTTCGACAAGCTGGGTAATGGTTTCACGATAAGCAACCTGTGGTTTACCCACTTCAACGTCTACCATATGTGTGCGGCGTAATATATCGACCTTGATATCGAGGTGCAATTCACCCATCCCCTTGATGATGGTTTCACCACTTTCTTCGTCGGTTTCCACGTAAAATGACGGGTCTTCTTTAACCATTTTACCAATCGCGATACTCATCTTTTCGGATGCAGTCTGGTCCCTGGGTTTAATCGCAATTGAGATAACCGGATCCGGGAATACCATTGGTTCCAGCGTAGCCGGATTCTTGACATCCGCCAGGGTATGTCCGGTCTGGACATTCTTCAATCCAACCAGCGCAACAATATCGCCGGCTTCAGCAGAATCGAGTTCGATACGATCATCGGCATGCATTTCCACAATACGTCCGATGCGCTCGGTTTTTCCGGTAAAGGTATTCAACACGGTATCGCCCTTGGCGATCTTGCCGGAGTAAATACGGGTAAAGGTCAATGCGCCAAAACGGTCATCCATAATCTTGAAAGCCAGCGATCGTAGCGGTCTTGACGGATCAACGATCGCCACTTCGCCCGTCTCGTTACCTTCGAGATCAACCTCCGGCTGCGGTTTCACTTCGGTCGGATTCGGCAGGTAATCGACAACCGCATCGAGTATCAACTGGATGCCCTTGTTTTTGAACGCCGAACCACAGTAGGTCGGGAAAAAATCAAGTGCGATAGTACCCTTGCGAACGCACCGCTTGATATCGTCGAGCGCCGGCTCTTCACCTTCCAGATACATTTCCAGCAGGTCGTCGTCCTGTTCCAATGCGAGTTCGATCAGGGTTTCGCGATACTCTTCAATCAGATCAGCCATATCGGCGGGCGGTTCCTGAATTTCGTACTGGGTGGGATCGCCTGATTCGTCCCATACCCAGGCCTTACGTGTCAGCAGATCAACCACGCCGATAAAATTCTCTTCGCTTCCGATCGGCAATGTCATAACCAGCGGGTTAGCGCCAAGCACGTCTCCAACCTGCTTGACTACCCGGTAAAAATCCGCGCCCAGCCGATCGAGCTTGTTGACGAAAATAATACGCGCGACTTCAGAATCATTTGCATAGCGCCAATTGGTTTCCGATTGCGGTTCGACACCGCCCGACCCGCAGAAGACGCCGACACCACCATCGAGAACCTTGAGCGAACGATAAACCTCGATCGTAAAATCGACGTGCCCCGGCGTATCGATGATATTGAGACGGTGCTTGTTCCACTCACAACTGGTCGCCGCGGACTGGATCGTAATCCCGCGTTCCTGTTCCTGATCCATGAAGTCGGTGGTTGCAGCACCGTCGTGAACTTCACCAATTTTATGGATCTTGCCGGTGAGTTTCAAAATACGCTCGGTGGTCGTGGTCTTACCGGCGTCAACATGAGCAAAAATGCCGATATTCCGATAACTATTCAAGTCTGCCATCACGGTTTCCAGTTAAAATAAATAAAATTCTTTTTCAAACCCGGGGACATAATCCCGGCAATTGCAAAATACATCCGGCCTTTATCACCACAGGGACGATAAAACCCCTGTAAATTATTGATTTACAAAGAAATTATAGGAAGACCGATTTCTGCCGGCGCATAGTCTAACACACTACATAGAAACTGAAAGTGCCGAGCCGGAATTATTGCCCTGAAATACTAAATAGTTCCACTTAAAGCGAAATCAACCGTGTTTGAAATCCGCATCGCGCTTTTCCACGAAGGCGCGAAGGCGGCCATGCCTTCTTTTTGATCATCCAGTGCAAATGTCGACTTGAACATCTGGCGCTCGGAATTTATCCCCTGGTTAAGCGTGGTTTCGAGCGCCAGATCGACAGTTTGCCGAGCCATCGATACCACCGGACGAGAGAAACCGGCGATCTTTGCCGCTGCCCCAAGCGCCACTTCGAGATATGAATCCAATGGCTCGACCCGGGACACCAGGCCACTGCGTTCAGCTTCGGCGACATCCATCATGCGGCCCGTGAGGCATATATCCATGGCCTTGGGTTTTCCGACCAGGCACGTAAGCCGTTGCGAACCACCCAATCCTGGAATGGTGCCGATTGCGATTTCCGGCCGACCAAACTTCGCGTTATCCGCTGCAATAATGAAATCGCACATCATCGCGAGTTCACAGCCACCGCCGAGGGCATAGCCTGCGACTGCCGCGATTACCGGTTTGCTGCAACGGGGAATGCTGTCGCAATGACGGGTTAGACCGCCATCGTCGAGCCTATGCTGGAAGCTCAGGTCTTTCATTTCGGTGATGTCGGCACCGGCCGCGAAAGCCTTGTCATTGCCGGTGAGAACAATCACGGCAACCCTGTTGTCGGCGTCGAGCTCCTCCAGGGTTTGCGCAAGTTCCCGCATCAGCTCCAGGCACAACGCATTCAACACCTCGGGCCGGTTCAGCCTGACCCATGCGACGGCGTCATGTCTTTCCAATTCCAGGTATTGCAATTCACCCATGATTCGAGCCCCTCGAATGGTTGGCGATTTTCCGCTCGGCCGGCAGGATGGGCATTCCGGGTTTAAAAACTATCTGCGTCGATCGCCATTACGCTGGCTGAACCGGATTTGACCATCACTACCTGGGCCTGACTTCGTGGCAGGATATGCTCGGCGAAGAACAGCGCGGTCTTTATCTTGTGCGGATAAAAGCTATCCCTATTGCCGGCATCGATATGCTTCTGCGCCGCAATCGCGGCTCGCCCCATCAACCAGGCGCAGGCGACATTACCCGCCAGCATCAGATAATCGACACCAACCGCACTACCCAGGTCAGGGTCACTCCCGGCATTTTTCAGATACCAGTCGGTCGCCTCTTGCAGAGCCCTAAGCGCAGGCTCAAAGCGGCTTCCAATCGACGCCAAAACATCACCCGCAGCGATCAGCTGCCGATTAAACTGTTTGAGCTCTTCGATCAACTCACCCATCGCCCGGCCCTGGTCGTGCATCATCTTGCGCCCCATTAAATCCAGTGCCTGAATTCCGGTT
>CAZAVY010000142.1:0-4268 GCA_964488685.1 uncultured Gammaproteobacteria bacterium
TTCGTACTCTATTCGAAGTGGCCGGGGCATAATGTGCAATAGTAGTGATCAAATAGGTAAGGGTCAATATGATATTTGACCCCTTTATTCTTTTCTTTATTCCTTTTCAATGCCGAAACACAATATTCAGCAAATGGCCTTGTTGTGAAAGTTAACGGGACAGCAGTGGCTTTACTTGATTGTTTTAATTGACCCTTGTCATAAAGCGCATTCATTTTATTGTTAGTTCCTGTACTGAAATTACGCTATTAATAGATGGCGAATTAATCGTCTGAATCGACCCATCGGGGTAGTTAATAATCACTCGTTTAACCTTTTCTGTTTTACCAAGACCAAACACAATATTTGGACTCTGATCGGTTAACATGCCAGTACTGGTAACAACCTCTCGGCTATAACTTCGCCCGCTAAGCGTTTCAACAAAAAATCGAGTACCTAGCCATTGCGCATTATCAGTAATTTCAACAGCAACATAATTTGCCGATGTGCGATTTAAAAATGCCCTGACCGGGCCGTCCATATTGAGCCACAGCACATCCGGTTTCAAATCATTGTTCAAATCGACCATCAAGGGAGATTGTCCATAATAAGAATTTTCCAAACCCAGTTCAGGTACGTGCTGCATCGAATCACCACCCGCAGTCTGTAAATAGCTACGTGCAGGTAACTTGAACAGTTTATGGATTGGCCATTTGATATAATTCTGCGCCACGAGCAGATCCAGTTGTCCGTCCAGGTTCAGATCTTCGAAAACCGCCCCCCAGGCAAAACCTTCTCCACTCAGGCCATAGGCGTCGGTAACATCAGAGAATTGAAATTCACCGTCATTTCTCAGCAACAGCCATTCATGCGTATGACGTTGATTGTCGGCAATATCGCCGCTGGTTATAAATGTAGGAATACTGTCGCCGATATTGCTAAAAAACAAATCCTGATCACCATCCTTATCAATATCGCCAATCGCTAATCCCATCCAGAAACCAAAACCACTGGGGTTCGGAATCGAGCTAAAAGTTTTATCCTTGTCATTGCGGAATATCTCTACCTGTCCGGTATTTTGCGCCAGGACCAGATCCTGCCAGCCGTCATTATTTAAATCTGTAAAAACCGAAAGAAAGGTATTCTGTTTGCCCGCGGTGTTGGACGATACGGTGATATCAGTAAAAGTCAGGTCGCCATTGTTTACCAACAGAACATTTTTTTTCGCATGTTCAGGGTCATTAAAAACGCCACTGCGAAACATCGCCGGATCAACAAATACACTGATGTATAAATCGGCATCGCCATCATGGTCAATATCAGAAAGTGCGATAGAAAAAGGCACCGCGTTTCTCGCTAAATCAAGCGGAATTTTTTGCGGAGTAAAAACACCTTGTTGGTTAACATAGAGATAAAGCCCATTGTTTCTAGCAACCAGTAGATCGACATCACCATCATTATCAATATCTATCGATGCCGAACCATAGGTTGCTGATGAGCTGGACAGCCCAGTACCTTCAATGATATTGATCAATTGCTGGTTCTGGTAACGAAGCAAAGCGTCATCCTGTCCCTGGCCACCACCGATAAAGACTTCCATGCGACCATCGCCATTGATATCGATGACCGCTGCACCGCTGAACGGATGGCTACTGCCATCCCATTGATGTTGAAAATCAACCGGGATTTCGGCAAATTCCTCAATATTATCAAACTGATGAGAATAGACAGCGCAAGCGGAATTGACGAGAAAAGAGAAGATTACAATGCCTATCAGCAGAGGACTACATTTGGCTTTACTCATAAACGTTCTTGTAGATTTGTAATAAAAATTGGCGACCAGAGCTTACCGCATCACATACCTGCGTTCCATATTTAACGATGATACAAGTATAGATAGTAGCTCCTCCGAAAAATGGAAACATCCTGTATTTAAAACAGCACTTAATCAAACATCCATTTCAAACTATATACCGTATTTAAACCGTTTATAACTTAATAGTAATAGGGGATAGACCGCAGTTTAGAAAAACCGTGGTCTGTCCCCAATGGTACTTACTTAAGCATGTCATCCGCGGGAATGACTCAGTAGTTGGTTTTTCGTGCTTAAGTGAGTGCCATTCTGGTCTGTCCCCTGATTCCCACTAGCCGTTTAACATGCTGAAACTCCAGCATTTGATCAGGTCGTGGTCTCCCAGGGAGTAGATTTGTACGGTCATTTCGGGCAAAGACAATATCATGCAACTATGGTTGAAAATCGTGCTTCCGGGATTAACCACAAAGACTTCGCCGAGCTGTTCGGCATAAACCTGGTGAGTATGCCCCACGATCAATACATCGTGTCCCAGTTCAGACAGCTTAGCGCTCCATTCGCGTTTTCGTTGCTGGATGATTTCTCCCTGCTGATCGAGTAGTTTTATCCCGCCGTGCTGTTCGCAGGGAGGATTGGCGTGAACCACGAATATTCGCTTTTGCTCGATTGTCAGCGACAGGGTTTGCGGCAGGTTTTGCAGGTAAGCGCGAACCGGATCTACTCCGTCCGCCACAGTTTTTTCGAGATAGTATTGATCGTGATTGCCAACCACTGCCTTGCAGTCAGATTGTGCGAGAAGTTCGACTGTCGGCTCTACGGGGTCGTAGTACCCGGCAATATCACCAGGGCAAATAATGACATCGACCTTTTCAGTGGTGAAAATATCCAATGCCTCGGCCAGTGGCTCGGGGCTGGAGTGCACGTCGCTGACGAGCCCGATTCGTGTAGTCATTTGATCAATCTAGTTAAGAGTTGGTTATCAGAACATCAGCTGGCTATCGGAGGGTGTGGCGATTTTGGCTGTTATTTCTGCGTTCTCGTTTAAGCGCGTGTATCACGGCTTGAGGATGCCAGGCGTAACCTGGATCGACAAGCGTCGGGGTCCAATACAGGCGCCCGGAATTGCGCCATGGGTCTAACACCAGTCCCTGTTCCAGCGGTTCCCCGCGGGCGCTGATTATCACCGTGCTATGTTCGAGTCGAAACGCGGCATCGTAATTTGCGATACCCCAGTGGAGATCGAGACTGTGGAATCTTTCCTGGCGCAGGCGGGCCTGTAAATCGGCGGTCCAGTCGACGCACAGGCCACGCGGCTTCAGCCCCAGGTTGACCAGAAGATTGTGCATTATCGGGGAACCCGATATTTCATACTCCTTGGCCAGTTGTCGGGTGTATTCGATTGAAATGCGCGCTGCCCGCCCGGCTTCAGTGGCATCGATATCCTGGCTCAATGAAAGTATCGCGAGATTCAAATCCGTAATGCGCCGTGCTTCGACCGATGGTGGAAGATCGATTTGAGGGCCCTGGCTGGCGCAGCCCGGTAGCAGAGTAAACGCGAGGATTAAAATAGCGTACGGCAATTTTGTCTGGCATTCGGCGGTCATGGATAATTCACCTATCAATATCGTCAAGGTAACCCAGTAGACGGTATTTTGTCGAGCGCCTGGAGAATCAGTTCTGATACACTTGGTGCAACCTGCTTGCTAACCCTTTGCGCGATGAGCCGTTTCACCGAACGCCTGGATAATAATGAATTTCTGCTACTCGATGGCGGTGTCAGTACCGAGTTCCGTCGCCGCGGCGTGGCGCTCGATAAAAATGTCTGGAGCGGTTTGACCACCAATACCCATCCCGACGAAGTGCGCCAGGTGCACCAGGACTATATTCGAGCCGGCGCACAAATCATCACCGCCAATACCTATTCCACTGCGCGGCATGTACTGGTAAGTATTAACCTCGGCCACGAATCGAAGCTATTGAATTTGAAGTCGGTGCAACGGGCGCAACGGGCGCGGGATGAAGTGGCACAGGAAGATGTCTACATCGCGGGTTCCATGTCGAGCATGCCGCCCTTGACGAGTCATCGGGAGGTGGCGGTCGGTGGCCAGGTCGAATCCAGTTACCGGGAACTCGCGCATGGGCTGGCCGAGGCCGGATTACCACCGAAGGTGTTGAAGTAATGGTACTGTCGTGAATAGTCATTGGCGATTGCACGGCTGGTTGCCATCAACGCCAGCGGATGGCCTGCGCCCATCGGCTTGCCACAGGTCAGGATATCAGGCTGGATTGCGTAGTTGTCGCAGCTCCACCAGTTTTGACCGCTGCGGCAGTAGCCTGACTGTACTTCGTCGGCGATGACCAGACCACCACGCTTGCGTACTTCGGCGCAAAGTCCTTGCAGGTAGTCGGGGGGGGCGCCACCAGGGGGCCATTGGAGTCCCATACCAGGTCGATCACGACGGCTGCCGGCAATTGC
>CAZAVY010000143.1:0-4234 GCA_964488685.1 uncultured Gammaproteobacteria bacterium
TGAAAGACGCACCCGGATCGACATTATCTTTGAAAAGACGGTTAACCACGTCGATACCCGTCCATCGAAGCGGGTATCGCTAAGCAATTAATAAGATATTGGATGAGCTACTCCGGCAAGCCCGCCTTGCGTAGGCCCTCAACCCACCGCTGGAGAATTGTCGGATCGCTGTAGCGTGCTCTGGCACGCCATTCACTTATCGAATACCTCGGGCTGACTCCCAGGATTTCAGTAATTTCGGAGCGCGCCTCCTCCATCCGGTTCAAATCACTATAAATGACAGCCAAGTGACGTCGCGCCAGTAGAAAGCCGGGATTGACATCCCGGGCTTTCTTCATTAATTCGATAGCTTCTTGCTGACGGCCTATCAAGTCGTAGGAATGGGCCAAGATGTATTTATACCAAAAGGGGTGGTATGGATTGAGATGTATCGCTTTGTTAATAAGCACCAATCCCTCATCGGGTCTCCCAGCGAAATTCAGAATCTCTCCGAGAAACGCATGGGCCGATGCTAAATTAGGATCCAGTAAGACGGCCCTTCGTCCCGAAGCGATCGCCTTGTCGGGCTGCTTCTTCCACATGTAGCTCCACCCGAGTTGTTCATGAGCTAGCGCTAGTCCTTCGTCGAGCGCGACGGCAGTTTCTGCCGCGTCCACTGCCCGATCCACTGCGTTCGGAACATCGTCGAATTAGGCGTCCCAGTCATAGCTATAGCTGCGACTTAATAACGCGTACGCTACCGCAAATTTTGGGTCGAACTCAGTGGCTTTAAAGAACATACGGCGCGACTGTGCATTACCCTCTTTCGTAAAGAGTTCAAAATTCGACTGCCCACGCAAGTAATAATCATACGCGTCAAGATTGCTGGTAAGTCGGTGCAGTAAGCGTGCGCGCTCATCTACCGCTACTTTAACTTCCAACGCCGTCGCTATGTTTTCGGCGAACTGATCTTGCGCAGCAAAAATATCCTCCATCTTCCAATCGAAACGGTCCGCCCAGAGATGATAGCCAGTAGTAGTGTCAATCAATTGAGCATTAAGCTTCACCCGGTTGGCGGCTTTACGAACACTTGCTTCCAATATGTAGCGAACATTAAGCTCGCGACCAATCTGCTCAGGCGAAGCCTGTTTGTTCTTGTAACGGAATGACGAACTTCGGGAGACGACATACATGCCCGATATCTTAGATAGATCAATAATCAAATCATCAGCCAAGCCGTCGCTAAAATACTCTTGATCCGGATCAGCAGAAAGATTGTCGAATGGCAGTATTGCTATCGAAGGCTTATCTGGAAAAGACCACTCGACTAAATTCTGATCGGCATCCGATTGCCACGGCTTAAACCAGGCCAACGCAATCGCCACCAATAGTACAACTGCCATCGCTCTCACCACGAGCGATGATTGTTTTCGTTTTGTGGCGGGTAGCGGTTCGGGCGGCGGGATCTTGGCCTCGGATTGCAACCGTACGGTATACACCCGCACCGGTTGCTCGAAATCTTTGAGTTCCTGCTCGCCAAGATTTTCCAAACAATATGGCAGCCGGTGGGGTAGTGCTTCTTGAATCGCAGCGGTAACGCACAGGCTTCCCGGCTCTGCAAGTTGCTCGACGCGTTGTGCCAAAACTACACCCGCAGCCGTTACAGTATTCAATTTTATTGCGTATGGCCATCAGTTCGATCAAAAAAGGTTTTTATGCAACCGACTTTACCGCTGAACCGATTAATGCAGGCATTGGGACTCGATATACCCCATCAGGCGAACCATAACCGCCCATCCCCTTGACTACATCATCCGCTATGGCTGCTTGAACGGTTTCAGTTTGTGCTGCGATGAGCGCCCGGGCACGAACTGCCCCTTCCATAATGCCGGCAAATAATCCTCCCGAATCTTTGAACTCCCAAGTCTGAGCAACCGTGTCTACCGCGGCTTCACTGAATCCGATTTCGATCAGCGCGCCGGTTAGCTTGGCGGGATCACTAAACTGGAAAAAATCTGGGCCATGGGGAAGTTCGACACCCATATCTGCGTTTGCTTTTATCGATCCGTAAAGCAATCCAAAACCGTTATTTGAATTTGGGGGTTCCCAAACACTAACGGCTACTCGCCCCGCCGGTTTGAGCACACGCCGCATTTCGGACAATGCTTGCCGTGGATCTGACAGGTGAATAATTCCGAAGCCGCAGACAACAGCATCAAAACTGTTGTCTGAAAATGGCAATGATTGAGCATCGCCTTGGTGGAACTCTGTATCGGGAAAATTGGAGCTGGCATTTTTGACCGCTGCCGCCGAAAAATCGATACCTATGGCTTGAGCACCACCGGTTGTAGCGGTTGCCGCAATCATTCCAGGCCCGCAACACACATCGAGAACCTTTTTACCCTGGCTAACGTCGGCTGCAGTCAACAAGGCATCAACCGATTGGCGGGTTAAGCTGGCAAAATGTTGGTCATATCCTTGGCTAACCGTTTCCCATCCCTCGTGTTCAAAGTTGGCAAACCTCTGGGGGTTATTTGACGATTCGATACTCATAAGTCGCTCCTCCTAAGTGCGCCGAAAAACCCTATACTTTTTGATCTATGCGGCTACTGCAATGCGAAAACCTTGACTTTGATCGAAGGCGTAGTGGTTTCTAATTTGATCGACCTGCGAATAGGGTTCCTGGTAACACCAGATACTGTTCGCTGCCTCCTGGTAGCTCCAATACGAAGCATCCCCTTTGATGGGGCAATGGGTGGATTTTTCCGCCTTTGAGATTTCCAGTTCAGTTAGTGCCGATTCGGGAAAATAAATGACCGCGGGAAAGTCCTTCCCGGCATAATGTTCTTCGAGCTCGACGGCCTGGTTTGATTCCAGGATCAATTCCTCATTGAAAAACACTTGATAGGTATCCTCAGCGACTTTGGTTTTTGCATAATGCGTATTTTCTTGGTTCATGGCGGTTCGCTTCCAGGGGTTTCTATTGCCAGATTAGTTGTGGATAGAATTAAATATTTCAAACCAAAAAGAAAGCCTCTAAGTATAAGAAGCATAAAAGGTATATTTCCAAATAACCAGCTCCAATAATCAAGAGTTCACGCCTATTATCTGACACCGAGAGACCGAATACGCCCGAGAATCTAAACAAGACAGCCAATTTTGCGCTTAATCGAGCGCTGACATCAACGCTGAACAATAGCCTCCCGGCTGCCACTATCAGGTTTCAGTTTTATGGCAACAAAACAGTCATCATAACCGTGGAAAAGAGTGGTTCACCTCATGGCGCCTACTGTTGGTGTGGTGGCGCCCTGGTTTCAGGCAAGGCATTGGGAAGAGATGGCAGGCTGTCCTTTTTCTTAAGATGAGAAAGAATCTGGTCGATGACCTGTTGATCCTCTATACAGGCTATGACCTTTGCGGGGCCACCGCAATGAGCGCAGGTATCCACATCGATGTCGCCTGAAGCGCCTACTTTTGGTGAATACTCTTTTCAATCGTTGTGCCCAGGTTATTGCCATGGATGGCATGTATGCCGGTTTTGCAGGAGCAAAAACCGGTCATGGCCGTACGGCGTTCTTCTGGGGTTTTGTCCTGCCCAATCGCTTTTCGTCCGCCTTTGCCCCGCCTGGCAGGAGTCACCAGAATCCGGTGCTTGCTGTTTGGAGCGAATACACCATGAAATCTTGTGAGATTGACCTTCGGCTTTGGTACCAGAGAGGCCAGCTTTGCGATGAAGTCCAGGGGATCGAATATCACATGGGTCGTACCGTTACTGTAGGGTGTCTTGAGCTGGTAGCGGATGTTGCCGGCCGATGTCAGCGACAGGCGTTTTTCCGATACGCCAGGTCGTGATATGTAACGACACAGCCTTTCCAGCTTGTCGCGCTCCCAGGCTTGTGCTGCCACGCCTGCATGCAGGCTGAACCCGGCCTCTTTCGCAACCTGGGCATTTCGATCATCCTTTTCGAGCGCTGGCAACGTCTGTAGCGTGCCAACAGTAGGCGCTTTAGGCGAACACCTTGCGTCCCTGCTGTGGTCCCACGGCGATCCGATAGCTGACCGAGCAACCAATGAGTTGCTGCATGGGGTCTTCATCCATGCCTTCCAGTTGCAGGTAGCTGTTTTCTTGGTCACGCTCCAGTACACCCTGGCGTTCAAGAAAGCGAGCTACGCGGTGGCTGATAGTGTGGACGAGTATGGCGAGTTCTTGCTGATCCGGCGCATTGGTTCTTTGAAAGGTTGTCTTGCCCTGCTT
>CAZAVY010000144.1:0-4156 GCA_964488685.1 uncultured Gammaproteobacteria bacterium
ATGATGGTCGGTTTCCAGTAAATGGATTTCAATACACCCTTGATTGATTCATAGGTCGGCAAATGATATGAGCATTTTTCACCACCAATCTTGGTGACTGGATCAGTAAACAGCGCATATCGGCCATGCGCCTTGAAACTGACGCTGTTCTTGGGGGTATCGTGCATATTAGTTACTCCTAAACACTCATGAAATCCATTTGATTGCAGCGGTAATCACACAAGCCAAATTCATTGCTGTAATAGGTTTTATCTACGTGATAAATGCCTTCTCCCGGCTGGATTTCATGAACGGCTTTTTCCGTCTGCAGTTTTTCCCAGAAATTGGGGAAGACATTCACGCTGTATATTTGTGCTTGTTTGAGCAGCGTACGATATTTCCTGGCTTCAAACTCTTTAGCTACACCACATAATTCAGTAATGATCCGCTCGCCATCAGATGTGTAAGGAACTATCACCGACTGCGTTGGAGAATCGATAGCCTTAAAGGCTTTACCGGCAGTCATGAATGACTGTTTTAATAAATGATGGTTATCTGTATTGCCGATATTCCTGTTATTGCTCAACATATTCAGAACATTGTCATCAAGACCAACTTTCTTATCTTTAACAGGATAAGACATATCGCTCGCGCGATCATAAAAATAGTATTTGAAGTACTGCCTCATTGCATCTGGTGCGAGAAGATCATCAAAGTCCTCATCAAGCACTCTGCGGGCCTTATCTCGTCCAACTCTAATATCTAATAACCGATTAATAGGTTCGTGATCAGGGTTGAGGACATGTACTGTTGCGGTTTCCCGTAGCCCATTGCGATTGCAGCGACCGGCTGCCTGGGCGATGGAATCCAGTCCAGCCAGGAAACGAATCACCGATGCGAAATCCACATCAACACCCGCCTCTATCAATTGAGTGCTAACACAAAGCACAGGCTGCCCATTGCTCAAACGTGTTCGAATATCATTAAAAATGACTTTTCGGTGAGCAGGGCAAAGATTGGTGCTGAGCTGAAATATCACATCGTGATCTACTTCATCATTCTGTAATAACAATTGATACAACTGCTGCGCCCATGTCTTGGTATTCACAATCACAAGGCAGCTACCGAGCGCTAAAAACTCTTTTAATGCGAGATCAGCAATATCAGTATCAACCCATCCCATTGAAGTACATTTATTCGAAACATTGACACGTCGTAAATCTTCAAATAATTTTTTCACATCGGGTGCAATTTCATTTTCAGGAGGTATTTTCAACTGACCTTTTTCAGGAGTTTTAAGATCATCCAGCAATGGTTGGGTCGCAGTGCACAATACTGCAGTGGTTTTGCAATAGCGGGTCAAATAATTCAAAGCATTACAAAACAGGTGGGTACAGTTGACCGGTAAAGTCTGGATTTCGTCAAAGACCAGCACACTCCGGGTCAGCTGATGCATTTTTCTTACACCGCGAGTTCCACCTGAGAACAACACTTCCAAAAACTGAACCATTGTTGTCATGACAATTGGCGCATCCCAGTTTTCGCTAACCAACTTGCTATGCCAGGTCTGCAGTTCCGGCTCAAGATTGGAATGCTGCTCCAAAACCCAGGGAAACTCATCGTCTGAACACTCCAGTAATTCCCTTATCGCTTGTGCATTTTGTTCAATGATGGATGTATACGGAATGATATAGATAATTCGATCCAGCCGATTTTGATGCGCATGATGCAAAGCGTAACGCAAACTGGAAAACGTTTTTCCGCCTCCGGTTGGCACTGTCAGAGTATAAATACCCGGGGCATCGACCGCTCTATCTTTACAGAAATTCGAGATCGTCCGACGCATCTCATCAATGGGTTTGTCCCCATCAAACTCTGCAATCGCAGCTTCCAGCCGTGAGATTGCAGTCATCCAGTCAGCAGGTTTGTTATTTCTATGAAACGCATTATCGGGATATTCAAAATCTGCGCTATTGATACGATCAGCATCAATGAGACAACTGAATAGCAATCTGGTAAACATCCCCCAATTGAACCATCCAATCTGACCGGGGAGATTACCTTCATCTGTTGCAGAAATTTTTTGTAACTGATCGAATATTGCCTTTAATCTATTTTTCTCTGCCAGCTCATCGAGCTTGTGCAAAAATGATGTCGCCACCCTGCTGAGACATTCCTTTTGGTGTGTCTTGTCATCAGGTTTATTCATCCTTTTAATGAAAACCTTCTCTCCATCGGCATTCAAGCAATCAATCAAACCGCTATGATGCGAGGCAATACAAAGGGCAAGAATCTGACCAACCAATTGTACTGGAGCATTCTGATTCTTGCAGTGTTCCCAAATCCATTGGGCACCTGCCGATGAATGATCGATTTTCCCTTTTAGACCTTTAAAATCGACATACTCATCTTCGTCAGGGTTGACGATTCCCGTCGCTGATTTGAGATACCTTTGGAAACTCTTGCTAAACTTACCGAAGTCGTGCAATAGACCGATTAGTTCACCCGCATCCGCCACACCAATTTTAGAGGCCAACTGCGAAGCCAGAGCCCCAACTTGTTCAAGGTGGTCAAGAAGAGATTGTTCGGTACCATCTTTTCTTCGGTGCGCAATATAATCTGACATCCCTAGCTTCCTTAAAGCCCAATACCCAAATTATGGAACTTCCATTGGCTCATCAGATGAGCCTCATATGGAAATTTTTGTGTTTTTTCAGTTAATAATCCAACAATAAAAGTCCCGCAACCCTCGAAACGGCCCTCAATCCCAGTCAGGCGCAGGCAGTCCCAGATCATCGCCTGGTTGCTGCAAATCGCGGGTTTGCCAGCGCGCTTCGATTTTACCGATCACATCCAGCGTGCGCAACGCACCGCAGGAGACAAATAAAATCGAATCTGGAGCGTTAGCGATTACTTCGTTGTCCGAAACCCTAAAATCATTCCTTTAGCGGGATCGGTATGATATACACCGGTCTTCACACGATATCCAGGACTACCGATGCTCGAACAGGCGCGCCGGCGCACCGCCGAATTTCAAGCCCGGCTCAAGGAGGCCGGCATCGACCTTGCCATCGTGACCGATGAAAGCTCGATTGCCTATCTCGCCGGCTTCTGGGGTTATCTCTCAATCGAATTTGGCCGGCCAACGTTTTTACTGGTTCGACCCGACGCGGTGCCGCAGGTCATTACCCCGCAGATGGAAAGCGAAATGGTCGGCGCGATGACCTGGGTGGAAAACATTTCCACCTGGGAAGACGCCGGCGAGAATCGTTGGGGAAACGTTCTCTGCAGCGCGATTGGCGGTAATCCCGGCAAGATCGGCGTCGAGCTCAGCGCTTTGCCGGCGATAGTGCGTAACTGGTTTGACGATCAAATGCCCGGCATTGCACTCTACGACATCGCCCCGCTGCTCGGCGAAATGCGCATGATCAAATCACCCGAGGAAATCGAAGTCATGAAGCAGGCCGGTGAAATCGCTGGCGCCATGATGCACGCCGCCGAGGGCGCGCTGGGTGAAGGTCGGCCCGAGTACGAGGCCGCGCTCGCGGTTATCGACGCCGGCACGCGCAAGGCCGCGGGTTTCCTGACCGCCAAAGGCCGGGAGGCTTTTATTTCACCGATGATTTATAACCTGCAGATTATGCAATCGGGTCGCGCCACCTCGATGGTGCATCGCCGCGCCAGCGTCAAGCCTCTTGAAAAAGGCGACCCGGTCTATTTTTGTTTCTGCAACATGGCGCAATTCAAGCAGTACAAGCTCGGTTTCGACCGCATGTTCTTCATCGGGGAAGTATCGGACGAGGCGACCGAAGTGCAGCAGGCCGCAATCGATGCGCAACAGGCGGCAATTGCCACGATGCGCCCCGGCGTCACCGCCGAATCGGTAGCCGAGGCAGCCGATGAGGTTTACCGCGAACGCGGCTACCAAACCGCTTATCGCACCGGACGTTCGATCGGCATGGCCTACCTCGAATCACCCGAGCTGAAACAGGGTGACACGACCATATTGCTGGCCGGCATGACCTTCGCCGTCGACGGCGGTATCGGCGTCGATGGCAGACTCGGTGGGCGCAGCGGCGATTCGATTGCGGTAACCGAAACCGGCACCGAGTACATCACCGAGTACCCGCGAAAAATACTAACCGTTAATCGCTAGATGAGGAATCGACTATGAGCA
>CAZAVY010000145.1:0-4037 GCA_964488685.1 uncultured Gammaproteobacteria bacterium
GCTGAATCTTGTATCGTGAGCAGAATACTCTCACAGTCTCGCAAGCGGGGATCTTACAACGACGGCACAATCGAAAGATCCCCGCTTCGCGGGGAAGACGCTAGTCCCGAGGAGCGTTAACAGGGTAGGGAAAGCCGGTTACTGCTTGATGCCCCGTGCTACGGTGTAGGTCTTACCCTGCTTGATTTTTTCGTAGTGTCCGAATACCTCACTGAATCCGCGTTTGAAGAACCGGCGTAAGCCGGTAATCGTGACGATGTAAAACGAGCCTCCGGGTTTCAGATACCGGAGCGCATCGAAGAGATAGATGTAGAGCATTTCCTTGCCAACCTTGGCCGGAATGTTGGAAACGATGATATCGAATTGTTGTTGTGGAACCTGGTCGAAGCCATTGCTCAGCATGCAGCTTGCGTTTTCGATCCGATTCAGCAAGCGATTTTTTTCCGCGTATTCGACTGCGACGAAATCCTTATCGACCATCAAACTATGTCCGGCGCTAGCCTGTCTCGCCATGCATAATCCAAGCACCCCGTAACCGCATCCCAGGTCGAGACAGTGGTCGCCTTTATCCAGGTCCAGGTAGTCGAGCAGCATGTGTGAACCATCATCGATCGCGCGCGGGGAGAACAGTCCCCAGGTGGTGTGGAACTCGATTTCGCGGTATTCGATTCGTAAGTCCCGGCGTATTTTTCGGTTATACTGATTTAAGTCATTAAGCACGTATTCAGCCCTGCCTGTTACCCTAACCGTTGCTTTACATCGACAAATGGCTTTGCAACAATGGCGCGGTTTTTAGAGCGCAACTAATCTTTTGATCCTTTTTTATTAGCCTATTATCTATTGACGATATCAAGATTGCTACCTGGGAGCGTGGGTTTATGAAATTTGTTTTGGTTTTCTGTTATTCCCTGTCGCTGGTATTTTCCGCTGGCGCACAGGCTGACGCGGCTGCGGGCCAGTCGACCTACGCGGCCAGGGGCTGCATTGGTTGCCATGGCGCCGGTGGTGTAAGCGTTGTCGCTACCTATCCTTCACTGAAAGGTCAAAGTGCCGAAATAATTCGCAAGGACCTGGCAGATTATCGCAGCGGTGCACGAAAAAACCCGGTTATGAACGCCATGGCGGCGGGGTTGAAAGACGCTGAAATCAAAAACCTGGCCGCATACATCGGTAGCCTGAAGTAATTTCCTGACATCACTCTTCCCGTTGAAACCCGATTTAACCGGCCCCTTGGCTGGTTTGGCTCCGGTGCCCGGGCGTTTAAAGAAACTCCTTAAGCTATAGTAAAAACAACCCAACTTTTCGATCGGCAACTTGATTAAACCCGATTGGCAAAAACCCCGTGCCAGCAGACTAACGTTTCATAATCCGTAGCATATGCGTTTCGATATCGAACACGTGTTGATCGTGCAATCCCAGCTCGCGTAACGATTTCGCTAATTCAAGCAGGTAATCACTGTTGGCGCCGCTGCGACCCTCGGCACCACAGATATGTTGTGCAATTTCAACATCGCTCGCTTCACCAAGATAGGCTTCGTTGTCGGCAGTTGCGATGTAGATCAGGCCGTTGGCCTGTGAGCCATCGTCGAAAGTCATCTCGGTCGCAACCCGCAGGTAGCCGTTTTTTTCGCGCTCATCGAGTTGTCGGAACACCGAAGCCTCGACCCGAAAGGCTATGCCGCCACAAACTGTGTCCTGTTCTTCAATCAAGGTGACCACCCTGCCGGGATTGGATTCGGTGCCGCGATGATCATGCGAACCCTGCCAGAAGCGACGGCTCCAGCCGCGGACATTCGCCAGCCTCGATTCGAGGTAAGGGAAGTCAACCAGGTAGATCAGCGAACCATAACCAAACAGCCAGACCTGTTCGTTTTTGTTTAACTGGCAACGACGTTGATTTTCTTTGATGGTGTTGGTCGACATGGTTACGATGGCTGGTGTTTTTTCGCCGTTATTGCGATGGTGGTTTCAGTTGTTTCAGCTCCAGTTGGCATAGAGCGATATTGTCGCGTAAGCGGCGGGCCTGCTGTTCAAATTCATTAGAACGACTGCGTTCAAAGCTGTCATTGACACGACGCAACTCATGACGCAGCGCTGCGAGTTCCTGTCTCAGTTGTTGTTCAACCGACACTTCGATGAATCCCCGGATTTGACAATGCAGTTAGCCTGGTAATATTACAGGATTCGGACTCAACAGGGTTAGTCGTTGTTATCCATTTTGACCAGGCTGAAATCGGGCGCGAATTGGTGTAAATTGCCTGTCTCTAGCAACCAGGAAATAATATGCCCGACTACCAGATAGCACCCTCGATCCTGTCAGCCGATTTCGCGCTCCTCGGAGAAGAAGTCGATAAGGTTCTTGCCGCTGGCGCAGACATCGTACATTTCGATGTCATGGACAATCACTATGTACCCAATCTGACGATCGGACCGCTTGTATGCGAGGCACTGCGCAAGCACGGGGTCGAAGCGCCGATCGATGTGCACCTGATGGTAAAGCCGGTGGACCGGATTATTCCGGATTTTGCGAATGCCGGAGCCAGTTACATCACCTTTCATCCCGAAGCTTCCGAACATATCGATCGCAGCCTGTCGGTAATTCGCGATAGCGGTTGCCGTTCGGGGCTGGTGTTTAATCCCGCGACCCCGCTGAGTTATCTCGAACACCTGCTCGACAAGGTCGATATGATTCTGCTGATGTCGGTCAATCCTGGGTTTGGCGGCCAAAGCTTCATTCCGGCCACGCTCGACAAGTTGCGAGCGGCGCGGCGTATTATTGACGAATCCGGATTTCAGATCCGGCTCGAAATTGATGGGGGTGTCAAGGTCGACAACATCGCGGAAATTGCCGCCGCCGGGGCGGATACCTTCGTTTCCGGTTCAGGCATTTTCGGTTGCGCACAACCCGATGACCCCAATCGATACGACAGTATCCTGCGCCGGATGCGCAAGGAACTGGAGCGGGCCGACGCCATTTGATGTTATTAATCCGGTGACATCACTGCTGTCCCACATTTTCTTCATACCCATAGCGCCATTGATACTTCGTGATTCGATCCGAAAGTCGTTGTCATAAGCTTGGTCGACACAACTTGTAACTTCTCCGGTGAGTCTACTGTTAGTGACCTGAAAGCCATCCTAGCCAAAAGTGTACTGGCCGGGCCATAATCAAATATCATGGAGTCTGACCCCTTGATTTTGACTTTGATTTCAACGTGCTGTTTACTGCCACCCAGCAGCGGATTCAGTTTCAGCCCTTGCGCCGTGAATGCATCTGTTTTATCATCAAATGATGACTAATACCGTGCCGCATGAATATAGGAATTACCCATGAGAACCACATTGAATATCGATGATCAATTGTTAGCCGAGGCCCAGCGGATTACCGGGTTGAGTGAAAAAGTCGTGCTGGTGCGTGAAGGACTGCGTGCCCTGATTGAACGCGAGAGCGCCCGCCGACTGGCACGTCTAGGCGGCACCGAACCCCAACTGAAAGCGATTCCCCGCCGACAGCCCGGTTCGGCATGATCCTGGTCGATACCTCGGTATGGATCGATCATTTGCGTGCTGGAGACAAACATCTGGCTGACCTGTTAAACAGCAGTCAGGTATTGGCACACCCCTTTGTAATTGGCGAGCTAGCGTGCGGGAATCTGCATAAGCGGGATGATGTTCTCAGGTTACTCAACGATTTGCCCCGGACGCCGGTAGCCTCCCAGGAAGAGGTATTGCACTTTATCGAATACAATAAACTGATGGGGCGGGGAATCGGTTTTGTCGATGCCCATCTTCTGGCTTCTACCGCATTGGCGGATACGGCCTTTATCTGGACACGCGACAAGCGCTTGCAAAAGATCGCCAGGAAACTGAAGTTGGCTGTCTAACTTAAGATACTTAAGATACTTAAGGGGTCAAGTATAATATTGTCAACCTAAGGGGTCAATGTCAACCTAAGGGGTCAAGTATAATATTGACGTTTGATTTTCTCGACTATTCTGGACAACCCTTCGTCTATTTCCATTCGCAACCTGAGTTTA
>CAZAVY010000146.1:0-3767 GCA_964488685.1 uncultured Gammaproteobacteria bacterium
ACCGGTACTGGATTTGGCATCACAGCTTGGAGGGATGAAGAAATGAGCCTCGAGCGAGACGACGATCACTGGCTGGTTCGTCCGCGAACCACCCGTTGGTTTTGGATAGCCTTTAGTGCGGTGCTTGTGCTGGTGGTAGTGCTGCAGTTGGTGGTCAAGGTGAAAGGGTATTATGGAGTGGATGGATGGCTCGGTTTTGGTGCCGTGTTTGGCTTCCTGTGTTGTGTCGGCATGGTATTTTTGGCCAGGGGTCTGGGTTTATTCCTGAAGCGTAAAGAGAACTTCTACGATGATTGAAGTTCTACCACCGGTATTGGTCTTGTTGACTGCCGCGGTGCTGATCGGCCTGACGCGCGGGTCGCTTCGTTCGGCGATTGTATTGCTGTCACCGCTTGTCACCTTATGGGCGGTTTGGCAGATTCCGGACGGTGTTTCGATGACGGTGGATTTTATTGGCTACCGACTCGAGCCTGTTGAGGGGAGTATGCTAAGACGTCTGTTCGGGATAATCTTCTCGCTGATGACCTTCGCTGGTGGACTGTATGCATTTCGTCATGCCAGCGCTCTCGAACTGGCCGTATCCTACGCTTACGCCGCCAGCGCTATCGGGGTCGCATTTGCCGGCGATCTGGTCACGCTGTTCATCTTCTGGGAAGCGATGGCGATATTCTCGACGGCTGTCATCTGGTGCGGCGGCACGCCCATGGCGGGGCACGCGGGCAAGCGCTACGCCATCCTGCACGTGATCGGGGGCGTGATACTCATGGTGGGTATAGCCGGTGTCGCGGTGCAGACAGATTCGATAGACGTTCACGCCATGCGCGCGGTAGATTTCGCCAGCTGGATGATTCTCGTTGGACTGTTGATCAACGCCGCGGCCCCACCGGTTTCAGCCTGGCTGTCGGATGCCTACCCGGAGGCTAGTTCGACAGGAGCGGTATTCCTGTCGGCTTACACAACCAAGACCGCGGTGCTGGCATTGATATTGTTGTTCCCCGGCGAGCCGGTGTTGATCGGGGTCGGCATATACATGATTTTCTACGGCATCATTTACGCCTTGCTGGAAAATGATGCGCGCCGTATCCTCGCCTATTCGATCGTCAACCAGGTTGGGTTTATGGTCTGCGCCATCGGCATCGGATCGCAACTGGCGCTGAATGGGGCCGCGGCCCATGCCTTCGCACATATCATCTACAAAGGCTTGTTGTTCATGTCTGCCGGGGTTGTGCTCTATCGAACCGGGAAACGAAAGTGTACCGATCTCGGCGGGCTGTTCCGCACCATGCCGCTAACCTGTGTGTGCGGCATTGTTGGTGCGCTGTCCATTTCAAGCTTCCCGCTAACGTCCGGATTCACCACCAAAACACTCATCTCCGAAGCCGCATTGGGGCAAGAGCTGGCAACGGTATACTTCGTTTTGGCAGCGGCCTCGGCAGGTGTGTTCCTGCACGCAGGCATCAAGTTCCCATGGTTCGTTTTCTTTCAAAAGGATTCGGGACTTCGCCCAAAGGACGCACCCTGGAACATGGCTGCGGCCATGGTGTTGTGCGCGATTGTCTGCATCTGGCTGGGTGTTTATCCGCAACCGCTCTATGCGTTATTACCCTATCCCGTCGAATACGAAGCCTATTCCCCTGGCAAGGTACTTTTCTATCTACAATTGCTGCTGTTTTCGGGGCTCGCCTTTTTCCTTCTATTACCCGCGATGAAACGTACACTCACCATCACGCTGGATACCGATTGGTGGTGGCGAGTCGGTATCAACCAACTGGCTGATACTTTGCTGGTGACCATGATGGTTGCCAAGGGAAAATTTTCTCGCAGTGCACGAGCGTGGTTGGACACGATGCAAACCCGGGCCCGGCGGCACGGGGTTGTGCAGGGTGTTTTCGCACGATCCTGGCCGATTGGCATCACCACAATCTGGATATTAGTACTGCTGAGCGCCTATGTCCTGCTCTATATATATTTGAAATAGCTCGCAAACCCCGGCGTTTGACGGCAGGTACAGAACAATCGAGTTGGCTACGAATTCCGCCTGAAAATTTTCGCGACATCAGGAAATCATATTCCATGGGAAGTCTTTAAGCAGGTGTTAATTCGGTTTCAGGGATTCCAGGGTATCTTGCCCGGAAAACAACGGTTAATCTTTTCTTCGGTCGGGTTTATATGAAATGGGTGTCGGATACACGTTGACTACCCAATAGGTCGAAGCGACGAAAGTAAGCATCACAACAAGTTGAATCAGGTATGACGAACGTTCCTCTATCAATCCCGACGCCAACGCACTAAATGCGATTAACAACGAAAACTCGCTGGCCTGTCCCAACCTGACTCCGATCTCAGCCGAGTTTTGCGGCTTTTCGCCAATAATTTTAAACCCCCAGTTAAAAATCACCGGCTTGGCTACCATCAACAGCGTGGTTATTATCAGCCCGGGTACAATAATTTGTTGAGACGCCACTAAATCAAATTCAGCGCCAATTGAAAAGAAGAAAAGTATCAGGAAGAAATCACGCAAAGGTTTTAGCTCTTCCGCAATAACCAGGGCAATGGGTACTGTCGCCAGGCTGATGCCGGCAATGAATGCGCCCATCTCAAAAGACAGCCCCAGCATTTCTGCGACACCGGCTACAAACAGGCCCCAACCCAAAGCCAATATAAAGATAAGCTCTTTTATCACATCAAATTTCAATAACAGCCTGGTTATGACAAACTTGACTATGACGAATGAAGCTACACTTAATATAACCAGTTTAAGCAATAACAAAGACACTGATATTGAAATGTCGTCGATGCCGCCCTCGGTTACCAGCACGATGAGCACGATAGCAATTACGTCCTGCAATAACAGCACGCTGATCATCACCTCACCGACATGGTGATGATGCAATTGTGTCGTCGGTATTAATTTCAGACTAACAATGGTGCTGGAAAACATTAACGCAGCGCCGATTATCAAACTGTCGATAAAGGGGTAGCCTAACGCCAATGCTGCCGCCAGGCCCAATAGCATGAATATGAAGCAGGTCGCCAGCGTTACAATGCCGACTCGTCCGAGCAAGCCAACGAGTTTTGCCGGCTGGAAGTTAAGGCCGATCAGAAACAGCAGCAGGATGATGCCAATTTGTGCAAGTCGTTCAATTTGCTCTGCATCATTGACCAGCCCCAGTCCCTTCGGACCGATGACGATTCCCAGTGCGATATAGGCAAGAATAATGGGCTGTTTCAAATATAGAAACAGCGTAGCGAACAGGGCCGCCCCGGCAAAAATCAGTGCAAATTGTAGAACAATATGATCGAGCATCGTGGCGCCAGCACCTATAACACTTCCCCTTAAACATCAACTTTGCACCATTCAGCCATTGCGATCAATTTTCAATACACATTCACTGCTATATCAACTAGTGCAATTCGATCTGGAATGGTTAACGAAAATCAACCAGACCCGCGTAAAATGGGAAGCATTTACTTATTTTAATTTCAGATGGTTCGGGCGCCTGTTTCCGGCTTGGCGATTGAGCCCGGTGCCGAGTACCCTGATCGGCCTGTTTATGCCGGCCCGGGCTGGTCGGTTGTTATCGCACCGGAAGCTGCCGAAATCCGGCCGTTCGGCGGATACTGTCTTTCATTCCGGGTAACCAGGCAGTTGGGTTATCAGCCATTCAATTCGGATGCAAATTTCAGCCTGAAAACACACCCCCGAAATAATACTAGGAGTCTGTCGGACTTAGGGTGTCGTAGCGAGGGAAAGGCATTTTGAGTCA
>CAZAVY010000147.1:0-3675 GCA_964488685.1 uncultured Gammaproteobacteria bacterium
GCCACCCAGATCTCCTCCGACATTGCGTAATTTCTTGGTCCCGAATAGCAGGATCACGATCCACAGGATCAATAAAAGCGACCAGATACTAATTCCACCAAAACCCATTTTTCACCTCATTTACTTTGTTTACGCGCGGCTTTTTCATCGATCCCTGAAACGCCGAAACGCCGTTCCAGTTCTTCCAATACCAGCCGTGCATCCAGATTCTGTTGCGCCAGCATCACAAGGCAGTGAAACCACAAGTCCGCGGTTTCATAAATAATTTGCTGCCTATCGCCGGATTTTGCAGCAATGATTGTTTCAGCCGACTCTTCACTGATTTTCTCCAGTATGAAATCGAGTCCTTTGTGATACAGGCCGGCGACATACGAAGATTCCGGATCGGCGTCTTTTCTCGACTCCATTACGGCCATCAGCCGCTGGAGTATATCATCACTCATCGATAAATCTCGTCGGGATTCTTGATAATTTCTTCATCGATTTCCCATATTCCACCCTTTAGAACCCGAAAAAAGCACCGGCGTCGTCCCGTATGGCAAGCTATTCCGCCAATTTGTTCGACCTGCAGTAGCACTACATCGGCGTCACAATCGATACGGATTTCGCGCAATTGTTGCACATGACCGGATTCCTCGCCCTTGAACCAGAGCATTTTCCTCGACCGCGACCAGTACACCGCCCGCCCCTGTTGCCGGCTTAATTGCAGCGCTTCCCGGTTCATCCATGCCATCATCAGGATTTCTCCGCTTCGGTGATCCTGCGCTATTGCCGGCACCAGGCCATCACTATTCCATGCGAGCTGCTCGAACCAGTCAGTCATCCCGCACCTCGATACCCCGTTCACGCATATACGCCTTGGCCTCGCTGATGCGATATTCTCCAAAATGGAAGATACTGGCCGCGAGTACCGCGTCTGCCTTACCCTCGAGAATGCCATCGGCCAGGTGCTGTAAATTACCGACGCCGCCCGAGGCGATCACCGGAACCCGTACTGCTTCAGAGACATTTCGGGTCAACTCGTTATCAAAACCGATTTTAGTGCCGTCCCGGTCCATGCTGGTAAGGAGAATCTCGCCGGCCCCGCAGGCATCCATTTTCCGCACCCATTGGAGTGTATCGATGCCGGTTGGTTTGCGCCCCCCGTGGGTAAAGATCTCCCAGCGCCCTGTTTCATCCTCCGCGCTGACTCGCTTGGCATCGACCGCAACCACGATGCATTGCGAACCGAACCTGTGCGCGGCCTCGGCGACAAACTCGGGATTGAATACCGCGGCGGTATTGATACTGACCTTGTCCGCGCCTGCGTTGAGCATGCGCCGGATGTCCGCCATCTCCCGAATCCCCCCACCCACGGTCAACGGGATAAAAACCTCGCGCGCGACAGCTTCCACTACATGCACCATGGTATCCCGATTGTCCGAACTCGCGGTGATATCGAGAAAGGTCAGCTCATCGGCGCCTTCGTGGTTATAGCGCCGCGCATTTTCTACCGGATCACCGGCATCGCGGATTTCCACGAATTTTACGCCCTTGACCACGCGACCATTGTCAACGTCGAGACAGGGAATAATGCGTTTCGCTAGCGACATTTCTACCAGATGAGTGCTGATCTACGGGATTAGTTCTGATCGATAAATGCTTGCGCTTCGGGCAAGCTGATGGTGCGCTCGTACAGGGCACGACCAATAATTACACCTTCGATCCCCGAGCCCTTGACCTGGTTGAGTTCGATGATGCAATTCATGTCGGTAACACCGCCCGAGGCAATGACCGGAACGCTGATCGATTCTGCCAAATGACGGGTAGCATCGACATTGACGCCGGCCAACATGCCGTCGCGGTTGATGTCGGTGTAAACAATCGCTGCGACTCCCTGGTCTTCAAAGCGCAACGCCAGTTCCTGGGCAGTGTGATCCGAGTTTTCAGCCCAGCCCTGAACTGCGACCTTACCATCTTTTGCATCGATACCAACGATTACATTGCCGGGGAATTCGGCGCATATCTGGGTGATGAATTCGGGTCGCTTGACCGCCATGGTACCGATGATGACATAGTTGACGCCAGCTTCGAGGTAAGCCTCGACTGTTTCAATATTACGAATTCCACCGCCGACCTGGATTGGCATATCCGGAAAGGAGTGGCAAATTTCCTCGATCACATCCGCATTGACCGGTTCGCCCTCGAAAGCGCCATCCAGATCTACCAGGTGCAACCGAGTGCAACCTTGTTTCACCCATTTGTCGGCCATCGAAACCGGATCTCCCGAAAACACGGTGCTATCGTCCATGTTCCCCTGGCGTAACCGCACGCAATGACCTTCCTTCAAATCGATTGCCGGAATCAGAATCATAACTAACCGTCCCACTTAACGAAGTTGCGTAACAGTTGCAGCCCCGCGTCGGCGCTTTTCTCCGGGTGACACTGCAGGGCAAATAAATTATCCCGCGCTATTGCACTGGTAAAAGTGTAGCCATAGTCTGTCTCGCCTACTACCATCTCCGGAATTTCTACCTGTAGAAAATAACTATGCACGAAGTAAAACCTGCTGCCGTCATCAATCGACTGCCAAAGCGGATGTGCCTGTGTTTGCGTCACGCGATTCCAACCCATGTGCGGGACCTTTAGTTTAACGCCGCTCCGATCCTGATGACTATCACCAAAATACTTTACCTGGCCTTCGAAAATCCCGAGGCAGGCGGTGCCCTGGTTTTCCTCACTGGTATCAATAAGAACCTGCAAACCCATGCAGATACCGAGAAATGGGCGTTGTTGTGCGGCCTCCGTGATGGCTTCACGCAATCCATACTCGTCGATGGCCCGCATGCAATCACCTGCCGCGCCCTGCCCTGGAAACACCACCCGATCTGCGGCCAGAACCTGTTTCGGGTCGGAGGTCGATATCACGCGGTCATCGCCGGCAACCGTTTGCAGCGCATTGACGACCGACCGAAGGTTTCCCATGCCGTAATCGACCACGGCAATCGTCTGCATAGTCTAGAGCGTTCCTTTGGTTGACGGGATCACAGCTTGCATACGCTCGTCTCTGGAAACTGCAAATCGAAGGGCGCGGCCGAATGCCTTGAACAGGGTTTCGGCAATATGGTGGGCGTTTTTACCGCTGAGATTATCGATATGCAAGGTTGCCGAGGCATGGTTGACGAAGCCCTGAAAGAATTCATGAAACAGATCGACATCGAACTGGCCGATTCGTGGGCGGGTAAAATTAACCCGGTATTCGATCCCCGGGCGACCCGAAAAATCGATTACCACTCGCGACAGCGCTTCATCCAGCGGCACATAGGCGTGGCCATAGCGCATGATGCCTTTTTTATCGCCTAATGCCTGTTTGAAAGCCTGCCCCAGGGTAATGCCGATATCTTCAACCGTATGGTGGTCGTCGATATGCCGATCTCCGCTGGCGGTAATTTCAAGATCAAACGATCCGTGGCGAGATACCTGCTCCAGCATGTGTTCGAGAAACGGAATCCCGGTTTCGAATTTCGAATTGCCGCTGCCATCCAGATTCAAAACAACATTGATCCGGGTCTCCAGCGTATCGCGACTGACATTTGCACTACGATCTGACATTGATAACCATTCAGGAAGAGGTTTAAAGAGCTAGGAGTCTGTCGGACTTAGGATAAATCTACTGCGGAAAAGGCATTTTGGCCA
>CAZAVY010000148.1:0-483 GCA_964488685.1 uncultured Gammaproteobacteria bacterium
AGGAGAAGAGCTGTGACCCCAAGTAAATTCAACACAAGTAGCAAATTAACACAGGCCAATCTGGTAGGAGTTTCGCGATTGCTTTGCGTGATCGTACTCACATCCATATTGTCTGCCTGTGGATCGAGTAGCGATTCGAGCTCCTCTGGCCCGCCAGTCACTTCCACGACGCCTGCGCCCTCGGCCACGGATCAGGGAATTTTTGAGGCGACGTTGCGTCCGTTGTTGATCAATCCAAACAATGGATGTCTTGGCTGCCACGGAGACTTAATCAAGCAAGATCCGAAGTTTGCGGCTGCCGATGCGACGACTGCCTACAACATCGTGATCAGTCAGCAGAAGGTCAACCTGATGAACCCGGATCTCTCGCGAATTTATCTACGCCCGAAAGATGACCGGCATAACTGCGGTGGTGCCACTAATTGCGATCGGATCGCGGCCGAATTCCTTGCGGCGATTCAGGACTGGAGCACCCAGACTGCG
>CAZAVY010000148.1:502-3576 GCA_964488685.1 uncultured Gammaproteobacteria bacterium
CATTGGACCACCATCCGGCGGTGGCAACCCGCTGGTAAGCGCCATGGCAAATTTCGCAGGAGCGGCGGGTGGTGGCTCTAACCGTGCTGACGCGAATGCGATCGCGTTGTTCACGTTTTCCGAGGGCACGGGCAATGTGACCATGGATACCAGTGGTGTCAACCCGGCAATCACCCTGCAAATTGAGGGGATGGAGTGGGTTGACTCCGGTGGCCTGCGCAATGCCGCCGGAAAAGCACAATCCAGCGAGGCGGACAGTCGCAAATTGTTCGACATGATCGCACCGGGTAACGAGTACTCTGTCGAAGCCTGGGTGATTCCAGAAAACACGGCTCAGGTTGGACCCGCACGTATCGTTAGCTATTCGCTGGGCACCGGCGTGCGCAATTTCACGTTAGGCCAGAACGCAACTAACTATCAGTTCAGGAACCGCAGTACGGCGACTGGCGTCAACGGCACGCCAGCCCTTGAGGCGCTCGATCCCCAGGCCGATACGGTCTTGCAGCACGTCACCATGACATTCGATGCAGCATCGGGTCGCAAGGACTATATCAACGGTCAGCTCAGCATAGAAGAGAATATCAGCGATGAGCTGGACTGGTTGGACAACCAAATCCTGGTCATCGGTAACGAGGTGACCAATAATCGACCCTGGCAAGGCGTGTTTAAACTCGTCGCCATTCATAACAAAGCGCTCTCGGCTGCCGAGATTCAGCAGAACTTCGAAGCCGGTACCGACAACGTCGTTACGATGCGCTTCGACGTATCGGAGGCGATTGGTCAGACTGCTTACATCGATATGCAGGTCGCCCAGCTCGACGTTTCGGGATATCTGTTCGCGAAGCCGGTATTTGTCAGCGAAGCAACCGGCATTGCGGTCAAGAATATCCGCATCGGTGTAAACGGTAGCGTGCCGGTTGCTGCTCAACCCTTCCGGCGCATTGATACGGTCGTCAACCAGTCAGGTATGGAGTTGTCCCCGCTTGGCGCAGTCATTCCGGTGGAGCTTGGGCCCGACAACGACCAGTTTCATCTCGAATTTGAGGCCCTCGGAAATCAGTTTGGTCTTGCTGAACTGGTTCCGCCGTCGTCTCCACCGGCACCGCTGGCCGATGTACCTGAACCAGAGCATGGTCTGCGCACGTTCTCGCAAATTAATGACACGATGTCGGGTTTGACGGGCATCGACCCCAATCAAGCAATGGTTTTGGCGAGCTATTCGGAACTTCGGGATTCACTTCCGACGACACCGGAACTGCTGAGTTTCGCGGCCGCACAGCAAATCGCAATTCAACGGCTCGCAACTACCTACTGTGGCGCAGTCGTCAACGACCTCGGTGTGTGTGACAACTTTTTCGGCGCCTGCGCGATCGATGGTAATGCCAAAGACCAGGTTGCAACCGTGCTCTACGATCGGTTTATTGGTAACAACATTGCCAACCAACCTGACCGAGCCGCTGTAACCACAGAAATCGTGCGGACGATTGACGATCTAGGCTGTGCCGGTGGTTGCAGTGATGCAACGGCGAGAACTGTGCTGCAGGCAAGCTGCACCGCAGTCCTGTCCAGCGGCGCTGTGGTGATGAACTGATTTTAATGAGGAAATAACAATGGATAAGTACATAAAACAATTCCGACGTACGCAAACGGAAGGTCGTCGTATCGAGCGGCGTATCGAGGAGTCCTGCCGCAAGAGCGGTCACGCACGTCCGAAGACGCGCAGGGAATTCCTCAGCCAGGGTCTGATTGCCGGCGTCAGCACGGTGTTTTTACCCAGCATAGCGATGCTGCTGGCGCGCGAGGCACAGGCCCAGTCTGCGGAATGCGTCATTTCCAACAACGGAATGCTGGGCGCCGGCAAAATCCCGTTTCTGGCATTCGATCAGGGCGGCGGCGCCAACATCGCCGGTTCGAATGTAATCGTGGGTGGTGCGGGCGGTCAGGAAGATTTTTTGAATGCGGGTGGTTACGCAAAGCTTGGGCTGCCGAGCGCGATAATACCGCAAAACGTGGGTGTCGACCGCTCGTTCGGACTGGCAATGCATCCAAACAGCGCACTGCTGCGTGGCATGTTGGATAAAACCAATGCTGCCACACGTGCAAATACCAATGGTTGCGTCATACCGGCACGATCGGAAAACGACACCGGCAATAATCCACACAATCCCGTTTACGGAATTGCAAGAGCCGGTGCCAATGGCGAGTTCGCAGCAACAATCGGTACGCGCAATTCCGAATCAGGCGGCCGTTCGCGCGCACCCAGCTCGATGATTCAAGCAGATCTACGGCCGGTTAAAGTCAGCAAGCCAAGCGAAGCAATCGGATTGGGTGGTGGCGGCTCCGATGACGGGTTTCCGGATAGCCGCGTGGCTGAGGCCAGCGCGATCATTAGCGCATTGAAGCTCGGCAAGATCAACGAACAGCAAGCAACCAAGGACTTGCTGCAATGCGGCTATGACAAGACTACCGCAACCTTCAATACGGTCGTTACTCCGCAGGATCTCGACCCCGGAGCGGATCCGATTTTGCAGGCCATCTTTCCCAACGGTGAGCTGAATGATGGGGACTTTCGCAAAGCGGCGGCGGCGATGAAAATTGTCGTTAACGGCTATGGCGGTGCCGGCACCATAGAATATGGTGGCCGTGATTACCACCAGGACCCACGACCGGAAACCGATGGTAAGGACTTTGTAGTCGGACAGGCCATCGGCGCCTCACTTGAGTATGCCGCGCAATTAGGCAAACCATTAATGATTTATTGTTTTAGTGATGGTGCGGTTTCTGCAGATACGAATAGACCCGAAGACGACGGCAATGGCACCACCAAGTTCCGATGGCGTTCCGACAATTCGCAAACCGCGGCAAGCTTCATATTGGCCTACAGTCCAATCGCCCGGCCTGCATTACGTAACGGCGCAGCATCCCAACAACTCGGTTATTACCGACCCGACGGCAACATCGAAACGTCATCCAGCCCGTTTGCCAATGGCGTTGAAGCACTGGCAGAACTGGTAGTGCTTAATTATCTGGGCCTGCATGGTGAAGAGGGGATGTTCGGCATGGTGCTCAATAAC
>CAZAVY010000149.1:0-3495 GCA_964488685.1 uncultured Gammaproteobacteria bacterium
GAGAAAACAAAGTCCTGCGCAATCATCGCGGCAGTTCATGAAATGTCCGGGCTAGGGCAACCATCCATCTTGCGGCTTGCTTCGGCGATCGCAACATTATGCACGAAACCGGATGCAATCCGAATCAATTCACGCGACTTGTCGCTACGCGGTGAATGACGGTAATCCGCCAATAAATGAAATCATGCGCCAACTTCGCTCTCACGTAAACGAAAACGCTGGATTTTACCGGTTGCTGTTTTTGGCGGCTGGTCGACAAACTCGATAAAGCGCGGGTATTTGTAAGGTGCAAGCCGGTCCTTGACGTATGCCTTGAGTTCCTCTTCGGTGGTTTGCCGACCTTCGGCCAACACCACAAATGCCTTGCTTTTCACCAGGCCCTCGGCATCGGTTTTGCCGATGACCGCCGATTCCAGCACCGCCGGATGCCCGCTCAATGTGGCTTCCACTTCGAATGGCGAAACGTACATACCGCTGACCTTTAACATGTCGTCACTGCGCCCGGAGCAGGTATAGCTACCGTCTTCGTTACGCACATAACTTGTCGCCGCTTTTGATCCATTCACCTTGAAAAGTATCGATGCTCCGGGCGCGATTGTTCCAGTACATGAGCGCGGCGCTCGATCCCCGCGCGTAAAGGTCGCCGATTTCTCCATCATCGGTCGGTTGTCCGTCGTCGTCGCGTAGCTCGATGTCATATCCCGGGACCGGCCACCCGGTTGAACCGTAACGAATCTTTCCCGGCTGATTGGACAGAAAAATGTGCAGCATTTCAGTGGAGCCTAAACCATCGATAACATCGACCGCAAAGTGGCGAGTAAATCTTTGCGCAATGTCGGCCGGGAGCGCGCCGAAACTCTGGCCGCGCAAAGTGACCGGCCCACAGTAAGGTAAAGGCATCAGCCTGACCCCGTTGCATCGAACCGTCGAAGAAAACGCACTGCGATACACCCATGTCACGGTGGAAATGAATCGCAATGCGCGCACCGCAACCTTTATCGTCAAGGCGCCCGAGGGCGACCAACCCGCCGATATCGCGTCGATCGAGACTGCCGGTGTGGATTGGGTACCCATTGACCCTGGCGCGTGAACTGGACGATGCGATCTTGTTGATGCGCACCAATGAACTGGCGCTTGGAACCTGGCTGATGAAGACGAAAGGCGATGCTGGCGATGGACGCAACCCTGATCGAACACCAGGATCACTGGCTGGTGCGTGAAACTATCGGTCACCTGCGTCGTACCCTGAGTCGACTCGATGTCTCCTCGCGCAGTCTTTTCGCGTTGATCGACGAAGGCTCCTGCTTCGCCGGTACCCTGCTGGAACTGGCGCTGGCCTGTGATCGCAGCTACCACCTGGCGTCGCCGGATGATGCCGACTCGGCGCCAAAAATCACGCTGACTGAGATTAACTTCGGGGTTTTTCCGATGATCACCGGTGAAAGCCGCCTGGCCATGCGTTTCTACAGCGAACAACCCGCACTCGATACTGTCCGTGAAAGCATATTGCAGCCTCTGGATGCCGATGCCGCTTTCGAACTTGGCCTGGCGACCAGTAATCCCGATGATCTCGACTGGAATGACGAAATCCGTATCGCAATCGAGGCACGGGTCGCGATGTCTCCCGACGCCCTGACCGGCATGGAGGCAAATTTACGCTTCAGTGGAACGGAAAATATGTTTACCCGTATTTTTGGGCGACTCAGCGCGTGGCAGAACTGGATTTTCCAGCGCCCCAACGCGGTCGGAGAAGGCGGCGCGCTCAAAGTTTGAGGAAGACAATCCGCGCATCCTGCAGGCTTTCAATGAGAAAACGCCCGACTGCCCGGGAACTGTTAGCCGGAGGGCCGATGGCGCAACGGGAAATCAAGGCGCTGCTTGCGCGACTGCAGGTCGGACCGGTTACCACCGAGGTGCGCGAACTGACGGCGCAATCCATCAGTCGCGTGCGCGGCACCGCGGAAGCACGCGAAGGCTTCACCGCATTTCTCGATAAGCGCCCGGCAAGCTGGATTCCGGAATGACTGCAAGCCTCGAAGATGTCACCGTGCTGATTGTCGGCGCGGGCATCATGGGGACTGGTATCGCACAGGTTGCCGCGCAGGCCGGTCATGCTTTTCGATGCTCAGCCGGGTGTCGCCGTGAAGGCGAAACTACAATTGGTAGCTGTATTTGAAAAACTGGTCGCCAGGGGCAAGTTCAGCCAGCAGAAGGCCGAACAAACCCTGGCTCTTATCGAGCCAACCGGCAAACTCGACCTAGCCTCCTGCGCCGGCCTGGTGTGGCCTGCAGGTAGCTGCGGCACAGTTGCGTCTGACCGATGGTCGTCCGGCGAGTCAACTCGGCAATGAGGTTGCAGTATTCGATTTATCCTTGACAGATGAGACCGGTAGCACGCTGGCCTGGAGCCATGCCTCGGCAGCCAGTGAGCAATGGATTGATGAAGTATCACAATGGCTGGCGATATGTGGTTTTGTGCCACAACGCATCGCTGATACACCCGGCCTCGTGGTTGCACACACCATCGCGATGTTGATCAATGAAGCGGCGGACGCGGTAGCCCAGGGCGTGTGCACCGAGGCCGATGCGGATACCGCGATGAAGCTCGGTGTCAACTATCCTGCCGGACCGTTCGAATGGCTGGCGAACTGGGATGCGAATGCGGTAATTGAAATACTGGACAGAATGGATACCTATTACCGAGGCGAACGCTATCGCGTCAGCCCCTGGTTACGCCACCACGGTTGGCGAAGTCGTGTCGAATGAAAGATATTTCATCCGGGTCACGATCCTGAACCAGGATTATGAAACACTTGATCGCGATCGAACCGAGACTGATGGGAGGTGCTAGCCCGCATTTCCCGGCGGCTGTATCGACCGGACCATCGGAGCCAGTCTACACCGTTATTGCATAAGCCCGCACCGGACTGCCGTCGCCGTCTACGATATTCAGCGGGGCGCCGTGAAAGTGGAAGGTTTTGGGCAACTGATCGGTATTGACCAGTCTTTCGAACGAAATAACGCCGCTTTCCAGCAGCCAACGCTCGATATCGAACTCGAACCTGGCCGGCAGACCAATGAAGCTGGGACCGATATCGACAATCGATTTGGCGATGTCCCATGAGATGTCGCTGGCGTGAAAAATCAACCCCGTCCCGGGTTTGATATCGGCATCGGTTTCGTACAGCACCGCTTTCCCGATGAAATCCGCGAGGTTATAGTCGTCGAGACTTTTGCCCTCGGCCGTGGCATGCAAGGGCAAGTTAACGTGGGTGCCGTCATGCCCGTTGATCTCGAGGCGGCGCATGTTCCAACCCGTGTCGGCAAACTTTTCGATCAGCTCGAAGCTTGGTTTGGGATCGCCTGGATAGACATCCATCCCGGCATGCATGGGCAAAGTGAGGTCGATGACTTTCATGTTACTGGACACTACTCTTGGTTGGAATCGAGGTTAAATCTGATGATCGGATCGGCGCTTGATTCAATCGCTCAAAC
>CAZAVY010000150.1:0-3312 GCA_964488685.1 uncultured Gammaproteobacteria bacterium
TTGACATGACCAAACAATTGCGACTCCAGTAATTCGCCGTTGAAGGCCGCGCAGTTCAGGGTCAGAAAGGGCTCCTGTTTACGCGAACTGCAGCGATGCAGATTACGCGCGGTAACCTCCTTGCCGCTACCCGATTCGCCCTCGATCAACACCGGGTAAGGCGAATTGGCGATTTGGCGAATCTGCATGCGCAGCAATTCGATGGCTTCACTGGACCCGACAATACCCTCGATATCATCGTGCCCGGCGTGCTCGCCACCCGCGGCGATTATCTGTCGTTTCAGACGCGCCTTGATTTCAGCGATATCGCAGGGTTTGGAAATGAAATCGACGGCGCCGTCTTCCCTGGCCTGAAACACATGCTTCTTGTTATCCTGACCGGATAAAACCAGTACCCTCGTGGTGGGATGCATTTGAGCAATCTTGCGAATCACCGCGAGCCCTTCATCGGGGCGGTGGGTATTGGGAGGCAGGCCGAGGTCTATCAACGCCAGGGTCGGTGAATCCGACATCTTGTTGATCAACTCGAAACTCGAGGGTCGATCCGAAGCGCGTTCGATCTGGTACTCGTCACTGAGCACATACTCGAGACTGTCGGCGATGATAGCGTCATCGTCGACCAGTAACAGTGTTGGTTTTTTTTCACTGCCCATTTTCACAACCCAGCGGCATTGCGTGTATTCCAGCGTTTGACCCGTCAAGTATAGTGCCTGGTGTCTAAATTTCAACAACTCGAACAATACTTTAATATTGAATTATAACTAATTGATATATAAAGGGAAATTAGTTTCAATAGCCGACCGTTAACGAGTATACCAGGATAATACTGAAGGCTCTGTTACGCACTTCAAAGATTTTGCCGGAAACGCCGCCGACAGACTCCTAAGGTGGATCTTGAGATACGATCGCCTGGATGCGTCGCTGCACGAAATCGAGCGAGCCGAAACTGCCACTGCTAGCGATCGCCCTCAGGCGGTAGGTGTTTATCGGCGTGGTGCCCTCGGTATGGCTGCTCTGAGCGCATTGGACTTCGATACTGAAACCGGCGAGCGCCGCATCGGTAAAGGTGGTGGAGCCAACACAGCTAGCATTGACGATCGACTGATATATGCCCCATTCAATACCGCTGCGCGCCGCCTGGGTGGCGCGCGCGCCCTGCACACCATAGAGCAGCGTAGTCTGCTGAACCACCCGGATGTTAGTCATGTAAACCACCAGCGCGGCGACCACTACCAGCAGAAATATCGCTGTAACCAGGGTAAACCCCTGCTCCAGGCGTTTCGGTTTCATGGCACATTCTCCACGTGGACCTGGTGCAACAGGCTCACATTTTCACCGCTGCCGTCGCCGATCGTGATCTCGATGGTCAGGATTCCACCGCGCTGCGAGCTTCCCGCGGCATAACTCATACTGCAGCCGATGAGTTGCGAGACCACCGTCGCATTGCTGCCACCGGGCGCGGTTGACTGGCCCGGGTTAAAACCATAATTGGTATGCCGCTCAATTCTACGGGTAGCCGGATTACACAGGTAACTGGTGGGTTCCTCGATTACGAACACGCGCTGCCCGGGGGATTGCTGGGAAAACCGGAAATCGGTGGCGCCGTTATTGATCGTGATATGGTCTTCGCTCATGTAAACCCCAGATGGCGCCAGCGCCAGGGTCGCCCCGGAAGGGGTGACGATACCCGGGTTGTTGTTGGATGCCGCGTCCTGGTAGAGCGTGGCAGGGGCGGTGTTATAGATGACCAGTCGTTGATTGGCGGCAAAGGATGTGAGACCGCTAAACGTACCGAGCAAGTTGAATTCGGTATCGCCACCGACAAAATCAAGCACCTCCGCGGCGCCGGCGGCAACGACACCAGTCTCGTTTTCGTCACGGTAACGCGCGCCGTCAACCGTTCGGACCAGCTCCAGCGCCCACCCGGTTCCGAGCGGCGTAATGCGAACGCTGTTCGGTAACGCCCGGCGCACGTCGGTGGCGATCTGACGCAGGGCCATTTCTCCCTGGTCGACGAGCTGCTGACGCCGCACCTGGTCGCGATAAGATTCGATCGGTTGCAGAATAAGCAGACCGCCGCCGCCGGCGAGCAAGCCGAGCAATACGATTACGACAATCAGTTCGACCAGCGAAAATCCGGATTGTGATGCGGGCCAGGTCATCAGTAATCCGTTCGAAAGGCGCTTAAAGTGATACTACCGGTCGCGGCGTGGGTGACCGTGACATCGATCTGCATCGCATTGACGGTATTGAACACTGCGCCATTGACGCTAACGCTAACCTGGTAATCGCTCAGCGCCGCGATCGGGTTATCGTTCTGATCGCGCACCTGGGTCGTTCCCAGGCTGTTGTAGTCCTGCACATCGTCATAGTTCGGCCGGGTTTCGCCGGCTTCGGCAAACCCGGTTTCAGCGACCTGTGGATCGGCAAACGATTTGAGCAATATCTCTTCCAGGTAAGCTTCGGCCACGGTCGTCGCCTGTTGCTGCAGCACCGGGTCGGCGCTGCCGCGAATCATGCTGGAGAAAACGCTCAGCAACGCGGTCGCGGCGACGCCGATGACGATGATGGTGATGATAATTTCGATCAGCGTGAAAGCGGCCTGCGCCTTGCCCGCAAAGGTCCGCGTTACGGGAGAGTAGGCCACGGACTTATAAAACCTCGACCAGCCCGGTGCTCGCATAAACACGGAAACTGTAGCTGGTGGAACCATCGCTGAGAACGAAGACGGAAGTGGCTTCCTCACGTCGGCCACGCGCATCGAAGGTGATGGTGCCTGCGGTCAGGCTGAAGCCGGTCGGCATATCGATATTGCGGTAGTCGTTGCTGCGGTTGGCCGGATTCGGCACCGGGTTGGTGAAATTGTCGGCGCTGCAGCTCGATGACTGGCGCAGTTGATAACTGCTTGCAGTGGTTATGACGCGAACATCGCAACCGCTGCTGATAGCGAATTTTTGCGCGAAACCGACCGCGCTGACGGTATCGTCGAAGAACCCTCGCGCGGCGAACTGATCCTGATCGGCGAAGCGACCCAAGGCGACAATTCCGAGAATGCCCAGCAGAATGATGACGGTGATCAGTTCGACCAGAGAAAATCCTGAATTGTGGTGATTCTTGACTACAATCATGTGATCCGGTTCATATTTCGATGCCAAAATAAATAAAAAATCACTCAATAAATGTGCTATAAATCACTTACTTATAGAACAATTTGGGCATACTACATTAACTTAGTCTATAATCCACAAAGATCCAACATTATCGCTCTACTCGAGGGAGTATAAAACATGTATAAGTCACAAAAAGGTTTCA
>CAZAVY010000151.1:0-3206 GCA_964488685.1 uncultured Gammaproteobacteria bacterium
GAAAATCTCCTGAGAAAACAAAGTCCTGCGCAATCATCGCGGCAGTTCATGAAATGTCCGGGCTAGCGCAGTTAGCGACAGGTTTTGTAGGAATTTTCTGATACTACTCGACGGGAATGGCAGTCGGCTGGCCGGGCACCAAAACCGGTCCTTCGTATGGCACTAAATCTGGACTCAATTGATTCAGGGGGCTATCCAATGCATCGAGCTGTAAATCGCGCATGAAATTATACTTTTTATGGCTCAGCAGTTTCGCCTTTTTCGGATCCTTGATAATAGTCGCACGGATAAACACCAACAGGTTTCGCTTTACCTTAGAGAAATTTGAAAATCGAAACAATGCACCGATGATTGGAATATCGCCGAGTCCCGGTACTTTCTGTTCGCTTTCGATAACGGTCTCGTCAATCAATCCACCCAACACCAGCAAAGCGCCATCTTCGAGTTGCACCGTGGTTTTGATCGAACGTTTGTTGGTCACGATATCAACTGCATTGGTGGCGGTGCCGCTGACATTGGAAACTTCCTGTTCAATTTCCAAAGTGATTGCACCACCTTCGTTAATCTGCGGTTTGACCTTGAGACTGATGCCGATATCCTGACGTTCGATTGTACGAAACGGGTTGCTAACATCGGAACTGGAACTGGTGGATTCACCGGTAACAAAAGGCACGTTCTGGCCGACTATGATTTCCGCTTCCTGGTTATCCAGGGTCACAATCGACGGTGTCGACAATAAATTGGTTTCAGAATCGCCCGCGATTGCGCTGATCAGTGCCACAATACTGAGCCCGCCGTCATTGATGGCACCGAAACCAATCGTTCCTCCATCGGGAAGTACCCCCCCGGCAGCGAGACCGGGGATACTGAAGCCGCTGGATTCGGCAAATTGTGATGAAAACGCGGCGTTATCCGCTTCCTGGCCAAACCATTGCACCCCGAGTTCCCGCGACGTATCGAGCGATACTTCGGCGATTATGGCTTCGATATGCACCTGTGCGCGGGGGATATCGAGTTGCTGAATCACAGCGCGCAGCGACGGAAATACCGAAGCCGGGGCGCTGATAACCAGCGCATTAGACGACTCATCGGCCTGCACCGTAACCGAACCCCCACCGCCGCTGGGAGAACCACCAGTACTGACATTCTTTGCCTCAGCCTTTATGACCTCCTGGCCGACATTGCCGAGAATGGTTGCCAGGTTTTTAGCATCGGCGTAACGCAGGTATACCACGTGCGTATTACCCGCTGAGTCGACCGGTGAGTCGAGGTCGGAAATGATAGCACGGTACTTCAAGCGTGCGCTTCGCTCCCCGCTCAACAAGATGCTGTTGGTGCGTTCATCAGAGGTGATTTTTATACCGCCGCCGCCAGGAACTTTCTGATCGGGTGATACGATGTTGAGACTCGATAGCAGGCGCACCACTTCTGCGGCAAACGCATGCTTGAGTTTTATTATTTCGATATCGGAATCAATTTTCCTGTCCATTTCGGCGATGATGCGATCGATACGCTTGATGTTCGAAGCGCGATCGGAAATGATCAGCACGTTGGTGGTCGGATAGGCGGCAAGATGACCCTGTTGTGCGACCAGCGGACGCAGAATCGGCACCAGTTGTGCTGCATTGATATTCTTGATTGTCAGCACGCGTGTAATCAGTTGATCGCCCGGGTTACGGTCGGGAGAAGTGAATGGCGCGGCACTTTGTTTGGCGGTTGCATCGGGAATGATCTTAATCGCATTCTTGGTCGGTACGGTGGCAAAACCATGCACCTGTAAAATTGACAGAAACACGTTATAAACTTCAGTTTCGTTTAGAGGCTTTGACGAAACCACCGTCACCTTGCCCTTGACACGTGGGTCGATGATGAAGTTCTTACCGGTAATTTGAGAAACGCTGTTGATAACCGCAACCAGGTCAGCGTCGCTGAAATTGAGCGTAACTTCTTCCGCCGGTGCCTGGCGACTGATCAGCACCAGGCCCAGCAATAACATGACGGTTATCAGATTTTTCATCAACCGGAGCCTATAACCTGAAATTCTGGGTCTGTTCAACGCCGTTGCGCATGAACGTTACCGTAACATCGCTTGCCGTGGTCAGTGATTTCAGTGCGTCGATCGCATTGAAACCCTGAAGTTCGATCCCGTTTACCGCGGTAAATACATCATTGGGTTCGAAGTTGAGCTTTTTCAGCAAGCTTTCACCTCGTAATGCCTTTAGCTTGAAACCGATGTTCTTGCCATCCTGTTGTACCGGTATTGCCTGAAACCGGGTCGCCAAAGCCATCGGATTGCTGGTGTATCTTTTTTTGTAGCTACGCAGCAAAGCGGACCGGTTCGCAGACCCGCCAGCGGACTGTCCGGAAATCACCCGTGCTGTCGGTGGCAGGCGTTTTTCCAGGTTCAAACGCTCGATCTCCCCAAAACGATTGATCAGAATGTGGTCCTGTTCGATTTTTACGAGGGTTATATTCTCGGCGAGTTCAGCGTCGATCAGGTAGTGTTGGCTCTTATTAGGCTGCACTTCGACAATCGCCGAAGATAAACGCGCTTCGGGTGAAAAGTAGATGCCACGCAGTTTGTAATTGAGCTGTGTTTCGGGTGCTACCTCGACTTCGACAACCACAGCGGTAGTTTCGGCTTTACCGAACAGGAAAGCGCGACTGATCGCATTGGCCTGTTGGTGAAAATTGGCGCCGGTATTAGCCGCATTACTAGTACGTATTTCCCGGGTGCTTTGCGGGGTTGTTATCTGCCCGGGTACCGGCATGAAATTCCAGATCACGAGCGAGAGCTGGTGTGCAAGCGCAGCCAGCACCAGCAGCAACACACCCAGTCGAAGCCACTTATCTCCAAGTACTCTGGTCAGCATGTCCGGTGTCAAACGTCGGTTCCTTTATTATAATCGAATTTTACTTCAAACATTATATTCAGCAAATATCACAAAACTATAAATTAATTCAACTTTATAGTCGAATTTATTGATTTAAAAAGAAATAATGGCGTTTACCATTTTGTATCAATGGGTGGAAACCTGACCATAGCGTATTGACCAGGACATTATAATAACACGGCCTGAAAAATGCCCGAAGCACCCGCAATTCTATCCGCTCAAGCCGAATCCCGCGACTCTGCAAACAGACAATGATTGACGTGCTCAACCCCATGCATTTACAGGTAATGGCGCTTGACAGTGTATAGGTGC
>CAZAVY010000152.1:0-3170 GCA_964488685.1 uncultured Gammaproteobacteria bacterium
GTAACGGAACCTTCAGAATAAATAATGGCGTTAATCCTGGCTTCGCTACTCGTTTGCAGCTTGCTATAAGTCACCAGCAACATTTGGCTGGCTCCAAGTGATCAAATAAGTAAGCGTCAATATGATATTTGACCCCTTTATTTTTTATAGATTGACCATGGTGAGAGCAGAGAGATTCTTGATACCTTTGTAACAGGTCAAGGCTTGAACCGATTGTTCGTATATCAGCACGCGACCTGTCCAGATTGGTTTGACGACGTACAGGAGCCTCCTGAAAGCTACTGAATATGAAAAATGGCGCGCTCGGCGGGAGTCGAACCCACGACCTTTGGCTTCGGAGGCCAACACTCTATCCATCTGAGCTACGAGCGCAACAGTATTACTTTTGGAGCCCTGCGGGGCTGTGCGAAGATTGTAAACCATCGCGCAACAGTTTATACCGGATCGGCAAATATTTTTTGCGAATTACCCGTTTTTCGACGATAATGCCCAGCGTTTCTGAACCCCGGTTTATTTCCTGGAGACAACTTGTGAGTGAAGTTCAAGACGAAACTTTTTCGCCAAAAAATATTACTGTTCTCGGTGGATTGCTGCTGGCTGCAATAATTCTGGGAGAGGTTGTGATAGGGCCACAGGGTGATGGCGAGATGACGGCGAATCCGGTCGACACCATGGAAGACATTGCAATGCGGTTGAAGCCGGTGGTTACCCTTGACGATATGCGCAAAAATATATCCGTCGCCTCTGCTGCTGGCAATACTGCTAACCAGACACCCGATCAGCTCTACCAGGGCGCCTGCCTGGCCTGTCATTCTACCGGTGCGGCGGATGCGCCGAAAATCGGCGATTCGAAAGCATGGAGCGAACGTCTCGGTAAGGGGCTGGATACGCTGGTCAGCTCGGCGATTAACGGAATCGGTGCCATGCCGCCGCGTGGCGGTTCGCAATACAGCGATGACCAGATTCGTGCCGTTACCGAATACATTCTTTCCAAGTCCAAGTGACATAATCCCAGGTGCTATCAACACCGCATAAGCGGGGATCTCGCACCGGGCTCATTCCAGTTACTTCAAGAAACCCGCTTGCGCGGGTATGACTTCAGTGTAGGGTCGTCTCCGCATAAGCGGGATCCCGAATAAATGAATCCATTGGAGCCAGGCTCCGAAATTTTAAACCCGCCGCCTGTCCTGTCGTCGATACGACACCGACTCGGCGACATGCGCCACACTGATGTCGTCAGTACCCGCCAGATCCGCAATACTGCGGGCCAACTTGAGGAGCTTGTGATAGCTTCGTGCGCTCATGTGAAATTTGTCGAATGCATCGAGCAGGGATTGTTCCACCTTTTTACTCAAGCGACATGCTGTCGCCATATCACGATTACCAAGCTGGGCATTTAAACAACCCTGGCGTGCGAGCTGCAATTTACGAGCGCGGCAGACGCGTTCCCGAACGGTGCTGCTGGATTCTGCCATGCTGTCTTTTTGCTGCATCAATTGTTGTCGCTGCAGGCGCCCCAGCTCGATCTGGATATCGATACGATCCAGTAACGGTGCCGACAGCTTATTGCGGTAACGGGTTAGTTGCTCGGGCGAGCAATCACAGGCCTTGATCGAATCACAACCTCCCGGACAGGGATTCATCGCGGCGATGAGTTGAAACTGTGCCGGGAATTCGGCTTTTGCGGACGCCCGGGAAATGTGAATGCTTCCGGTTTCAAGCGGTTCACGCAATACTTCGATTGCGCGGCGGTCGAACTCCGCCAGCTCATCGAGAAAAAGCACGCCATTGTGCGCCAATGAGATCTCACCGGGTCTTGGGTGCCTGCCGCCGCCAGCCAGGGCGATGTCTGATACCGTATGATGTGGGGACTGGAAAGGGCGGCCAAGCCAATTGTCATGGCTAACAAACTGTTGGCAAAGCGAACGGATACTGGCACAACTCAGTGCTTCGTTCTCACTCAATGGCGGCAGAATCGAATTCAGTCGGCGAGCCAACATACTTTTGCCGGTGCCCGGCGGTCCCATCATCAGCATATGGTGCCCTCCGGCGGCGGCAATTTCGAGGGCGCGTTTGGCCTGGTACTGACCGTAGACATCGACCAGATCCAGTACCTGGGTCGCTGCCTGCTGCGGCGCTGTAACATCGAGCAGGGGCAATGGGTCACCGCCATTCAGGCTTTGGCAAATTTCAGCCAGGTTATCCGCCAGTCGTATCCTCAGGTCAGTCAGCAGAGTCGCCTCGGGACTATTCTGGCGTGGAATGATAACGGATTGCCCTGCCTTCTTGCTGGCGATCAATGCGGGTAGCAGACAATTGATCTTGCAGCATGCGCCACTCAATGCCAATTCACCAAAGCATACGACTTCGGTCAGGCCGGAGGCGGCGATCTGTTCTGATGCTGCCAGAATTCCAAGCGCGATGGGCAGGTCGTAGCGCCCGCCTTCCTTGGGAAGGTCGGCGGGTGCCAGGTTGACGGTGATGCGCCGTGCCGGAAATTCAAACCCGGAATTTAGAATTGCCGAACGCACCCGATCGCGTGCCTCGCGCACCACGGTCTCGGGCAATCCGACCACGGTAAATGCAGGCAAGCCGTTTGAGATATGCACTTCGACGCGGACTTCGGGTGCATTCATACCGACCTGGGCACGTGTTTTAAGTTGGGTTAGTGACATGACAGAATCCCTTCAATGATTAAAATCGCCGTTGGCGATGGGTTACTTCCGGCGGCGCTTCCTGCGCCCTGCCGGCCAGTCTAGCACGAAATCATAGTTATTAACCCGGCAAGCGAATATCCCCAAAGGAGTATTGGTATATTAGAAATATTTAATATATTGTCGACTGGTTAATTCACCAGGAGAAATGAAATGAAACCGAATATGGGAACAGTTGATCGAGTGCTTCGCGCGATCGTCGGCATCGCTGCGATTGCGACCTGGCCGCTGGGTTTGATCGAAGGTACTTTGGGAATAATCGCACCGGTTGTCGGCCTGGTGTTGCTTGGAACCGCTGTGCTTAGCCGATGCCCTCCCTATGCGCTTCTTGGAATCAACACTGGCGCAAAGCAGGATTGATAACAGATTTATTGAAGGGTCAGGTAACCTAGCCCGAACATTTCATAAACCTGCCCGCGCCCTTGCTTGACCTTTGTTTCCTCAGGAACCTTGCTC
>CAZAVY010000153.1:0-3125 GCA_964488685.1 uncultured Gammaproteobacteria bacterium
GTTCGTACCATCGGCTATAGTGTAAAGACTTGTGGCCTGCCATTCGTGATTCGCAAGTCTGCGATGACACATACCGACACCCAGACAGTGATCGAAAAGCTCAACCATGCACTGTCGACCGCGCCTTCTTCGGTCCAACATCGACTTCATTTGAAAGGTTTTGAAACCGTAGTTTTAAGAGATTACTAGGCTATCCTGGATATCGATAATTTTGCCATCCAGACCGGGTATCCGATCCTTGTAGAGGCAAATGTCAAACTCTGGTCTTCGCAGAATTAAAAACCAGCATGCTGCCCATATACGAGCCTGAAGCACTGGCGATCCACTTTCATTTCGCAGTCTGCATCTGCCCGCATGGAGCCACTTGAAATTGTTGCAATGCCGTTTTGCCGACTTGATATTCGAATCATTCAAAATGTTAATTTTAATCAACAAGATTGTTTGTAAATAACCTATGTGACAAATGTAGACTGTCGTTCTTTTCTCAAATACTATCGACCGATAATCGATGGGAGTCAGCCATGAGCCGCAGAAGAGGTCGCCAACGAAGGGTTACACCGGATCAATTGGTCAAGCCGAAGGCCGAACAGTTATTTAACCCCTATCGTCCGATTGAGGCACTGGACCCCGAGGCACTCGATTTAATTCATGACGGGTCGATGCGCATCCTCGAGGAAATCGGACTCGAGGTTTTGAGCCGTGATGCGCTGGCTCTCTACGAGCAGGATGGCGCGCGCGTGAACTGGGATTTACAGCTCGTTTTTATTGACCGCAACAAGCTCATGCAACGGCTCGCCACGGTACCTTCCGAGTTCACGATTCACGCCCGCAATCCCGGGCGCAATCGACTGGTGGGAAGAAACGCGATCAACTTTACCACCGTGGCGAGCGCACCCAACAGTTCTGATCTGGAAGGAGGGCGTCGTAGCGGTAACTTCGAAGACTATTGCAATTTCTTACGGCTCGCGCATAGCTACGATGTGATCGACTTTATCAGCGGCTACCCGGTCGAACCGATCGATATTCATCCCGAAACCCGTCATCTCGACGCGAGCCTGGCGGCTTTTACCCTGACCGATCGTGCGTTTTCACTGTATTGTCTCGGCGGTGGTCGGGTCAACGATGGCATCGAGATGACGGCCATCGCACGTGGAGTCGATCGGGAAACACTGAAGTCGCAGCCGAGCATTATCACCGTGGTAAATACCAATTCACCGTTGCGCGTTGACGCTTCGATGCTCGATGGTTTAATCGAAATGGCCGAAAACGGGCAACCCACTATCGTCACACCGTTTACCCTGTCCGGGGCGATGTGCCCGATCACGATCGCCGGCGCGCTGGCGCAACAAAACGCGGAAGCGCTCGGCGTCATCGCATTGTCGCAAATCGTCAATCCCGGGGCACCGATGGTTTATGGTGGGTTTACCTCCAACGCTGACATGCGCAGTGGTTCGCCGGCCTTCGGTACGCCTGAATACACCCGTGCCGCCTGGGCTACCGGTCAACTCGCGCGCCGATACAATTTGCCGTTTCGGTCATCCAACACCAATGCGTCCAATTGTGTCGACGCTCAGGCCACCTGGGAATCGCAGATGTCGCTATGGGGCGCGGTGATGGGTCATGCGCAGATCGTCAAACATGCCGCGGGCTGGCTCGAGGGCGGTCTGTGTGCGTCTTTCGAAAAATTCATCATCGATATCGATATGCTGCAAATGATGGCCGAAACCCTGAAACCCCTGAAGGTCGATGAATCCACCCTGGCGCTGGATGCAATTGCGGAAGCCGGGCATGGAGGGCACTTCTTTGCCACTGCCCATACCCTGGCAAACTACACCACCGCGTTTTATGAGCCCATCGTTTCCGACTGGAGCAATTTCGAAACCTGGGTTGAGAACGGTGAGAAAACGGCGTTTGAACGCGCCAACAAGGTATATCGGAAAACCCTTGAAGACTACCAGCAACCCGATATGGACAGTTCGGTGCGCAGGTCGCTGGAACAGTACGTGTGCGAGCGCCGGCGGGAAGTGGAGTTGGCACGGTGAAGCTGCAGGAACGGGTTAACCTGTTTCAGCAACGCCTGCGGCAGGTGATCCATCACAGTGGCTTGAACCGATCTTCGTTTGCATCTTCGATTAAAGTCGATCGCTCAACCCTTTCGCAACTGCTGTCGGCGGAAAACCTGCGTTTGCCGCGTGCCGACACCGTGATTGCGATCGCCGATGTCACGTCGGATAGCGATCCGATTGATTGCCATTTGAAGCATATTGACCGCACCGTCAGCAGCGGGTTTTATTCGCGCCTGCGGGAAGTCAACCAGGACAGCGGTTTTTCAGTATTGGGGTAGTTGTTATGCGTTCACATGCTCAGGTTGTTGTAATCGGTGGCGGTGTTGTCGGCTGCAGCGTTCTTTATCATTTGACCAAACTAGGCTGCAAGGAGGTCGTACTAATCGAGCGATCCGAATTGACATCGGGATCGACCTGGCATGCGGCGGGTGGCTTCCACACCCTGAACGCCGATACCAATATGGCGGCGCTGCAGGGCTATACGATTCGTCTTTACAGTGAACTCGAGGAAATAACCGGGCAATCCTGCAGTCTGCATCACGTCGGTGGCCTTACCCTGGCTGAAACGCCTGAGCGCCTGGATTTCCTTAAATCCGCGCGCGCGATGCATCGCCATATGGGACTCGATACCGAGTTGGTGACGCCAGAGGAAATTCGCAAGTTGAGTCCGATTACCAACACCGACGGAGTGCTGGGCGCGCTTTACGATCCGCTCGACGGCCACCTCGATCCGTCCGGCACCACGCACGCCTATGCCAGGGCGGCGCAGATGCAGGGCGCCGAAATTGTCCTAAGAAACCGGGTTCTGGAAACCCGCCAGCGCGCGGATGGTGGCTGGGATGTGGTTACCGAGCAGGGCACTATCGTAGCCGAGCATCTGGTTAACGCGGCTGGCTTGTGGGCGCGAGAAGTCGGTGCCATGGCGGGTGTTTACCTGCCGTTGCATCCAATGGAACATCAGTATTTTGCAACCGATTCCATCCCTGAGGTGGTTCAGCACGAGCAGGAACTGCCCCATGTCATGGACCCGCAGGGTGAGAGTTACCTGCGCCAGGAAGG
>CAZAVY010000154.1:0-3083 GCA_964488685.1 uncultured Gammaproteobacteria bacterium
GAAGCCTGCAGAGTTGTCATCGGATAAGCGGAGAAGTAACGATCGAAATTGGGCGTGTCGGCCTGAACAATCGCATTGTCGGCAGGATCAGGGTTGATTCCGAAGCCATCTAGAATTATAAGCAGCGTAGGACGGCGCAGCGCCCAGGAATTATTGGTCATTGGGTATTGGGTATTTGAAACTTCGAACTGATATACCGAATCATACCGTAAAACCTGATCGGGGTTAACAACCCTGTACCCGATTCAATCCCGTGGGCGTTTAGACTTTGATATCGATAATAGTTCCGATCGCCTGGTTGGCGACCTCGAGGGATCTGGCATTGGCACGCACTGCACGAACGATTTCATTCTGCTCGACCAGGGCTCGATCGCGCGAACCCGAAGCAAAAGAATCGCTGCTTTCTGCGCGCGCCACATCAGCGACATTTTGATCCAGACGGGTCAACTGCTCACTAATGCCCTGTTCCGCACTATGGGCAGCATCGGCAGTCGGGTACTGGGCGTTGGTGGGTCCGGTTATGTTCATTATATTGCAGGTTTCAGTTAAACAGTTAAAGTCTAGCCAAGTTGTGGGTATTCACCGGGAATTCGCGGTTGCCGGGGACAAACGGATTCAATGCTGCGACAGGCGGTACTGGTTAAATCAACGACATTATTTATCGGCGGGTAAATTAGTAAAGTGATATTCCTTCTGCAGGCCCTCGGTCCGGAGCGTCGACGCCAGATTGTTCGGCTCGCAACTCGGCCATATTTTCAGGATGGATATAACTGAGCCGAATTCGATAATTTTGCCAGTCTCCGCTGAGCTCGATTTCGATACCATCGCGTTGCCAGCGATACTTTCGGTCCGATACAAAACGCCCTTTGTGAATTTCCGCGACCCCATACTTACGGGTGAGATCGCTCAGTATCGGTTTTGGATTCAAGCCTTCGAATTCGTATTCGGCAAACGCGAAACCCTGGCTCTGAACGACAAATCCAAGGTAAAGCCGGTTTGATCCGAGCAGCACAACCGAACTGTCATAGACGTCAAACAGCGTTTCATCATCGCCTTCACGCACCAGTTTCACACCAGCCGCTTTAACCGCGTTGCGCAGTTCGGCCCGATTGGTGGATTCGAGGTCGACACCAAACAGTTCCAAAGCTGTGACAGGGCGCACCAACCCCGCGATCAGCGCAAGCACAATAACAATGTTTGAACCCCGGTTCATAACCGGGTTATCGGACTTGCGAAGATTTTATTTAGTCTATTAGATTAGGACTTGTCGAGCTTGTCTTCGTCGGCTTCGGCGCGGTCGAGTTCGGCTTCCATTTTCTCGTCGGTTAAGGGCTCGTGATCCGGCATGGTATCGACCCCCGTCTCGGCGACCAGTTCATCGTCGTCTTCGTCGTCTTCATCGTCATCTTCATCGTCATCTTCATCTTCAAGCTCGCGATCCTTGAAGATAATCTTCGACGCGATCAGGCCGGCTTCGAACAAAATCCAAATGGGCAGAGCCAGCAGCACTTGCGAGATTATATCCGGAGGGGTTAGCAACATGCCGAGGACAAAAGCGCCGACGATGACAAAGGGGCGTTTTTCGCCAAGTTTCTCAGGTGTCGTAAATTTGAGGGCAACCAGAATTATGGTCGCGATCGGCACTTCGAAGGCAAGCCCGAAACCGAAAAACAGCGCAAGCACGAAATCAAGATATCGGCCTATATCGGTCGATACGTTGACGATTTCCGGGCCGACGCTGGTGAAAAAACTAAATACCAGAGGGAACACCACGTAGTAGGCAAAAGATACCCCGGCGTAAAACAACAGGATGCTGGATACCAGCAACGGTCCCGCGATACGTTTTTCGGTGGCATAGAGCCCGGGCGCCACGAACGACCAGATCTGGTAAAGAATAACCGGCATGGCCATGAATACTGCGAGCATCAATACCAGTTTAAATGGCGTCAGAAAGGGCGATGCGACATCGATCGCGATCATATTGGCGCCTTCAGGCAAATGCCGCGTCAGGGGTTCCGCGAGATAGATATAAATATCGTTGGCCCAATAAAACATCCCCAGGAATAACACCATCACCGCGATTACTATGCGCACCACGCGATCACGCAACTCGACCAGATGCGACATCAGGCTGCCGCTTGCAGTCTGATCCGTATTATCTTCTTCTGTCATGATTTGGATTCGCCGACCGAATTCTTCGATACGGGTTCGGGTTCAGGTATTGACCGAGGTTCGGGCGCAGACTGGGGTTCAGGCGTAGACCCGGGCTCGTTATCGCCAGGCTTGGTGCCTTGCTCCGGGTCAGAAGGGGTTTCGTCGAGACCTTTCGCGATCGATTCGCCGGCATCGCTGACTGCATTGATTTCATTTTCGAATTTCTTGCCGACGACATTCATCGAATCTTTTATCGTGTCCAGCTCTTTCTGTTGATCGGCGAGAATCTGGCGCAACTCATCCGCTCGCAATTCCTGCTCGACCTCTGCCCTGACGCTGGTCATGAATCGTTTCAGACGACCGAAATATTTACCAGCGGTGCGTGCAACCGCAGGCAAACGTTCGGGGCCAATCACGATTAGTGCGACGATGCCGATCAGCATCATCTCGGTGAAGCCCATGTCAAACATAATGAATCTAGCCCGGATATTTCATAAATCTGCGCAAAGATCGCGCAGAATAGTGACTTCACCAGGAAATTTTCGAAGCAGTCTCGTATCCACGACTATGAGCGACCGAGGAAATTTTCTTGTGAAATCAATAGACCAGCGAGATTGTGCATGATTTATGAATTTTCAGGGCTGGATTAAGCAAAAGCCGGTTTGAAACCAGGGTTCAAACCTTGTCTTCTTCCTTCACCTTACCTTCGATAATCTGACTTTCAGGCTCGGATGAGTCCTTAGCGACTTCTTCATCTTTATTAATCGATTTTTTGAAACTCCTGATCGCACCACCCAGATCTCCGCCGACATTACGCAACTTCTTGGTGCCAAACAACAAGATCACGATCGCCAGGATCAACAATAGCGACCAAATACTAATTCCACCAAAACCCATGTTTCACCTCATTTACTTTGTTTACGCGCGGC
>CAZAVY010000155.1:0-2841 GCA_964488685.1 uncultured Gammaproteobacteria bacterium
ATTTTACTATTCCTGTATTATACCAAAAGCAATAGCTGATTACTTTCACAGTCTCTTTCGCGGGGATGACTTAATAGCGCGGGGAAGGTGGAAAGGGGCGCGGGGGAATGACTCTTAAACCAGGATGTCGCGGATTTTCGCGAGCAGCGATTTGGCATCGCCGAGGGTTTTACCGAGACAATTGATATGCCCCATCTTGCGCCCCACCCGGGCTTCGCTCTTGCCGTACAGGTGCAACTTCGCCAATTCAAATTTCAACACTGCATCCCACTCGGGAATGCCGCCTTCCGGCCAGATATCACCGAGCACATTCCACATCGCTACCGGCGAATACAGATGGCAGGATCCCGCCGGCAAACCACAGACCATGCGCAGTTGTTGCTCGAACTGTGAACTGACGCAGGCATCCAGCGTGTAGTGACCCGAATTGTGCGGACGCGGCGCCATCTCGTTGACCAACAGTTGGTCGTCGGTCGAGACAAAGAACTCGATCGCGAGCACGCCACAATAGTCGAGTCCATTTGCAATTCGGGTCGCGGCGACGATGGCCTGCTCAGCCAACTCGGTTGAAATCGATGCCGGCACCAGTGTCACGTCGAGAATGCCGTTGGCATGGCTATTTTCTGCGATCGGGAAACAGCTTACGGCGCCTTCAAGAGAACGGCACAGCACCACCGAAACCTCGCAAGCGAGGTCGATGCGCTGCTCTAGCACGCAGGGCTTTTTACCGACCTGCTCGAACGCCGACTCCAGATCATCAAAACCCTGGCAAGCTACCTGGCCTTTGCCGTCGTAACCAAGCGTCGCTGTTTTCAGGATCGCCGGATACGCGAAGTTACGCGCCACCTTCAGGTCACTCTGATTTTCCAGGGCGATAAAATCGGCAGTATCCAATCCCTGTTGGCGGAAGAATTCTTTTTCCAGTATTCGATGTTGCGCTATATGCAACACGTTCGCCGAAGGATGCACCGCCACCGATTTAGCCAGGTAGGCCAAGGTAAGCGCGGGAATATTTTCAAACTCGGTGGTTACCACGGCGCAGTGCCGGGCAAGGTAATCAAGTGCGTCGGTATCGTCATAGTCTTTTGCGATATGCTCGCTCGCGAGCCTCCCCGCCGGGCTATTCGGGTCGGGATCAAGCACGACCACTTCGTAGCCCATGGTTCGGGCTGCGGTGACAAACATGCGTCCCAGTTGCCCGCCACCGAGCATACCCAGCCTGCCTGGAGGAAGTATCGCCATTCTATTCGGCGGGCGGCAGGGTCATTTCGAGCACCGAATCGCGTTGCCGATTGCGAAAATCTTCAAGCTTTTTCGCCAGCACCGGGTCACTGTTCGCCAAAATCGAAATAGCAAACAATGCAGCATTGGTCGCACCCGCCTCGCCGATTGCAAAGGTTGCCACCGGCACGCCCCTGGGCATCTGCACTATCGAATACAGCGAATCCTGACCCTTCAGATGCGCGCTTGGCACCGGCACGCCAAGCACCGGAATGGTAGTGTTGGCAGCGAGCATGCCCGGCAGATGTGCGGCACCGCCGGCACCGGCAATGATGCAGGAGAGCCCCCTGGTACGCGCCGCCTTGCCAAACTCGGCCAGCATATCCGGCGTGCGGTGCGCTGAAACGACCTGCGTCAGATAATCGACGCCGAATTGTTCGAGATATTCGGTTGCGCTTTGCATAACCGGCCAGTCGCTGGCACTGCCCATGACGACCGCCACTTTTGGTTTCGACATACTTGCTCCGGGTTGTCCCAAAAAAGCGAACGATTATAACGTAAAACCCGGTAAAAATTTAACCCTGATTTGACTATTCCCCGCTGGGCTGCATGCTATGATTCGCGGGCTGATAATTCCGGAAGCGGCAATGAGCGAGAATGCAATTTTTGAGACCAGAATCGACGACCTCGAACTGATCGCAAGGGGTAAGGTGCGCGACCTATACGCGATCGATGATACCCATATGCTGATCGTAACCACCGATCGCTTGTCCGCGTTCGACGTCGTGTTCGCCGAACCGATACCACGCAAAGGTGAACTGTTGACCGAGGTATCAAACTTCTGGTTCGCAAAAACCGCCGACCTGGTCACCAATCATTTGAGCCAACTTGATTTGGGTGACTTTGTCAGTGCCGAAGACTACCGGCAACTCAAGCATCGCTCGATCATCGTCAAACGCCTAAAAACCCTTCCGGTAGAGGCGATAGTACGGGGTTATGTCATCGGCTCCGGTTGGAAAGATTACCAGTTGAGCGGTGAAATCTGCGGTATCAAATTGCCGACAGGATTGCAACAGGCGGACCGGTTACCCGAACCAGTATTCACACCCTCGACCAAGGCCGAGATCGGCGATCACGATATGAACGTGAGCTTCGATGAAGTTATCGCCAGAATTGGCGCCGACAAGGCCAACCGGATCAAAACCACTAGCATCCAACTCTACCGCCAGGCCGCGGACTACGCTCGCGAACGAGGTATTATTATTGCCGATACCAAGTTTGAATTTGGTGTCGATGACAATGATGAACTGGTGTTGATCGATGAAATCCTGACGCCGGACTCGTCGCGTTACTGGCCCGCAGATGAATACCGTGTCGGCATCAGTCCGCCGAGTTACGACAAACAATTCGTACGAGATTACCTCGAAACCCTGGACTGGGACAAAACGCCACCGGCACCACCGCTGCCGGTTGAAATCATCGCCAGAACCCAGCAAAAGTATCAGCAGGTACGCGATATCCTGTTGGATAACTGAGTCAAAGTTTACTTGTGAAATAGCAAGGCGTTGCAAGATCCCCGCTTGCGAGACTGTGAAAGTAATCAGCTATTGCTTTTGGTAT
>CAZAVY010000156.1:0-2827 GCA_964488685.1 uncultured Gammaproteobacteria bacterium
AAACGAGTAGCGAAGCCAGGATTAACGCCATTATTTATTCTGAAGGTTCCGTTACTCTGGGTTATAAAACAAATATTATTGGAACCATCTCGGCGACGAGCATTACTACCAACAGCGAAGCCACGATCAATTATCAGGCGCCGGATGTGGCGAGTAATTTCGGGCCATTCTACCCGGGTGATCCAGTGGATCCACCGATTTTGAGCATCGGTAATCCAACCAACAATAGTTTTACCAACAATGACCAGCAAACGATTCAGCTGGACTATAGCAGTGACGGCACCATCGACACCGATAGCATCGAACTGACACTGGACTCGAATACGCTCGCAAACACCTGTATAGGGGATCAGACCTCGACACAATGCACGCCGAACAGTTCGCTACCCGAAGGCGCGATAACGATCGGTGCCACGGTAGAGGATACCGACGGACAAATCTCGAATTCGGCGGAAGTTGATTTCACCGTTGATACCATTCCACCGGTTGTCGTGATTGATAACCCCGTTGACAATTTGCAAACCAATGTTCTCCAACAAATCGTATCGGGTAATGTCAGCGAAACCGTGTCATCGCTTGATGCTGGATTTAAGACCAAAGTCGACGAATTTGTGAAAGCCTTGAAAGATGCCGGCGCTACGGTTTCTGTCTCCGCCACCAAGTGCCACGCGAAGCGGGCGTACCTGTTTCACTGGTCGTGGAAAATTCATCTGGACAAGTGCAAACCGGAAGACGCCGCACCGTTGGCCGGCGTGCCAATCATTTGGGACCACGGAAATCTGGCACAGAGCAAAGCCGGTGCCAAAGCCATGGTGGAAGGATTCAATCTTGCTGTTCCCCCGAAAAGTATTTCTGCCCCCGCGCTCAATTCCACCCACGTGAGTGGAACGACGGTTGATATGACCATTTCCTGGACCGGAAAAATTTCGGTAAAAAAGAAAGACGGCACTAGTGTTGACGTCACCTACATGTCAGTCGTTAAAAATAATACGGTGCTGCATACCGTTGGTGAATCATATGGCGTAAAGAAAATATTGAAAGATGCACCGCACTGGTCTCACAATGGGAGATAATGTGAAAAATTTAATGAGTGTGGTTACCATGGCGGTTCTGGGCCGGGTATTTGAGCGGAATTCTGTTTCCAGTAAACGTCGCGGCTTCTTCGACGGCCAATATCGGCTGGATGCATGGTAATTGCATTGCTTTGAAACAACCGGACATCAAACCTGGAACAGGAGTAACTATTGTCCGGCTGGACGATCCACAAAAAATTGTCCGCTCAATAGTCACCGGACCAGCCAAGACCGAAGGGGATTGCTACGCACTCACAGAAGATCGAGCAACTGCCAATATTACAGCTGGAAATTTTTTCTATTCCATCCCGACCCCCAGACCAGTGGCGCTGGCCGTCGGTGTGTTGCACCGATCAGGCTCAGACAACCGAACCGATGCGGAAATTCTCGACATCAATCACAGCGATGCCAAGTATGTTTATTTTGATTGCGCCACTTCGGAAGGGGTTGAATTCAGTATCTGGAAAGGCGAACCCTACAAAAGCGAAAAAGTCTGGAGCGATTATTACGCGCTCGGCTATGATGTGGATGCCACCTGCCCCAAATAACAATCCGATTGATCGGCATTTCTCGCTCATTTGACCCTATGCACATCACCTCAACCGGCGTAAAAAAAAGGGTCGGCGCTCACGCTTCCGGGTTCTTGTAAATCTTTCCGGAACGTGACCACTGCTTACTGCCTCCCACCGGTCACAATTCATGGTCAAGACCCCTCCTCACCTCGTCACGCTGGTTCTGCAACGGCGTGCCTACGGTTACCGCGACGAAGACTATTTGAAGCTGAAAATCGTGGCGGTATTTCCAGGGTCGGTAATGAATTTTGATCGAATTTTCTGCTTCGGCGACAGCATAACCCTGGGTTGCAACGATAGCGAAGGCATTGGGTGGCCGGGGCAAGCTTGATCTCGGAGGTACTGTGGATCGGTCCAACGCCGCTCGATGAAACCGTCAATCCGATGCAAACCGATTTCGCAAGCTGGGACATGAGAAGTGCGGATATCGCCCGCTACGATCAAGCCTATTCGGATCTGGCTCTGGATATCAGCGTCGACTACCTGCGCCATTTTCCTGATTTTTTACAAAGCTCACGTTACCAGGCGGCGCTCGTCGCCGGCGATAAAGTTTATCCAGGCGACGATGGCTATGCAATGATTGCCGGGTGAATCGCGCCCTGGAACAAGTGGCTCGAGAAACTACAACCGTAATCGACCAGGCATCCTTGATGCCGAATATCAGCAGTGACCGTCGCATCGGTTTGAACATTCAATATCTGGCACCTAAGGTACAACAAACCAAGCAGGCCGGTGACAGCGCAATACTGGTGCGCGGCGAGGACCGATTTCGTCATTTCGAAGCGGAAATTCCAGCAGATTTCGACCTGAACCCCCAAGCTATGAATCGACAGGCGGCTTTGGAACAGCGCTACAAAAAAATCGCCAGTGCCAAAGTAGTGTAGTTGCACCGAAATTCATGCAACTTTAGTTCAGCGTCAGATGTAAATTTGGATAACCGTCATTTTGAACATATGATCCCTTGCCGGATTTACGGCGTTTTTTTGCTTTTTGAGTGCCGCGAGCGCTGCGTAGACGTTAAAAAATATTCCATCGGAAGCGCAGTTTAGTAGACCTAAATGAGCCTTTCGATAGACTTTTTTATTAAACATTTAAGATTTGGCTCATCGGAAAAATTAGTGGGTAAGTATCCTCAAATCCGTCATTCCGGCGCATGCCGAAATCCAGGTTCTTCGAAGATGA
>CAZAVY010000157.1:0-2754 GCA_964488685.1 uncultured Gammaproteobacteria bacterium
CGGATGTGGCGCTGGCGGAGTGGCGAGCGAATTGTTGGCTCGAGGCTATCATGTCGAGGGTATTTCTCCGAGCCCGCTGCTGTCAGAAGCCGCATTAAAACAGGCCGGTGACGATTTTAAAATTCACCAGGGGCGTTTTGAAGATATTACTTTTCCCGCTGATGAAAAGTACGACCTGGTTATGTTCAGTGAAAGTTTTCAATACATCACACTGAAAACAGTACTCGAAGATGCCCAACAGCTTTTGAACCCGGGAGGGTATATACTGATTTGCGATTTTTTTAAATCCAATGCCAGGGGCAGATCGGTAATTGGTGGCGGGCACCCGATTGACAAGTTTATGAGTGCAATACAACAGTCGCAACTGGAAGTGCTGGTGGACCAGGATATCACTCGTGAAACCGCACCTAACCTCGATATAGTCGATCAAATGGGGCGTGAGCTGCTGTTGCCGACTTTCAATTTGATTGCCTACGCCTGCGCAAGAAATCGTCCATGGCTGACAAAATTTTTACGCTGGAAATTTCGCAAGAAAATCAGAAAAATTAATCGCAAGTATCTGAGCGGCGAACGCAACGGAGAAAATTTCGCGCGATTCAAAGTCTATCGCCTGCTGTTACTTCGTAAACCGGAACTCCAATGACCTATCAACTAACCGCTTCACCTGTCACCGTCTCCGTCATTACCATGCCGATGGGTCACTAACCGTGTCCTGGTGGGGAAAAGCCCTCGGCGGCGCATTTGGATTCATGATTGGCGGGCCTCTCGGCGCGTTGATGGGTATCGCCTTCGGACATAGTTTTGATCGGGGCCGCGGTAACCTGGGTCAGGCTGGACTGGGTGCGGACCAGGAGCGGATTCAGGCGGCATTTTTCACCGCTACCTTTTCGGTGATGGGTTATATCGCCAAGGCGGATGGCAAGGTTACCCGGGATGAAATTCAACTTGTCGAGGCCGTCATGAATCGCCTTGGTCTCAGTATTGAAATGCGAAACTCGGCCAAGAAATTGTTCAGCGAAGGCAAGTCGAATAACTTTCCGATCGATGAAGTGATGGAGCAGTTTCGACGCGAAATCCATCGACGTACCACTTTGATTCAGATGTTTCTCGAAATTCAGTTGCAAGCGGCCTATGCCGATGGCGTTATGCATCCGGCCGAAAAAGAGGCATTGATCGGTATTTGCGGACATCTGGGTATTTCTGTCTCGCAACTGGAGCGTCTCGAAGAAATGCTGCGTGCCGGCTTCGGGCACGGCGCATATGACCCAACCACGGTGAAATCATCATTGAAGCATGCCTACCAACTGCTGGGTGTCGATGAGGCTGTGGACGATACAGCGCTCAAAAAGACCTATCGTCGACTCATGTCTCAGCACCACCCGGACAAACTGGTTGCCAAGGGCTTGCCTGAACAGATGATACGGGACGCGACCGAAAAGACCCAACAGATCAAGGCTGCTTACGAGCTGGTTAAGAATTCTCGTTGTTGATGAAGAAGATATTCACCCACGAAAACCGGATGATCGTTTTCAATATAAAAAACGTATTGCAGGGGGAAGGCATCGAGACCATAGTGGTCAATGAATATGCTGCCGGTGGTGTTGGCGACCTGGCCACCTTCGATACCTGGCCCGAGCTGTGGATCGAAGATGAATCGTGGATGGCACGGGCAGAGGAAATCGTGCAGGGTATTCTGACCGGCAATGAGACCGGATCCTGGTTTTGTCGGGGTTGCCAGGAACACAACGATGCTTCATTCCAGATTTGCTGGAACTGTGGTCACCCATATGAATAAACGGAGGTTATACAGATGAAACACTTGTTGGCCGTATTACTGTTACTGGCTCCGGCCAGTTATGCCGGCGAGGTTAGCATTGTCGAGGTAAGTGTCGAATGTTCTACCAGCTGCACTTTCTCGGTCACGCTCGAACATGCCGACCAGGGCTGGGATCATTACGCGAACCTATGGGAGGTGTTGACGCTCGATAACCAGTTGTTGAAATCCCGGGTTTTGCATCATCCGCATGTCAACGAACAACCGTTCACGCGATCGTTGTCGGCTGTGCTGATTCCAGATGACCTCAGCCAGGTGAAAATCCGTGCCCGGGACTCGAAGCACGGTTATAGCGATCAGGAGTTTGTTGTCAAAATTCCGGGCCGTTGATAACCCAGCATTCACCGAATTGTTGAAAATTCTGGATGGTCTCGGCAGTTACCCGAGCACTGCCGCAGGCTACCAATACCTGGTTAAAGACGACATCGTTCAGGATTTCGAATCCCTGTTGCTCGAGTTCCTGCGCGAATTGCAGGGTGCGAAGATGTAGCCGTTAACCAGTTCTTCAAGCCCCGATCTGCCCAGGTATTTTAGCGCCGCCCAGAGTTCAAAAATGCGCGAACGGCGGGACATTTCAGACCTATGCAGCATGCCGTCCCGATTATCGCTGTAAACGATGTAGGCAGCGGAAGCATGCAGTGCGTTTACCAGCGCATCGCGATCTCGGCACATGATTTCAAATTCATCGAAGGCGCCCGAGGTAAAGTTTCCTGCCTGAAGTATCAGGATGCTGGATTGGTCGAGGTCTGGAACCTTGTTAACCCTGGAGAATTTGAGCTACCCTGGATTTTAATTCAGGTAACAGCTCGACCTCAAACCAGGGGTTTTGCTTTAGCCAGCGGTTGTTTCTGGGGCTGGGATGCGGCAAGGGTAGCACCGATGGCCAGTGGTCACGCCAGGTTCGCACCCGGTCGGTTAGC
>CAZAVY010000158.1:0-2706 GCA_964488685.1 uncultured Gammaproteobacteria bacterium
TCGCAATAGCCGATGGTGCGTCGTTAGTGTGCAAGGTCGAAAGAACCAGATGGCCGGTTAACGAGGCCTGTACAGCCATTTCAGCGGTTTCCAGGTCGCGTATTTCGCCTACCATAATTACATCCGGATCCTGGCGTAACAGGGTCTTGACCCCGGTCGCAAAATCCAGATCGATGTTATGCTGTACCTGCATCTGGTTGAAACTGGGTTCAACCAGTTCGATCGGATCTTCAATCGTGCAGACGTTCACCTCGGGTTTGGCCAGATGCTTAAGACTGGTATAAAGCGTGGTAGTTTTCCCCGAACCCGTTGGACCCGTGACCAGAATGATGCCATAGGGGCGCGCGATCATGCTGTTCCAGGTGTCCGATTCACTCTTCTCGAAACCCAGCGCGGCGAAGTTTTTCACCAGTACTTCAGGGTCAAATATCCGCAGAACTAATTTCTCGCCAAAAGCGGTCGGCATGCTCGACAGGCGCAACTCGATCTCTACGCCATCAGGTGAAAGCGTTTTGATGCGCCCATCCTGTGGTTTGCGTTTCTCGGCAACATCGAGACGCCCCATAATCTTGATACGACTCACCACCGCAGCTGTGATATTGGCTGGAATTTCATAAACCTGGTGCATGACACCATCGATTCGAAACCGTACATTGCCCTGCTCGCGTCGAGGTTCGATATGGATATCACTGGCTCGTTGGCTAAACGCGTATTGCATTAGCCAGTCAACAATGCTGACTATATGCTGGTCCTCTGCGTCTACCTTGCCGGTCTTGCCAAGTTCGATAAGTTGTTCAAGATTCTGGATACTATTCGGTAACTCGCCAAACGACTTGTTACCGGCACCTTCCATTGCCTTACTGACACTATAGAACTCAACCAGGTAGTTTTTCAGCTGCTGTGGATTCGCCAGTACTGTGGTAATTTGCTTGTTAACAATTCGCTCCAGCTCCTCCATCCATTCCATGTTGTAAGGGTCGGTAACCGCGATCACTACTTTGTTGTCAGAAACCTCCACCGCAAGAATGTTGAAACGCGACGCATAGGCATAAGACATGATCGAGGTGCAGGAGCCAACGTCCATTTTCAACGGATCGAAGTGATATCGGGTTTGTCCGGACTGCTCGACAAGCCAATCGGTAAGCATATCGAGCGTTAAGATTTGTTTAGGGCGAGATTTATTGCTCCACTCCCGGTGGGCAAGAATTTCGAGTGGATGCAGACTTTTTCTGTCTTTTTCGGATACCAGCGATGAAACCAGACTGGCTTTTTCCTGTTCGACAATATCCTGCGATACCAGTCTATCGAGTATCCAGTCCAGGGTACAGGCGGGTTTAGTCACGTTTTAATCTTATCGTAATTTCTACTGCATATTAGCAGGAATTGGCAGACTTGCATCTTATTAACCCGGCGACAATATTATATCGCCGGCTATACAAAACCATGTAATTTTGTTACTGCGGCTGCCAATTTTGAATGAACTGCTCGAGCATCGCCTGCGTCACCGGACCGACCTGTCGCGCGACCACTTTGCCCTGCGGGTTTACCAGGAAGGTGGTGGGCAAACCGGGAATCAAGCCTAATTCTGATTGCTGAGTCGGTTTTGAAACGAAAATTGGATAGGTAATGAAATAATCTTCGAGGAATTCCTGCAACTGTTGCCTGCCGATCAGCTCCGTGTTGACGCCGACGACCATCGCTTTATTTTCGAAATGTTTATCATGGAAGGCCTGAAGCTCGGGCATCTCGATGATGCAGGGGGGGCACCAGGTCGCCCAGTAGTTCACCACGACCCACTTACCCTGGTAACTGGCCAGGTTACTTTTGTTTCCCTCCAAGTCGGTTAATGGCATATCCACCGCCAACGCCGCTATCGGCACGGCAAGCAATAACAACAGGGCCATCAGAATTCTTTTCATAAAATCAGACAATCAACACTCAAATCGATTAAAACCCGGGGTTTATCCAGAATCAGCATACCTGGCAAGGAGTATATCAAGCCGTTACCATCGCAAGCCCGTAACATCTAAAAAAAAGCCCGCGACAAGCGGGCTTTCGTCTAGCGAGTGATACGCTATTGGGCCAGGTAATCCAGATCGGAGGCTTCGGCTTCACCGACAGTCCAGGCACCACGATTCCTGGCATGCTCAATCGCGTCGGCACGATCGGTACCTTGGGCTTTCGGGATGTAAAAATACTGACCTGGGTAAATCAGATCGGCATCTTTTATCTGACCCGAGTTGGCTTTATAGATTAGCGGCCATTGGAACGGATTGCCGAATATGCTGTCCTGTGCGGAGATGGACCACAAATTGTCGCCACTGACAACGAGGTATTCACCAAGATAGGGAGACTCGGCTGCCATTTCAGTTTCCATCGGCTCGGCCATGGTTTCACCTTGCATCGCGGCGATCGCGTCAGCCGCCGCATCTTCAGCTTTGTTAGCCAGGATCTTGGCGCGCACGTTCTGACAATCTTCGGCCGCTTGCTCGGCTTCGGCAATTATCTTCGCGTTTTCTTCCCACTCGGCGCCGAGATTTCTAGCACGGGCATTTTTCAATTTCGCTGCATAAATGGCGTTTCGAACCTCGGGGGTTGCACCCTGGCATTCTTCTTCCATAGCCATTTCGGTAGCCATATCGTCGGTCGAGCTTTGCTGACAGCCGACGATTAAGCCTGAGGTCGTAATGGCGATTGCCGCGACCT
>CAZAVY010000159.1:0-2646 GCA_964488685.1 uncultured Gammaproteobacteria bacterium
CCCCCCCCCCCCCCCCCCCCCCCCCCCCCCCCCCCCCCCCCCCCCCCCCCGATTCAAATGCCGTTTTCTCTTTATGTGCCGGATGTCGTAATGGAGCGACATTGAAGCAGGACAAAGCCGTCCTGATTCAGACCCCACTCGATATCAAGATCCGAGCCAAATACCGACTCGCATAGCAGCGCCAGTTGATGCAGGTCTTGCAGATCGGCGTCACCGAGTATTCGCATATTGGCACGCTCAGTCGGAACCTCGATTTCTTCGGTTCCACCCTGTGCCAGGAGGCGTAGCGCGATGTCCTTTTCTCCGATCCTGCACTGCAGAATTTCCCCGGCAGGACTCAAACGGTAATAATCGGGAATCACCAGGCCCGCGACCACGACCTCACCCAAACCCCAGGCCGCTTCAATCACCCGTTCTTCCGAACCGTTGAGTGGATTTCGCGTGAACATGACACCGGCAGCCTCGGAATTGAAAAGCTGCTGCAGAACAATGCCCATGCGCGGCGCACCCTCGACGTCGAGCCTTTCCCGATAGGATTGGGCTGACGTCTTTAAGGCCGACCCGGCCACCTCCACAATGGCCGTCCTTAAATGCGCAAAGCTTGTGACGTTTAAAACGCTGAGGTGTTGACCGGCAAAGCTCGCGCCTTCCGAGTCTTCACCGATCGCCGAGGAACGTACCGCGATCGGCTTTTCCATTTGCGCGAATGCCGTACTCAGCTGCTCAAGCAGCGAGTCATCGTTGCGTATAAAAACATCCACCCAATCATGACTCAAGGCATAACCCGGTGGCACCGTCAGACCAGCGCGCAACGCTTTTCCGAGGTTGGCCGATTTCCCGCCAAAATCCAGCTCGCCTTCCGCTTCGATCAACGGCAGCAGTTTTATGAGAGCACCTCCACCGTACCCGCGGTACCGTCGACACGTACCTTCGAGCCATCGGGGATAACGCGGGTTGCGTTTCGCGTGCCTACAATCCCGGGAATGCCGTATTCCCGGGCGACAATGGCAGCGTGGGAGAGTTGACCGCCACGATCGGTGACGATGGCACCCAGCATGGGGAGCACCACATTGAAACTTGCCGAGGTATTTTTCGAAATCAGAACATCCCCCTGTTGCAAGCGGTGAAAATCCGATGGGTTGTTAATCAGACGCGCGCATCCTTCGTAAACACCGGGGCTGACGGGAAAACCTTCGACGATGCCTACGGGTTTGGTTTCAGGTAACGGAACATCCATAATATTGCCAAATGCCGCAGCAATCCCGGCCTGCACCGGACGCGCATCCCCGGGGAAGATTTCCAGAGGCGGTGGCGGTTCCGGCGGCGGCCCCAGAAACTGCGGTACATCGTCGCTGGACTTGCTTCGAGACCAGTCTTCCCGCTGTTGCAACTCCGCTTCACCGGGACCAATGTCCCCGCGCAACATTGCCAGCATTTCGTCATGCGACGCGTGCACAAGTGCCGATGCCTGATGCAAACGCCCTTGTGCATGAAGTCGTTTACCCGCTTCCAGCACGGCGCGTCGGGCTAAACCGAAGGCCTTGCCTTCGTTATAGACTCCACGCTCGTCTCGCAGCCGGTTTATAAATCGAGCCTCCTGCAACAGAGAATCGAATTGCGTCTGGTGTGCAGCGGGTACCTTGTCGCGAATGACGTGGTAGCGTTGTTGATCCACATCCTGCCGGGCGTCAGGAGTATCCAGTTTTTCCAGCACAGTGAAGACACCGGCGATCAGAACTTCCGGTGTTTCCAGTGCGTATTGTTCAGTAATGTCGTAACCGGAGATCAGTTGGTAACTGACGATTTCAAGGAAATCCTCAACCGCAGATCCAACCGGATCAGGCATCGAACGAAGCGCCTGCAAGACTTCATCGGCGGATCGACCTTTAGCCATGTCCGAATCGATACTTGCTTTTTGTAAATGCTTCGCAATCAAACGGAGCTCATTTCGGGCTACTCCCAACGAAATCGGCGAAGACCCTTTTAATAGACCCAGCGCTTCCCCAACGGGGACACCGGTCCATTCGCAAACGTTTGCGAGATAAAGTCCGGTGGGAAGGATCGACGGTATGGTAAAAACATGATGCCGATACCACATCTCTTTTACATTTTCGAAACAGTCGACCAAGTGTCCTGACAATGCTTTGGTATCCAGCGTTTCAATTTGCAAGCTCTGCAATTTCCTGTTTCGCCGAATCGAGTCAGGTTTTACTTCGTCGTCCCAGCGCCTTAGATCTTCGCGCCATAACTTGTTCTCGATCGCCTTTTTGCCATTCGCGATTCGGGCGACGAGTTCCGGTTGCTCGAAGAAACCTTCTGGAATCGGCCCGGGTGGCGCATCTTCCGGCACAAAGGCATGAATCATTTTTGAATAATAAAATCCATGAATGATGGTTCCCCGGAGATGGCTAAATAATACGCCATAGCGCTCGGTACCCGCCTTGAATCCGTTTAGCAAAGGATCGGGAATGATCGCCGCAGCGTATAGCGACAATGGTCTGGCAAAATGGGTTCCATCCAGTATCCAGGTTCCAGGACCCGGGGCTTCAAAGGTTTTATCTACCACGGCTGACTCCGGTTAAAAAAGGTTTAGATTCGGCTCAACTTTATGGTCGAAGTAACGGTAGGAATTCCCTCTAGCGTTCA